>NZ_JARJLM010000315.1 GCF_029335485.1 Cupriavidus basilensis
CGTGGCGCATGGAACGGCAGTTCACAGGGGCGGCGAAACACCGCCCGGATTGCAAGAGCCTGCGCGCTGCATCTGGCCGCACTATAGCATGAGCCGCGTGGTAACGGGCGTGTGCGGCAGTCCGCGGCATCGGGTTTCTCCTCGGATCGATCATGATTCCATTCCTTCCTTGTCGGCAGCCGTGGCTGCCGCCGCCAGGCGCAGTGCGTCCAGCCGTGGCTGGGCAAGCAGCCGCAGGGCCAGCATATGGCTGCAGGGACCGCGGCGCAGCCGGTTCTGCCGGTAGTGGTTGCAGGTGCAGTGCGCATCGGTGATCTGTTCGTCGGCATCGAGGCTGAGCTGCGGCGATGCGCTTTGCCGGCCTTGCCTGACTTCGCCGCGGATACGCAGCCTGCTTTCGTCCCGTTCGATGCCCGTCAGTTTCACGCTGCCTGCGTGCACCAGCTTCAGCGCAGCGTCTTCCTCCGTGCTATCCAGCAGCAGCTGTTCCAGCATGAGCGGATCGCGGCTGAGTTCGCGCCAGGCAAAGCGTGCCGCCGGCAGGTCGTACACGGCGCGGCCGGCTTGCAGCCACGACGCAAGCGCGGCCCGCACATCGGCTTCGGGCAGGCCCGTTCTCGCTGCAATCTCCCCTGGCGTGGCTTGCCAGTGGCGCTGCAGATCCTGCGCAACCTGCAGCTTGGCCGCATCGCTCACCGCATGTCGCGGCGCGAGGAGGTTGAAGCGCGCCGAAGCCGACCAATCGCTGGCTGACCAGCCTGTCAGTCCCAGCGTCACGGTGACCTCCCCCAGCTCCACCACCCAGAAGCTGGGCATGCCGCTCTCCAGCAGATGCACGCGCACCCGCGTGGCGAGCCCGATGAGCCGTTCCAGCGTGAGCAGGCGGCGGCGGCCCCAAAGGCGGATGGTGCGGGGCTGCGTCAGCGTCGCGCCCAGCAACTGGCTGCGGCGCGTGGGCAGGACGATGTCCCAGGGCTCGAATACCAGCCGAGGCGTCGCGTTTGGCGACAGCTCGAAGCGGATGGAGCGCGGCCCGCCGCGTTCGCGGTGCTGGCGCAGCACGGCGCAGATGCTGTGCAGGTCCATGGGATGGAGGTCCAGCACCGTGGCCGGCAGTGCCATCGCGCTCGAGACCTGCATGAAACCGCGCAGCCAGCTGTCCGGCAACTCGATCTTTTCCTCGCGCAAGGCCGGATCGTCGCCTACCGACACGCTGAAGCCCGCGGGGTCGACGCCAAAGCGCGTTTCCTTGTAGTCGCGAATCTTCTGGAACTCGTCGTAGAGGCTGGCCGAGTAGTCGATATTGGTCGTTCCGCAGGCCATCCCGCCGATACGGGCGAAGACATCGTGCGAGACGCTGACGGCGCAATAGCTGGATTCGTCCTGGCTGAAAGCCTCGAAAAGCAGCCGGTCGGGATGCACGGTGATCACCGGGTCGAGCACATACCAGGCGTCGCGATTGGCGTTGTACAGCCAATCGAAATACTTCTGCTGCGCCGCGTAGAAAGGCTTGAGCACAGCGGACTTCTGCGCGCGCAGGCTGGTCAGCTCGGCGCCCAATGCTTCAGCGCGTTGCTTCAGCTCGCCGGCTCCCGCCATGAAGCGGGCCAACAGCGTCTGCTCGTTGGCTTCGCACCATTGGCGATAGGCCGTCCTGTCCCGTCCACGCGTGCGCATGTCGCTGACCACGACATCGTGCAGCGCCGACAGCGCCTCGCGGAAATACAGGTGTGTCAGCCCGTCGCGGCGGAGCACCCCATCGAACCAGGTTGGCGGGCGCAGCGTGTCCGGCGCGAACTGAAAGGCCTGCGCCGCGTGCGAATCCTCGACGGTCGTGCCGCCGTAGTACTGATAGCGGAATTTCATGGTATTGGCGTTAGCTGCGCGCTACTGCGGGAACGGCACGGCGGTGCGCGCCGCGTGCCTCGGGCGCGACCCATTCGAGAAACGGCAGCACGATGCCTGGATGGCGCGCCGCGATATCGCGCAGGCCGGCCACATACTGCGGCTGGTCGGTCAGGCTCGCACCGACCACCTGGCGCGCGAAAATGTCTGCTACCACCGCTGCGCAGGCCGGCGCTTTTACCTGCTGGCGCAGGAAGTCGACAATGCGCGATTTGGCCGCCCGGGCGCGATGCACCTGGCTCAGCACCGTCAGGAAGTACGGCTGCAGTTGCCGCAGGCGTTCGGCGCGCGGCTCGTCCGCCTCGGCAGGCAATTCAAGCAGCCATTGCGTCACGAAGAGCTGAACCGAATTGCCCGGGTGTTGCGCCAGTCGGAGCAGGCATAGACTGGCCTCGGGCGCCCGCATGCGCCGCGTTAGCCTTGCGCGTCCAAGCGCCTGCACCCAGGCCTGCGGGTGATCGACCCATGCGATGAGCAGTTCGGGCGTCAGCGATGCTTCGGGCAGCCGCTCGCCCAGCAACTGGCGGGCATACCGTTGCGTGTCCTCGAAGGTGCTGTTGGCCACTGGCAGCAGCTGCGCGGCCTGCTCGGGCGTGACGCGTAGCGGCTCACCCAGTTGCGCGTCGAGGCTGCGCATGGCGCGCTGGCGCACCGCCACATCCGCGTGGCGAAGCAGCGTGGCCCATTGGCGCAGGCTGAATTCGGCATCGGCCAGCTGCGCCAGCGTCCAGGCGCCATAGCGCTGAGCGCCCGCCGTGCGCGCCTGCAAGGAACGCCAGCAGCCCCGGGCGTCCCGCGCCGGAGCCGCTGCAGCCAGCGGGCCCGTAAGCCAGCGCAGCAGATCATCGTGCAGGCCATGCGCGGCTTCGCTGCGAAACAGGGCCGCATGCAGGTGCTCGGCCAGGCCACGGCTCGCGTCCGGGGCGAGCGCCAGCCGTTCAATGGCCACGGCGACGGCGGCACGCACGCCGGCATCCGCATGCAGTGCGAATTCGGCCAGCAACGCGGATTGGCTTTGCAGCACGGTATCGGGCAGCGCCGCCAGCAGGCGCACGCCGCAGGCGCAGCGCCTGGCCTCGTCGGAAGCCAGCAATGCGTGCAGGGTGGCCGGCGGCAGGCTCGCAAGGCCGGCGCGATGATGCACAAGCCAGACGGTGGCGACCTCGGTCACCGCCAGCGCGGGGTGCAAAAGCAAGGAGTGCAGCGCGGACGGCGGCACGGAGGCGGCGTGCGCCGCCAGTGCGCCGGCCAGCAAGTCCTGCAACTGCTGTGCGATTTCGGGTAGCGCGGGCGCGTCGTCATCCAGCGGCAGCAAGGCTTCCAACAACTCGCCGAGCAGTACCGCGGGCGGGGCCAGCAACGCCAGCGCCTGGCCTTGAACGCGTATCGTGGCCTGCGGCGACAGCAGCAACGCAGCCACGAAATCGGCGCGGCCGGCCAGTCCGGCGGGCGCGCGTGCCAGCTCGCCGGCAAGCAGCGCGACAGCGTCGGCGTCGCTGCTGCGCGTGAGTGCGATCAGCAGAGGCAGGCGCTTATCCAGCGCGTGCAGGCCGGCGAGCTTGTGCCGCACGGCCGCCAGCGCAACGGCCGCGGTATGCGGGTAGCGGCTGGCCAACAGCATGCCGAGCGAGGTGGCCGGCGCGTCGGCCAGATAGGGCACGTGGTCCTGCAGCGCTCGCGCTGCCACCCACTGCACAAGCGAGGAGTGGCTGTGCAGCGCCAGTGCCACCAGGGCCTGCGGATTCGCGTCCCACATCTCGCGCCCGCCCTCCACGCGCTGCGCTGGCGGCCGCGCAAGATCCAGCGGGTCCAAGGTCCACCAGCGGCCGCTGCGCCGGCTTGCCTGGAGCGCCGGCCAGTGCGGCAACAACAGCTGCGAGACGAGCAGCCAGCCGGCTGCGCCGTCGTAATGGCGGCACAGCGTGGCATAGCGGCCATCGACGTACTGCCAGCGGTTCTCTTTGCGGCGCCGGGCATGCAGCTCGTCATCCAGCTGGAGCAGCAGTGCAACCGCCAGCTCCGGCGCGGCGCTGTGGCCGATCCGCTGCAAGCGGCGCAGGGTGCGCAGGCCACGGGCACGCAGGTAGGCACGCGTAGGGCCGGCATAGGCGCCGGCCGCACGGCCTTGCGCAGGCGTGGATTCGAAACGCGCATGCAGCAGCGCCAGCGTGCCGGCGTCGCGCCGCAGTTCGGCAGTCTTGTAGATCGCACGCACTGCCGCGAAGCACCCTGCTTCGAGCGGTGCCGTGCGCAGATGCTCGTGCACAGCCTGCCTGGCAGTGGAGTCGATGAGCGCCAGGTCGTAACCGTCGAGCAGCCATTGCGGATATTCGCCAACGCTGGCCGCGGCCGTTTCCGGTTTGGCGCCCCTGGCCTGCCACCGCGCGGCCAAGGGCTGCAGCGCGGCCTTGCGCCCGGCGTCGTCGCCGGCCAGCAGCAGCCAGGCCTGGCGCGCCATGCGCCGCGTGGCGGGCGAACGTCCGCGCTCGGCCAGTTCACCCATCGCGGCACGCGCTCCCGTGTCGTCCAGGCGGCCCAGGGCCACCGCCAGGCAGTAGTCGAGCAAGTCGTCGCTGCTGCCGAGCAGGCTCACCAAACGCGGCGCCAGGGCACGCAGCGCCTGCTGGCTCGCCAGGTCGGTCGTGGCGGCATCGCTGCGCTCGGCCACGCGCCAGACACTGCGCGCTTGCCGTGCAGGCGGCAGCAACCGCCAGGCGGAGAGGGAGAAGCGCTGCACCAGCGCCGCCACATCCGGCGCCGGTACAGATGCGGAAAGCGGATCGGCAAATGCGGCCGGGGCCGCCGCCGTTGCGGCCGTCACGGCTTGCAGTTCAGGAAAACCAGCATGTTCGCGCAAGACATCGCCGACAGCCAGCCTGCGCAGCAGGTAACCGACGGCGCGGCGATGGGCCACGGCCAGCGTACAGGGTACGGCTGTGAGCGTACTCTCAGTTTCGGAGATCACCCTGTCCCCGCTCCAACGCTGCCGGCGGCATGCGACTACAAAGCGCGACTGATCATTGTCATCCTGCAGGTCCAGCTCAATCAGCTCGACAACGACGGTGCACGTCCGTTCGCGCCCCTGTTCGAGCATGGCTCGGGCGAATCGCCGCATCCACTACCCCCCCATTCTCCACGTTGCGCGGCAGTGTAGCAGTTCTCTTATTCGTCATGAAGCCGAGATCGAATGCCGCGATTCACCCATCCGAACCCGAATACCGCATACATCAATGCATAGAAGGGAAAGGTACGGCCGGCGCCCAGGCGGGCAGCGGTCTATATTCAGACTTTTCTGTATCAAATATCAGAAAAATCTGATCGATTGTTGAAGAAATTTCCCCATGAACTGAGAGTAGCGCGGCCTGTACATGCCAGCAAATCGATTCATCTTATTGATTGGCGGTGTTTGGGTGGCGAAGGGAATGGGATCGGTCTAAGCTTCGTCTTTGTCAATCATTGAGATGTGCATTGACCCCACTTGCATTCCCGATGGGTGCAGGCTTCCGTCGCGTTGTTTCATAAATCGGAAACCCTCCCTCTGGGAGTCTGAAAGTTGCGGCATTTCGTCGGTCTGCGATCGCTTTTCGCATGACCTTCAGAATGAATGATCACTTTCTTCTGCACCGTCGATCATGCAACGACACCACGCCGGGCCTCGCGCCTGATTCTGACTTTATCTCGTTACAATGTCCGAACCCCTGTTTCTCTGCGCCAGCATTCCCCTTTCCAAAGGGGGCTTCCAACGCTGGCTCAAGTCCGTGCCGCTATCGGCCGGCGATTTTTCCGATTGGCCCATTGCATTCGACGATCTGCCGCCGTCGCTACCGTGCGGGCATGCGACAGTGAAGGACGCGCTGGTCAGCCAACTCGCCAGCAGTCTGGTCGATGGCGATGGTTTTCTGTTGTGCCGGCACGACGAGGCTCTGGCTGAGTTGCAGGTGGCGGCATGCTTCCGCTACGGTGACTCGCAGGAAACACGTACGGAGGTGCTCGGCCTCTGCGCGATGCTACGCGGCGTGGCGGTCTGCTACACCGCCGGGACAACGGCCTTCATCCACGTGTTCGACAGCGGCGATCACCGCACCCAGGTTTCCATCGCACTGGAAAAGCGGCATAGCGCAACGCGGGAAACCATGTCCGCCTGCACGCCGGGGTGGTTCGACGCCTGGGTAGGCAGCCTGTCGGAGTTCGATCCGGAAACGGACCTGGGTGCCGCCGTCGCGCCCACCTTGCTGCGCGCGCTGAAAGCCGTCGTCAACGTGGGCGCTGCCCAGGCCACGCCAGAACGTCCCTACCGTTATGACCTGTTGTTCTACACCGATGGCAAGCAGGTCTACTCCCACAACGGCCAGGTGCTATCCGGGGCAGAACCGTCGAGCTTTCGCCGGCTGACTGCGGGAAGCGACAATGAGGCGTTCTACGGTGATCGCCATACCCTTTGGTACAAGGGCATCGGCCCGATGGTACGGGTGCAGACACGTGACCCGGACACGGCCGTGCGCGGCTTCCGTCCGGGCGGGGCTGACGGCCGGCCATTGCTGTTGTGCGGCAACACGCTCTGGTGCGAGGCTCGACTCGATTACCCTGACAGGCACAAGAGCAAAGCGCACTGCGAGCAGAACCGTGCTGCAATCCAGGCACGCGGTGGCATCGTCACCAGCGAAGCCGTGTACGACATGATGTGGCTGCAACCGACACAGGTCGATGGCGCCACCTTTGCTCACGTTGAGGACTATGTTTTCGGGGACCTCCAGCGCGTCTACTGGATCGACGGCGACAACGGTATCTCGATTCTGGAAGGAGAGGCGCCGGACACATTCCGCCGTGTGGGCGAAGTGCTATGCGGGAAACATCATGCACTGTTGTGGTCAACCCGGCTCGATGCCCGACTCGACTGCAGCACGTTGCGTTACCTGGGAGGCGAGCGTCACCAAGGCGGCTCCACCTACGCAGATGCTACCCAGCTCTGCTATCTGTCTCATATGCACTGGAATTCCATCATCCTGGAAGGCGCCGACCGTGACCACTATGCGCGCGCGCCGTTCGATCCAAAACTGTCCTATGACGGCCGCTATGTCTGGTACGACGGCAATCGCGTCGTCGGGGCGGACGGTGCCACGGTCAGCCCCTGCGAGGACATCGGCACCTCGCAATTCTGGAAAGACGCCCGCCGGGTCTACGCCGGCGCGCAGGTGCTCAAGGGTGTTGACCCGCAGCGATTCAAGGTCTATCCAAGGTCGGCATATGCACGCCACGGCGGCGACGTGTACTGTGGGAAGAAACGGGTCAGCGGCGCGGATGCCGACAGCTTCGAAGTGATCGACTTCGGCTACGCACGCGATGCCTATCGGCATTATCGGTACGGCGTTCCGGAGGACAATTAGATGCCATGGATGGGCCGCGGGTCCTGGTGCAAATCGCTGGTTGATATAGGAAGCAGCCTTTCAAAAGGTCACTTTGTCATGTGGCGAGGACGGCGTCGACGGCTGGTTCGACTGTCTGACGGCGTTTGAGCCATCGGCACTGTCTTGCATCCGACGACCTGGCCTTGCCGCGGAGGACGACTTGCACCGGTGCCAATCCTGCAACCGACTTGCCCATCCTGCTGCCCACGCCGGCTGCTTTTGGAAAGACAATGACTCCCCCGGGCGACGCCTCCGACGCTGCTAGGATCCGCCCACGGTCTTCAACAGCGCCGATTCGAACATGGCAGCGGGCGAGATGATCGGCTCTTCCCAGGGAATATGCTTGCCGTAGCGTTCCCGCATCCTGGCGCGCACGGCGGGCGTGCTCAGGTCGAAATCCTTCAGGGGCTGCGGCGCGCCGATTTCCAGGCCGAGCGCGCGCCGATAGGTCTTCCAGACCAGTTCGGAGCAGTAGATCCTGTCATCCGACCACGCGAACACCGGGTCATAGGGCCGGCCCAGAAAGCCCTCGCCCACCGTTGCAAGGCGCTGCCGCGCCTTGTCCGTCAGCAGCGATTCGTTGCGCAGCCGCTTGACCACGTAATGTCCCCGCTCGCCCTGCGCGGCCCATTGGTCCAGCGGCGTGTACGATACCCTGGCCGCAGCCTCCAGCACATAAGGGCGCCCCTGACGCTGCACGATCATGCCCATATGGCTGTATGGGGAATGCGTGGCTTGCTGCACGGCCAGGCTTTGCGCCGACCGCGATCGCTGGAAGACCAGGTCGCCGGTCCGCACATCGGGCGCCGCGGCGGCGGCCATCGACAGCGTGGCCAGCACACCCGCGGCGGCGCGGCGCATCCAGGTCTTTTGCGTCATGATTGCGGCTGCACGGCCGGGCCTGGACGTGTTGATCCTGTCGTACGAGTTGAAAGTGCGATCGTCATTGTCGTTGTGTGTGGGCATGAAGGACTCGATGCCTCCGACATATTACACGCCCCCCCGGTCGTCGCCATAGGCGGGCCAGAGAGGCTGCCGAGCGCTCCGCCAGGCGAGGAATGCCCGCCCGCGGAGCCAGGACAGGCGGCCCCGAAAACCGCAAAATCTGCAAATCCACTACCGATACAGTGCACCTACTGGAGAACGCATGAAACCTCAAACCCGTGCCCACTACGCCCGGCGGCTGGAGCCGGTGCTGCTCTGGCTGGCGAGCCACCCGGACGCGGACCCGGAGCTGCATCACCTGGCCGATCTGGCTTGCCTGTCCCCCTACCACTTCCACCGCGTCTACCGCGCGATGATGGGGGAGACGGTGAGCGCCACGGTGCAGCGCATGCGCATGCACCGCGCAGCGGTTGCGCTGGCGGCGGGCAGGGGTTCCTTGCGTGAGGTAGCGCTGCACGCCGGCTACGCGTCGGACGCCGCGTTCAACCGAGCATTCGGCGCAGCCTTCGGCATTTCGCCCGGGCGGTATCGCGCGGCCCGCTCCAGCCCCTTCGACCCTCAGGAGCCCACTATGTATCCCCTCACCCTCGAACCCTTTCCCGGCGTCATTCTGGCCGCGCTGCCCCACCGAGGCAGCTATCAGGACATCGGCCCGGTTTTCGACCGCCTCTACATGCTGGCCGGCAGCCGCGGCCTGGTGGGCCGCGACGCCAGCGGCTATGGCGTGTACTTCGACGACCCCGAGCAGGTGCCGGTCGACGCGCTGCGCTCGCTGGCCGGCGTGCCCGTGCCAGCGGACACGCCCCTGGGCGATAGCCTGGAGCGCTTCGAGATCCCGGCAGGACGTTGCGCCGTGCTGACCTACACCGGGCCCTACAACGAGATGGGCAAGGCCTACAACTGGATGTTCTCCGAGTGGCTGCCCGCCAGCGGCATGGAGCCGGCCAACATCCCGATGTTCGAGCAGTACCTCAACGACCCCAGGACCACGTTGCCGGCGCAGTTGCAGACGCGCATCTTCCTGCCGATCAAGGATTGACTCGGGCTCTCTGCGGCGCACGGCCTTCGTTCGCACCGGCGAACAGGCCGCTGCGCGCTCATCGGCCGGCAGTCGCGACGGTCGCAGTGAGCACACTGGTTGCGCAAGGGCCCCGAAGACGAGAGAAGCGGCTGATGCGTTCCGGGGTCCGAACGCAAAGCAGAAGCCTGCATGGCGTTGGGAAGCTATTGTCAAGGGCGGCCGCTCACTCTCGCTTGCCAGAAACCGGGGGCCTCGAAAAGTATATGGCTTTGAATACCGTGAGCATCAGGAAATATGTGACGCCATGGCTGTGACAGCGCGGCGCAGGTTCCGCCATGCAAGCGCGCGGGCACAGCCGCCGGACACCATGCTCAACGCGGTTTGATCGCCACCTTGAGCACCCCGTCGCGCTGGTTGGCAAAGAGGTCGTATGCGCTCACGATGTCATCGAGCTTGTAATGATGCGTGACCAGCGCGCCCAGGTCGACGCGGCCCGATTCGACTACGTTCAACAGGCGCCGCATGCGTTCCTTGCCGCCGGGACACAGCGCCGTGTTGATCTTGTGGTCGCCAAGACCCGCGGCAAAGGCCCCGAGCGGAATCATCAGGTCGGATGCATATACGCCCAGGCTCGATAACGTGCCACCTGGCTTGAGGATGCGCAGCGCCGATTCGAATGTGGCTTGCGTACCCAGCGCTTCGATCGACGAATCCACGCCGCGCCCGCCGGTGAGTTTCAGGATCTCGTCGATCACATCGCAGTGCCTGAAGTTGAGTGTCACGTCCGCGCCCATCCGCCTGGCAATGCCCAGGCGGTGATCGTTGCCATCGACTGCGATGATGGTGCTGGCGCCCAGCAGGCGCGCGCCGGCCGTGGCGCACAGGCCAATCGGCCCCTGCGCGAACACGGCCACGGTGTCGCCGATGCGGATATTGGCGTTTTCCGCTCCCTTGAAGCCTGTGGACATGATGTCGGGACACATCAGCACTTGCTCGTCCGTCAAGCCATCGGGAATCGGCGCGAGGTTGGCCTGCGCGTCAGGCACCAGCACGTACTCGGCCTGCGTGCCGTCGATGATGTTGCCGAAGCGCCATCCCGCGGTCGCCTTATAGCCGTGGCAGCCGCACAAGCCCATGGGGATCATATAGCTGCCGTCTTGCGAAGCGCAGCCATCCTGGGCGGCATACGAGTTGAAGTTGGGACAGATTGCGCCGGCGATCACCCGCTGCCCTTCCTGGTAGCCAACCACCGCGCTACCCAGCTTTTCGATCACGCCCACGGGTTCGTGGCCTATGGTCAGGCCCCTGGCGACCGGATATTCGCCCTTCAGGATGTGTACGTCGGTGCCGCATATCGTGGTGGTGGTAATGCGAACCAGCGCGTCATTGGGTCCCACATCGGGAATCGGCTTATCGGCCAGCTCAATGCGTCCGGGTTCGACGAACACGGCGGCTTTCATCATGGCAGTCATCGGTCTCTCCTTCTGGTCGTGGTAGGTACGAATTCGGATGCAGGCATCCCAACCAACCTGCTCTTGCGTCTTCGGGCGCGGCGAAGTGCGGCATATTCGCCGTCATCCGCGTTACCGGCCCGCTTCCTCAACGCCTTGTGCGCGCCGTGTTGACGCACTGTTGAGCCGCGTCGCGGCGGCGCCTGGGCCAGGGTGATGGAATCTCGGCGGCGCCATACGGTTGAGCCTGCACATGAAGGCCACTATGTGTCCTTTGGAGCGGGTGGCAATAGAAGACTACGCACCCCGGTGACGGTCCACGTTGACATGGATCAAGCGAGGTCCGTGGAACCAGCAATCAGGCTGGGAGGCGCTTGGCCTGGGCAAATCGCTGATTGTCGACAGCTGCGATGTCGAAATCATGTGACTGCCTGGCCAGCACAGATATCGAGATGACGCCCTCAACGGGTCTGGGTCGGTGCTCCTCCGGGAGCCGGCGCGCACCGGTCAATTCATGCGGATCAGGTCCCGTTTCGGCACCGGCAGCCAGTCTGCAGGCATGGCATCCTCCGGCGCCCCCTTGCCCGCCACGTAGCGGTAGACGAGATACTTCTTGTCTGTCTCGTAACCGATATTGGGGATGATCACAAGCATCTCCTTGCGCCCAACGTACAGCCAGCGAGGCAAGGCCTTTTCCGCGAAATAAAGGCGTTCCTCAGCATGAGTCTGCGGGTTCTGCCGGATGGCGACGCCCTTCAGGTAAGGCGTCCCGTACTCCAGGGCAAAGACGAGCGTCTTGCCAACGCATCTCGACAATGCAATGCGGCCGACAAAATCGCTTTTTGGCATGTCGAGGAATGCGCGTTCGGTCTTACTCCCCACTTGCACGAACAACGCATCCCCTTCCAGGCCATGCGATTCGGCTTTCAGTGTTGCACGACTTCCGTCTTCAAGGACGCACGAAAATACCGGGCGCAGCTTGCCGGTGTCACCGGCGCGTGCCGCCGTGCCAACGGTTGCCATCGCAGCCAATGCGAGGGTGAGAGCAATAGTTTTCATTTCGACAGGGCTACGTTTGCGGTATCGCAAGGTCCGGCTCGGTGTCCAATGCGCAGCCGTCTTGCCCCTCCCGAGAGCGTAAGATCCGGTATTCAACGCAAACCCTGCGAGACACCAGCCCCCCCGCACAGACGCTAACGGCGGCGAGATAGACCCATCATCCGCCACGTCAGCGGCGCCTCCTGGTGGTTGGGTTTCGGGTATGCGCCAAGAGCGCTTCCGGTTATTGGAAAACACCACGCTCAGTGCTCCACCACTTCAAGTTCAGGTCGCTCACATAAGTCGCTGGGCAGCCGAATACGCCAAACCAGGCCTAGCTTTTTCATCATTACCAATACCCACCAACCGGGATCCCACTCGCCGGAATATAGACCTAACCGGGCAGAACCGGGAAACGCATGGTGGTTGTTGTGCCACGACTCTCCCATCGTCAGCAGCGAAGTAAAGCGGATGTTGCGCCCTTGCACGGCCGCCCCAACCACGCGGTAGCGCATAGCGCCGCGATTGTGGGCGAAGTATCCGATCAGCCAATGGCCGACTACGCCAGCCGTGACACGGGCGCACACGCCCCAGAAAACGAATCCCCACCCTCCCAGCACATACAGAACCAGCGCAGGGGGCAACTGCTGAAGCATCCAGGTACGCTCCAGGAATTGGTAGAAGCGATTCTGAGCAATGCGAGCCTCGACGTTCACCGCCGGCGGGTGTTCGAGTAGCAACTCGCAGTGCAGCTGCCACCAGCCATCCGCCCAGAACGAGCGTCCATGCCGGAGGTAGGGATGGCACTCGGGAAGACGTTGAGCATAGTCGCGCAGGTCATGCTGCCGGAGTAGCCCGAGAGGACCAGCCAGTCCAACCTGCACCCCAAGGTAAACCAGTATGTACTCCAGCCATTCTGGGCATTGATAGCTGTCGTGGATCAGCTTTCTATGACTGCCTAGCGAATGCCCAAGCAATAGGACGGTAGCCGTGGAAACCAGAAAGATGCCGAATGACACCCAACTGAACGTTGCGATACCGCCAACAACTGCTCCCAGGCTCATGGCGATCAGCCAGGCAGACTTGGCAGGTGAGTAGCGAACCCTGCCTTGCATCACACTTTCGAGTGTGGCCAGTTTGATTCGGTGCGATTTCAGGCTTTCTGGCGTGGTAATCATTGCATTATCGGCGCTCGGACTCGAATACGTAGGGATTGCCCGGGTTCGGAAAGCGCAACAGGTAGCGGGCAACCCGCGTCTTGCCGTCGGACAACAGGTAATCCATCCGAAGCCCGGTCGGATTGTCTTCCAGCGCGGCACCCAGGTAGGCATTGTCCGGATAGCTGAACTGGTTCTGCGGCACCTTGCGAATGGCGGCACAGGATGCAAACAACCCTGGCAAGGCGTAGAGGCGCTGCCGGTGCAATACCAGTACTTCCGCGTAGCGGCCGCTCTTGCCGTTGCCTTTGTAACGCATTTCGAGACACACCGACGAGCCCTGTCGCCATGCCGTGACCTGGCTCAGATTTTCCGGGTCGATGGGCTCACCGCCGCGCCATTCGGGTGGGGCAAGATTGGTCACACTGCGCAACGGCCAACGCTGCTTGCCGACGGTCAGTGCGTGGCCGTCGAAGGCAATATCGGGTACCCCCTTCGGCGGCTTCATGGCCAACCCACCCGGCAAGGTCCACAGCGATTGGTCATAGCGCCGCAACGCCTGGCGCATGGAGGTCACCCAGATGCAATGCCGAGGCGACTCCGCGCAGGGCATCGCCAGTTCGGCCCCGGGACCCATGAACAAGTTGCCGCCCAACGACTGATAAAAATCGCGATAGTCAGTGAATTGAACCGGGGTAGCCTGCGCAAGCAAGGGCAGGCAAGCAAGGAGCCATGCGGCCAAGGAGCGGCAGGCCGGACTCATTGATAGTCCTTGGCGTCGGTTGCCTTGATGAATTCACTCATGGCGTTCATCCAAACATACTTGCAGCAGCATATCTCCAGGTACAACTGCCATCATGCTGCCTGAGCATCCCGCTCCGGCTGTGGTGGCGCGCCGTCGGGCAACTAGCAGCATCTGGACGTGGAAATGATTGCCGTAGGAGGTGGCTGCCTGGATGTCGGCAACGGATTGGCATTCCGGCGACGCTCCGCCTCCAGCGCATCTCGTTCGACAAACAGCGCCACGCCGATCACGCCAACGTTAGCAGTATCGCCATGGCGGGAGCTGGCGGCGCAGCTGTCGGCCACCGAAGCAAAACGAAATTCTGTGACTTCTCGCTCGTTCTTGCGGAAACCGTTGATCACCAGCGTATCGCCCGGGTAGATCAGATAGCCGTGGTTGGCATAGCTCCCCGGGCGACCGGAGATCACGTCGCGGCCGTCCACGGTGGACACCACCTCGTAGGCACTGCGGCCCGTATTGCGCAACACGATCTGGTAGCGCTCACCGGCCTTGCCGAAGATTTCCCAGCGGTCGTTGCAGTCCGGATCCACAGGTAGCTCATCGCCACGGTCGCTGAGGATGGTCATCTGCACGCCCTCGGCCGGGCTCAGGCGCGTGAACCCTAAGCTCAGGCCGCCGCTGTTGTTGCGGTAATACACGGTGGCCACGCCGCTGGGCGTGTCGGCGCTGGCGCGCTCGAAGTCCACCTTGCGCGTGTTCGACCGCTTGGCTTCGCCCTGCGCTCTCCCCGGGCCAGGTCGTTCGCTCGCGGCCATGCTTGGGGTGGGGGCAGGCGGCTGGCTGCAGGCAGCCAGCCACAGAATGCCGGCGAGCAGCGGAAGACGTTGAAATGGCCTCATAGATTTTGGGGGGAGATCTCGTGTATGCGTCAAGCGGAAGCGTGGCACTGCCTGCACTCCTCTGATTCGAACTCGCCGTACGGCGAGATCACGTTGCCGCTTTCATCTTCTATGCGGAGAGCCAGGATAAGCGCCACGATCCCCTGCTTGAACTGCAAGGCATAACGCTGGCGCCTGGCGGGCTTGCTAAAGGTCGTAAAGATCGCCGTGACCAGTCGGTTGATCACGCCCATGATCGAATAAATGGACACGATCGCCTCGTGCCCAGATCCTCGATATCGGCCCACCCCACCCCACACTCACTTCATCGCCGTAGTGAGATCCTGTCCCACCTTCCAGCCACGCGCCAGGCGCTCGGATTCCGCGCGCTGCTTGCCGTTGAGCAGGTTTCCCATCTCGACACGCAGGGTCATGCCCTCGGACCCGGGCTTTGCCTCGCTGGTCGACAGCAGCACCCAGGCGTAGGCCAGCACCATGTTGCGCGGCACACCCCAGCCGTTCTCGTAGGCTCCCGCCAGGTTGTTCTGGCCGGTGGTGTTGCCTTGCATGGCGGCCTTGCGCAGCCACTCCGCGCCTTCGCGCCGGTCGCGCAGCACCATGCCTTCGCCGTGGATCAGCGCGGCGCCCAGGCTGGCCTGCGCTCCCGCATGGCCCTGCACCGCCGCTTTGCGCACCCATTTGACCGCCTCGCGATCGTCCTTCGGCACGCCTTCGGCGAAGTAGTACATCTGCGCCAGGCTGTACTGCGCGTGCGCATCGCCCTGCTCGGCGGCCAGCCGGAACCAGCGCATCGCCTCCTTCGGATCCTTGGATACGCCATTGCCTTCCAGATAGAGGCTGCCGACCTCGTTGCGCGCATCCATGTCGCCCTGTTCGGCGGCCTTGCGCATCCAGGCGGCACCGGCCTTCTCGTTCGCCTTGACGCAAACGCCATTGAAGTAGGCCATGCCCAGCCGCCGCTGGGCCATGGCCACGCCGGACTTGGCGCGCGCCTGCAGCGTGGTGGCGGCGGGCTCGCACTTGCCGCCTTCCATGGCCGCGTACAGGTCGTCGGCCTCGTGGGCCCAGGCGCTGCCGGAGGCCAGGGAAATGGTGGCGAGGCCGAGCGTCAGGACGCGGCGTGTGACGTTGGAATTCATGTCGTTGGCCGTCCCCGTAGCGGACGGTAGGACGACAGGCAGTATCGATCACATATGATACCGCACCCTCGCTCCGATCGTTCGACGCGTGCGGCGACGGGTCCGATTCGCTCACCCGGGTAATCGTCTTCTACGCTGCATGAGCGCCCCCCGGCAAAAAGCCTTGTGGGCGATGCGGGTCGTTCCAACCCCGGACTTTCACGATGCAGGAGAATCAGGCAGATTCAGCTGCCCGTTTCCTGGTCCAGCATCGCAGGGTGCCCGGCGCCGCGCCGCAGTAACACGCCATGAGCCACCTCGCAACGAAGCACTCCCTTCCGGATTCTGTAGAAGCCGCGTATTGACTTTGCCGAACTTACGCGGACTGGTCGCCAGCATGCGCTGCTGCTTATTTCCATTGCCAGGCGACAGCGCCACCGAACTCGCATGCCCACCATCGACATAATTGAGCAGGCGCAAGTGATACCTGACTGTATTCGCGTCATCCACCTGGCCCTGGGCGCGCCTCGACACGGTCGGTGTTGCCTCGGGCATGGCCCGATACCCCTGGCGCAGCTTGGCATCGGAGGCTTCTCCGGTAAAATCAACGAATCATGATGCACCGTGCTATGCGACCGATGTGGCGGGCCGCCGCCAGTTATCTCTTTGTAGTAGCCATCGGCATAGCCGTGCCGTACGCCGTGCATGGCCGTGTGGTCCTTGAAGCCGGTGTCCGGGACGCATTCACCGGGGATGGGTGGAAGGGCTTTCTCGGCGATCTTTGCCTGATGGCCAGCTTGGCCTGGCTGCTGGTGAGTGCAGGGGCCGGATTGCCGGCGCTCGCCTTGCGCCGGTTTCGCGGTGATTCGCCGTCGGTCGCCTGCAGCGCGGTTCACCTATTGCTGGCCACGGCGCTGGCCTTGTGCGTCAACCTGATGTTCTACGCGGACTACTACGGACTGACGTGGAACCTATATGAGCGTTTTTCGTCTTTCGTACTGCCGAATGCCCGCCTTGTCGTGCCGGCTCTGTTGCTAGCGGCGGCAGTTGGGGCTTGGCTGGCAGTGCCACGCTGGCGCGGGTCGCGCAACGATCATGATTATGTAAGCTGATCGGCATCGATCCGCGCGCGCTTCACGTCCATCAAGCGCTCGCAGGCGTTTTCTTGCGCAACTTCGGAAATATCCCATTTGCGGAAGACCTGGCGAAGACAGGATTGCCACGGAACTTCGCGCCCAACTGGATAGGCCGCATGATGCGGAATGAACTTCCGATATCGGCCGGCGCATCGCGGATCGCCCAAAACGCCAATGCGTCTGCTTCCGGGACTGCCAGCGCCGCATCCCTGACGACGCCGGTCTCGATCATCTTGCAGAGGTAGTCCTCGAAGGCGTCTGCGTGCCGCGCGGCGTCGCCGCTCACGCTATCCAGCAGCACGTCGAGCACGTCTGCGCCGCCGGCGAGCCCGGTCAGGCCGCCTGCTGCCTTTGCTGGCGTCACGGCCCTCGGCAAACGCATCGCGATCAGCCTCATCGAGATGGCGAACCGGATCGGCAAGACGCGCCGAGCGCCGTTCAGCAAAGGGACATCAATGGTTTACCAATTCTCATGGTGGTAAACCACAATATAGAAATTTGGTAAGTCCAATACAATTTGGTCTAACCAATTTGGCAGCCATGAATTTACACGTGATACCTAAACTCGCAGAACCTGCCAGCAAACCCGCGGCTGATCGCGCCTACGTCCGGCTGGCAGCACAGATCCAGGCCCTGGTGGCACAGGGCGAGTTCACGGCGGGCCAGCGCTTGCCCGCTGAGCGGGCGCTGGCTGAGCGTTTCGATGTCAGCCGGACCTCGCTGCGCGAAGCCATCATCGCACTGGAGTTGCAGGGGGTGGTGGAAGTGCGCGGTGGTTCGGGCATCTACGTATGCGAGTCCAAGCCTGGCGTCATCCGCCTGCCGCCGGCGCAGGAAGCCGGCACAGGGCCGTTCGAGCTGTTGCGGGCGCGCTGCCTGATCGAGTCTGAGATCGCGGCGCTGGCGGCCGTTACCCGCAAAGATGCGGACCTCGACCGTATCTTCGAGGCGCTGACGACGATGCGCGAGCAGATGATGGACAAGGCCGCCAACGAAGAGGCAGACCGCCGCTTCCATCTCGACATTGCCCAGTCCACGGGAAACAGCGTGCTGCTGGCCACCGTGGTCTCATTGTGGGACCAGGCCCGGGGTCCGATCTGGGAGAAGATCGAGCAGCATTTCCATACCCAGGAATTGCGCCAGGCTTCGCAGGAAGACCATCAGCGCATTTTCAGCGCGCTGGTCGCTGGCGATGCGGACGCGGCAAAGCAAGCCATGCGCGGCCACCTTGAACGTGTGATCGGCGAATTCGCGCAAGGCTGGCGCTGATCCGCAGTACCGCAGGCAGCCCCCACCCGGCCGAACGCGGAAGATACCGCGCCCCGGAATCAGGGATTTCGAATTGAGGAGACAGACAATGCGGAACCAGAATGAGGGCGGCGGCACAGTGGTCCGCTGGACGGCGGCGGCAATGCTGGCGGTATCGATGCTGGCCAGCGCGCAGGATGCGCCTGCGCCGCCCGCCCCGGGGCAAAGCCCGCGGGTGGACGCTATCCGCAAGACAGGCGAACTGCGCGTCGGGGTGCTGCAGAACGCGCCCTGGCTGATCCAGGATCTGTCCGGCAAGGGCGAAGCCTGGAGCGGCCCGGCCTGGTTCCTGGCCAAGGAATATGCGGGCCTGCTGGGCGTCAAGCTCACGGCCGTTCCGGTCTCACACGAAACCAAGGTGCCCGTACTGGCGGCTAACCAGGTCGACATGACCATCAGCCCCCTGGCCGAGACGCCCGAGCGCCTGAAGGTGGTGGACTTCGTGCTGTACTCGACCACCAGCGTCTGCATGTTCGGCCGCGCCGGTAACGAGAAGCTCGCCAAGATCGGCTCCGTCGATGCGCTGAACCGGCCAGGCATCACGGTGGCGTATTTCACCGGCGGGGCCGAAGCTGCCTGGGTCAAGCAGCGCTTTCCCAACGCCACGCTGCGCGCCGTCGCCAACTCGGGCGCCACCGCGCCGGTCGAAGAGATCATGGCCAGGCGAGCCGACGTGGCGCCGATCAACCGCGTGCCTTGGGTAGCGCTGAACCACAAGGTGCGCGGTCTGGTCGTGTTTCCCGCCGAGGCGAACTGCCAGCAGAGCACGGAAAAGGCGTCGCCCGTGGGGCTCGCCATCGACAAGAATCAACCCGAATTCCTGGCCTGGCTGCGACAGGTGGCGCTGGCAATGAAGCCCAGGCTGGATGCCGACGAGATGCGGATCATCCAAAAGACCAAATAGGCCGCCCGGTCGCTTCCCACCGTCTTCCAACGTTTTATCCCGTTCACGCACAAGACGTGTCCAGGCCGGCGTGCGCCGATGGCCCGGCACGCCCCTACCCGGCGTGCCACCGCTGGCCGCAGGCAAGCCGGGCGCCGTCATTCCAAGGAGACACAGCATGAAACACCATACCCCCTTGCGCCGCAGCGCCGCCCACGCCGCCGCTGGCCTCATGGCGGCCGCCACGCTGCTGGCCACCACCACCGCGGCCCAGGCTCAGACGCCGCCAGAGCCGGGAGCAAGCCCGCGGATCGACGCCATCCGCAAGGCCGGCGTGCTGCGCGTGGGGGTGGTCAACAACCCGCCGTGGCTGGTGCAGAACACCAGCGGTTCGGGCGATCCGTGGATGGGGTCGTCGTGGATGCTGGGCAAGGAATTCGCGCGGCTGCTGGGCGTGAAGATCGTGCCGGTGCAGGTCAGCCACGAGACCAAGGTGCCGGCGCTGATTGCCAACCAGATGGACATCATGATCGGGCCGCTGAACCAGAACGCCGAGCGCGCCAAGATCATTGATTTCGTCACGTTCTCCAACACCAGCGTCTGCATGTTCGGGCTGGCTTCCAATCCCAAGTTCACCAGTGCGACCAAGGTCGAAGACTTCAACCGGCCCGACATCACGATGGCCTACTTTTCCGGCGCCGGGGAAGAGCCGCTGGTGCTGCAGCAGTTTCCCAACGCCAAGCTGCGCGGCGTCGCCAATTCCGGCTCGGTCGCGCCCATCGAGGAAGTGCTCGCGGGCCGTTCGGACGTGGCGCCGCTGAACCGCATGCTGTGGCCCAACATCAGCAAGAAGGTCAAGGGCCTGGCCGTGTTCCCCAAGGAGAACGATTGCCAGAACAGCAAGATCTTCGCCATCGACTCGGGCATGGGCGTGGCCAAGGCGCAGCCCGTCTACCTGGAATGGCTGCGCAAGGTGGAGGCGCGCATGCACCCCGAACTGGCGGCCGAAGAGCGCCGCATGACCCATACCCTGAAGTGAGCCGACCGCCATGCTGAATTGCGCAATTCATGGGGCCCAGGACCTGCGCCTGGTCGAACAGGCGCCCGAGCCGCTGGGCCCCACGCAGGTCCGAGTTGGCATCAAGGCCGTGGGCATCTGCGGGTCCGACCTGCATTACTACCGTCACGGCAAGGTGGGCGACTTCGTCATCCGCGAACCACTGACGCCGGGACACGAGGCATCCGGCCAGGTGCTCGAGGTGGGCGCGGCGGTCACCGCCGTCAAGCCCGGCGACCGCGTGGCGCTGGATCCCGCGCGCACGTGCGGGGTGTGCCGCTACTGCCGCCAGGGGGCGTCCAACCACTGCGAGGCAGTGCACTTCTTCGGCAGCGCCAGCCGCTATCCGCATATGCAGGGCGCGATGCGCGAGCAGGTGGTGGTGCAGGAACGCCAATGCCTGCCCGTACCGGACAGCCTGTCATTCGAGCTGGCCGCCTTTGGCGAGCCGCTGGCGGTTGCCCTGCACGCCGTGCGCAGCGCGGGGGCATTGCTGGGCAAGACCGCCATGGTGGTGGGCGCGGGGCCGATCGGCGCGCTGATCCTGATGGCGGCACGGCTGGCGGGCGCCAGCCACGTAGTCGTGGTGGATATCGTTGACCAGACCCTGGCCACCTGCGCCCGGTTGGGCGCGACGCGCACCATCAATGCCGCCACCGACCCCGCGGCACTGGACGAGCTGGCCGCGGGCAAGGGTATCGTCGACGTGTGCTTCGAGGTTTCCGGCAACTACGCCGGTCTGGCCAGCTGCATCCGCGCGGCGCGTCCGCGCGGCACCATCGTCACGGTCGGCACCCTGAGCGGCAGCAGCGAGCAATGCCCCTTCAACCAGATCATGGTGAAGAGCCTGTCATGCATCGGCAGCTTCCGCTTTGTCGATGAGTACGCCTGGGCGGTGGACTACCTGAGCCGTGGGCTGGTCGACGTGTCACCACTGCTGACGGCGGCCGTGCCGGTGCGCCAGGTGCACGACGCCTTCGCGCTGGCCGCGGACCGCAGCCAGGCCATGAAAGTGATGGTGATGTTCTGAGCGGGCGCGGCCTTGATACCACGGAGACCCCATGGATTTTGATTTCTCCCCCATTGTCGAGAATTGGCGATTCTTTGCCGGCGGCCTGGGCGTCACGGTGGCGCTCAGCGCCGTGACCGCCCTCGCCAGCATTCTGCTTGGGCTGGCGATTGCGCTCCTGCGCCTGTACGGGCCGCGCTGGCTGCGCGTGCTGCTGGTGTTCTACATCGACAGCATGCGCGCCATTCCCGTGCTGGTGGTCCTGGTGTGGATCTACTTCGCCTTCCCGCTACTGGCGGGCGTGACCTTCGCACCGTTCTGGGCGGCGCTGGTAGCACTGACGCTGCACATCGCCGCCTATTCCGCCGAGGTGATCCGCGCCGGCATCGAGTCGGTGCGGCCTGGCCAGATGCGCGCGGGCCTGGCGCTGGGCATGTCGCGGGCCCAGGCGCTGCGCAAGATCATCCTGCCGCAAGCCACCATCCGCATGTTGCCCGCCTTTGGGTCGGTGTTGACCGTTGCCATCAAGGACACGGCGATCGCCACCGTGATCGCAGTGCCCGAACTGATGCACAAGGCAGAGACCATCGCAGGCCAGAGCTACCGGCCCATCGAGGTGTACACGGCTGTCATCGTGGCTTACTTCGCGATCCTGTTTCCGGTCACGCGCGGCGTAGACCGGCTGTACCAACGCTATGCACATCTGGGGCGCTCATGAACCTGGACTGGGGAATCATATGGAACTCGCGCCAGGTCCTGATGGAAGGCGCTGCCATGACCATCATGCTGACGGTGGTGACCATGGCGCTGGCGGTGCCGGGCGGCATCATGCTGGCGCTGATGCGCCTGTCGTCGAGCCGGGTGCTCAATGGCATCGCGGTGGCCGTCGTGGAGTTCTTCCGCAACCTGCCGCTGATCCTGGTGATCTACTGGGCGTTCTACGTGATGCCCATGGCGCTCGACGTGCAATTCTCGGCGCTGACGACCGCGCTGGTGGCGCTTGTGCTGAACGTGTCGGCGTATAACTCCGAGACCTTCCGCGCGGGCATCAATTCGATCCGCAAGGGCCAGATGGAGGCCGCGCTGGCCATCGGCATGTCGCGCAGGCAGGCCATGTTCAAGGTGCTGATCCCGCAGGCGGGACGGAGGATCCTGCCGGTGCTGGCCAGCACCTGGATCTCGCTGTTCAAGGATACGTCGCTGGTGTCGGTCATCGCCGTGAGTGAATTGGCCTATGCCTCGATGCAGGTACGCGCCCAGAGCTTCCGCGTGCTGGAGATGCTGACCGCGATGGCGGTGATCTATTGGCTGATGGGCTATCCCCAGGCCAAGCTGGTCGACTGGATCCACCGGAAATACGGAGTGAAGGAATGAACGACATGATCTTGGACCCGGAGCGGGCCACCGCCATGCAGACCGCCGCGGCCGCGCGCAAGGGTGCCGCCCTGCCGCCAGTGCTGGTGTATGAGCACGTGCGCAAGACGTACGGCGACTTTGTGGCGCTCAACAATGTGTCGCTGCAGGTCAACAAGGGAGAGGTGATGTGCCTGATCGGCCCGTCGGGCTCCGGCAAATCCACGCTCTTGCGCTGCACCAACGCACTGGAGAAACTCGATGGCGGCCGCGTGCTGCTGGACAGCGTGGCGCTGCCGGAATCCGAAGCCGAAGCCCGAAAGGTACGCCAGCGCATGGGCATGGTGTTCCAGAGTTTCGAGCTGTTCCCGCACAAGTCTGCCCTGGACAACGTGGCGATGGGGCCGGTCACGGTGCTGGGCATGGCGCCGGAGGCGGCGCGCGCCCGCGCCATGGCCTTGCTGGAGAAGGTCGGGCTGGCCAACAAGGCCGGCAACTTCCCCGCCAATCTTTCCGGCGGGCAGCAACAACGGGTAGCGATCGCACGGGCGCTGGCGATGGAGCCCGAGGTGATGTTGTTTGACGAACCGACGTCGGCACTGGACCCGGAAACCGTGGGCGAGGTGCTCAACGTGATGAAGAAGCTGGCGCAGGAGGGCATGACAATGATCGTCGTGACGCACGAAATGAGTTTCGCGCGGCGGGTGGCCAATTGGGTGGTGGTGTTCGAGAACGGCGCCATCCTGGAGCAGGGCCCGCCGTCCCAGATCTTCGATCACCCGCAGGTCGCCCGCACTGGCGATTTCCTCAGCCACCTGGGCTGGGCGGGCTAGTGCGAGCGGACCCTGGGCCAACCGAAACCGCCCGCCGGTGCAGGCGGGCCTGCTCAATACCTTACTCGGAATCCCCTCATGAAAATTACAAACGCGCGCGTCATTGTTTGTTCGCCGGGCCGCAACTTCGTGACCCTGAAAATCGAAACCGACCAGGGCCTGACGGGCATCGGTGACGCGACCCTCAACGGGCGCGAACTGGCGGTGGCCGCCTACCTGACCGAGCATGTGATTCCGTGCTTGATCGGGCGCGACGCGCACCAGATCGAAGACATCTGGCAATACCTGTATAAGGGTGCGTACTGGCGCCGCGGCCCGGTCACGATGACCGCCATCGCCGCCGTGGATACGGCGCTGTGGGACCTGAAGGCCAAGGCGGCCGGCATGCCGCTCTACCAATTGCTGGGCGGCAAGAGCCGCAGCGGCGTGATGGTCTACGGCCATGCCAATGGCTCCGATATCGAGCACACGGTGGACGAGGTGCTGCGTTATGCCGAGATGGGCTATCGCGCCATACGCGCGCAAAGCGGCGTGCCGGGCCTGGACAAGGTCTATGGCGTGGGCCGCGGCAACCTGTTCTATGAGCCGGCCGACAGCGACCTGCCCAGCGAACACGACTGGTCCACCGAGAAGTACCTGCGTCACGCGCCCAAGCTATTCGAGCGCATCCGCGAGAAGCTCGGCTTCGAGCATCACCTGCTGCACGACGTGCACCACCGCCTGACGCCCATCGAGGCAGGCCGGCTCGGCAAGTCCCTGGAACCCTACAACCTGTTCTGGATGGAGGATGCCACACCGGCCGAGAACCAGGATGCGTTCCGGATGATCCGCCAGCACACCACCACGCCGCTGGCCGTGGGCGAGATCTTCAATTCGATCTGGGACGCCAAGGCGCTGATCGAGAACCAATTGATCGACTACATCCGGGCGACCGTGGTGCATGCCGGCGGCATTACGCACTTGCGCCGCATCGCCGATCTGGCGTCGCTCTACCAGGTGCGCACGGGCTGCCACGGGGCCACCGATCTGTCGCCGGTCTGCATGGGCGCGGCGTTGCATTTTGACCTGTGGGTGCCCAATTTCGGCATCCAGGAGTATATGCGCCATACCGAAGAAACAGACGCGGTCTTCCCGCATGCCTATACCTTCAACCAGGGCATGCTGTACCCCGGCGACGTGCCCGGCCACGGGGTCGACATTGATGAGAAGCTGGCGGCCAGGTACCCCTACAAGCGGGCCTATCTGCCCGTGAACCGCCTGCAGCAGGACGGCACGCTATGGAACTGGTAACGCCACCCGCGGCGCGGCGCCTGCGTCCCGCCGTGCTGGACAGTCTGCCCGCGGGCGTGGCGCGTCCGGCCTATGACCGCGCCGCGCTGCGCGTCGGCATCGTGCACCTGGGCCTGGGCGCGTTTGCGCGGGCCCATCTGGCGGCCGTCAACGAGGCAGCGTTGCATGCCAGCGGCGACCTGCGCTGGGGCATCTGTGGCGTTTCGCTGCGACAGGCCGATACCCGCAACGCCCTGGTGCCGCAGGATGGCCTTTATACCCTGGCGCTACGCGGCGCCGACGCGCAGGGAGGCCTCGTACAACAGGCCGCGGTGATCGGCAGCCTCCTGGAATCCCTGGTGGCACCGGAGGACCCGCAGGCGGTGCTGGCGCGCATTGCCGGCGCGGACACGCGGATCATCAGCGTCACCGTGACCGAGAAGGGCTATTGCCACGACCCGGCCAGCGGCCGGCTCAATATCGAGCACCCCGATATCGAGCATGACCTCGCGCAGCCCTGCGCGCCACGCAGCACCATCGGCTTCCTGGTGCGCGGCCTGCAACGCCGGCACGCGGACGGGCTGAGGCCGCTGACCCTGATGTCGCTGGATAACCTGCCCAGCAACGGCCATCTGCTGCAGGGCATGGTGCTGGACTTCGCCGAGCGTGTCGATCCGGCACTGGCGCAGTGGATCGCCGCCACCTGCGCCTTTCCGTCGTCGATGGTGGATCGCATCGTGCCGCGCACCACCGACGAGGATCGGCGCGCGCTTGCGCAGGCCCTTGGCGCCCACGACGCATGGCCGGTGCTGGGCGAGCCCTATCTGGAATGGGTGGTTGAAGACCGATTCGCCGCCGGGCGTCCGGACTGGAGCGCCGGCGGCGCCCGCTTTGTGGCCGAGGCCGCACCCTTCGAAACCCTGAAGCTGCGCATGGTCAACGGGACGCATTCGGCCCTGGCCTATCTGTCGGTCATGGCGGGCTGGTCCACCGTGGACCAGGCGGTTGCGCAACCCGCCCTGCTCGCCTACCTCGACAGGTTGATGCGCGTCGAAATCGTGCCGACCCTGCCGCCGTTGCCAGGCCTGGATCTGGCGCAGTACCAGCGGCGCCTGTTGCGGCGCTATGCCAATCCCGCGCTCAAGCATCAGACGCAGCAGATCGCGATGGATGGTTCCCAAAAAATGCCGCAGCGCCTGCTGGACACGGTGCGCGCGCGGCTGGCTGCGGGGCAGCCGATCCCCGGGCTGGCGCTGGCGGTTGCCGGCTGGCTGCATTTCCTTCGCGGCAAGAATGAGGCCGGACGCCGCTACGACATCCAGGACCCGATGGCCGAGACCCTGGCGTGCCGGTATGCCCAGGCGGAACAGGCGGCGCGGCGCGTCGGCCAGGGGCTGGAGGGGACGCGCGCTTGGGTTGCCGCGCTGACCGGCCTGCGGCCGGTGTTTGGCGATCTGGGCCAGGATCCGCGATTTGTGCAGGCCGTGGCCGGGGCCATGCAATCGCTGCGCAGCCTGGGCGTGGCGGGGGCGCTGGCTGCCGCCGGCTGAGGCCTGATTCGCATGCCTGGCTGCGCAGCGAGATAGCCATGGCGGCCGAAGAGATACGCGAGGAGCAAGGCCGCTGGGTGGACCCGGCGTAGGGCACACGCCTATACACAACGGCCTTCATGCCGACAGTTCGTAGCCCGCGCCCCGTCAATCCGGTCCACCCTGCCGGATTCAGCGATCACGTCTTCAGCGTTGGACCCGCCCTGATCCCGGCGCGCCGGATATGACTCCGATGAAAGGGCCAAAGGGCCAAGTGCCGGCCCGATCCGCTCTGCCGATGATTACCAAGACCAAAGACAAAGCCGGATCACCCTACTCGCCTCCTTTCGCGCGTCACGTCAGGATCGATCACCGCGTTCCGTTGACGATTGGTGCAAGCCAAAGCGAATGCCTTCTGGCCCGGTACATAGGCAGAATATGCCAAAGCCCGGTTCGTCAGGGCTTGGCATATCTGCGGTTCCCCCGAGCTCAACCACGCGCGCTCTGGCAGTGGCCATATCGGACACCTCAAAAAACACGAGGATGCCGGGCGTCGGGTCACCGCCATGCAAACCGATCCTCATCTCGTGGTTGCCGAACCAGCCTTCGCCTGGCTGTTGCGTTGACTGGAACGCCCAGCCGAACAGATCTCCGAAAAACTGCCGCGATGCCTGCGCTTTTCCCGCGCCGATCTCCAGGTATGAAACTCGACCGCTCATGGCCTACCCCTTCTGCTTGTCATTGAGGTTCCGAGTTTCAGGCGCCAAGGATGCGCCTGTCTTGAAGAAATGTGACCACCCCGCGGCGACAGCCGCGTCGTAGCTCCATGGACCGCCGAGCAGCGATGCCGGTTTGCCCAACGCGTCGGGAATATGTTCCCGGCGGTAGGCTGCCGGCGAGCAGCCTGCAAAAGCGCGGAATTCCCGGGTCATGTGGCTCTGATCCGCATAGCCGCACGCCAAGGCAAGGTCCGTGAGTCCTTCTTGCGCATCTGCGTCCAGCATGCCGCGCATCTGGCTAAACCTCAGACGGCGCGCCGCCAGCTTTGGCGTCATGCCAAGCTGGCACTGGAATCGGGAGGAAAGATGCCGTTCGCTCCATCCAATCATCTTCCGCAAACCGGAAATGGGCATATTTCCATGATGGCGCGCCAATTCACCCCAAGCCCATCGAATCTCCGCGCCCGCCTCTCGCCGGGCGCTCTGCAGACGTCCCTTCAATACCTGCTCGATAAGCCGGAAACGCGCCGCCCAGCCCGGGGCATGATGCAGTTGCTCGGACAGCAAGGCGGCCTGACTACCCCAGATATCGCCAAGCCCCACCAGCCTGGATGAAAGCACATCGGACGCACCGTCGAACAGGCGGAAGGCCGCCCAAGGCGGCAACTCGACTTCGATGCACGAATGCGTCGGCGCCTGTTCGGACACCACTGGGCCGCCGCCCATGCCGACGACGAATGAACGGTGAGACTGCGAAGCCTCGGGCAACGGTGTCACCCGGTACGCGGCACCGAAACCGATGATCAGCTTGATGCTTGGTGATGCGGGCTCCAAACGTTGAATGGGGCGCGGCAGCGCTTCTTCAAAACCGCAGAGGGCATAACTCCCACCCGCCTGCCCGAGCGAACGGGGGCCAGGAAAATAGCGCCAATGGGCCTCGGATCTATCGAGCATGTGTTTCCGGCGGACGGATTAGCCAAGGCGTCATCATTGCATAGACCGGATCATGGGCCGTAACTCCCCCTCTCAGCGAACGTGACTCTCGGCAAAGACCGCCCTCTCGCCGCCCTGCGGCAGCAGACCGGCACCGATATCGGCGCCCCCCCCTGTTCCGTAAGCATTTTTCCCGCATGTTTTGAGAAAATTCCCAATGATCAGCGGGAGTCTTCCAGATAGAGTCCAAAGCCGTCGCCTTTACGGTACCCCGCCTTCTCCGCACCGGGCACCGCGGCACCCGGCATCCCGGTGCCAACCCGTTTGACGGCGGACCGTCATCCCAAAGACAATGCGCAGATCCATCGGTATGTCTGCATGCTTCCCTGGCGGATCAACGTGCGCATTGCCCCTCGGACAGATCAAGGCGCCTCTCCTCCCACAGTGACGATGCGCCGCCAGTAGCCGCAATGGCCCCCCCCGCCAAGGCGGGCTCACCACCGCAAGATAGACCACGCAATGCGCATTGATCGACGTTTCCGCCTTGTCGCCGCTTTCATCCTCGCCACCACGGTGGGCCTCGCATGCTATTTGCTGCGGCTGGAATGGCAAACGTACGCAGAGGCGCGCCAGTCCGCGCCGGTGCTCGACCTGTTCCGCGATGTGCTGGTGGCAGCCGAAAAAGCCTCGGCCGAGCGCGGACCATCGAACGCCGTGCTGGGTAGCGATGTACCGATTCCCGCCGGCAGGCGGGAATCACTTGACAGCGCCCGGACGGACACCGACAGCGCAATGCATGCCGCCATTGCCCAGCTCACCGTTTGTGCCGAAGCGCATTGCGCGGCCAGCCCCCAGCGCCTGGACGATGCGCTCGCGCAGCTGCTTGCCGCCCGCGATAAACTGCGCGAGGCCCGTGCAATTATCGATGCCCTGGCGCGATCCCCGCGTGGCGATCGTGCCAGTCATGCACTGCGCGCAGCGCTCAACACGATGTTCGCGGTGGTCGCCGACATCACGCAAGTCTCCGACGCCATCATGTTCGACCTGATCCGCGCCCAGCCGCTGACCGCGGAACACGTCGGCACCGCCCGGCTGAGCGCCGAGTTGCGCGAGCAGGCCGGCCGGGCAGGCTCGGTGCTCACCCCGGCACTGACCGCGCATCGCGCGCTCTCCGCCGACGAACACCGTGAACTCTGGATCGTGATTGGCAGGATCCACGCCCTGGGGCAGCTGATCCACGGCCGCACCAGCCGCGACGATACCCCGCACAGCGAATCGTTGCCGGCCACCCGGGAGATGGCATCGAGCTACTTTACCGAGGGCATCGCCTATCTCGAGACCATCGCATCCATGCCGCAGCGTGACGGACGCCACCCTTCAACTTCGGACTTTGCCGAGCGCTATGTCCCAACCATGCGCGCAATCCTCCGCGTGCGCGACGCGGAGGTCTCCACTGCAAGCCAGCTCATCCAAACACAGGAAATCTCCGCGCGCCAGCGGCTGAGCGTCATATGCGTTGTGGTTGGTGTCGCGCTGCTGGCACTTACCTTGATCATCGTCCTGTTCGCCATCCGCGTGATCCGGCCACTGTCGCTGGCCACCGACGCCATCCGCCGCATCGCCAAGGGTGACCATGCGGTTTCGTTGCCGTCCGCCCGACGCGCAACGCAGATAGGTGCCCTGCTGCATTCCGTGCAGGTACTGCGGCATGCCGCCATCGCAAAGGGAGAACTCGAGGCAGACCGCAGCCTGCTGATCACGCAGCTACAGGAAGCCGCTGCGCAAGAACGCGCGCAGGGCGAGGCGCTCATGCAGGCGCGCGATGCCGCCGAGGCCGCGCTCCTGGCCAAGGATCGCTTCCTGGCGATGATGAGCCATGAGATCCGCACGCCGATGCACGGCATGCTGGGGCTGCTGGAGATGCTGCTCCATAGCGACCTGGACAGCCATCAGCGCCACCTGGCCCAGGTGGCCAACAGCTCCGGCGAGACGCTGCTGCAGATCCTCAACGATATCCTGGACTATAGCAAGATTGGCGCCGGGAAGATGAAACTCATCGAAACCGGTGCCGATCTGCGCGAACTGATAGAGGACACGGTCCTGCTGCTATCGGGCAACGCGCACGAGAAGAACCTGGGCCTGAGCATCTGCGTCGAGTCGGGCATCGCGGCGCGCCATCTTGCCGACGCGATCCGCCTGCGCCAGATATTGTTCAACCTGATCTCCAACGCCATCAAGTTCACGACGCAAGGAAACATCGCCGTGACCGCGCGGCAACTGATGCGCCGGCAAGGCAGCGAGACCATCGAGGTCGTCGTCAGCGACACCGGCATCGGCATTCCATCCGATGCGCTGCGCATCCTGTTCGAACCCTTTGCGCAGGTGGACGGACATATGACCCGACGCTTCGGCGGCACTGGCCTTGGCCTGACCATCTGCCGACAGCTGGCTGGGCTGATGGGCGGCGAGATCGGGATCGTCAGCACTGAGGGCAGCGGCACCTCGGTGACCTTGCGGCTCGCCCTGAAGATCGACATCGAGCACTACGCCTTTCCCCAACTGGCCGGGCGGACGATGGAGATCGCTATCGACGAGCCCGCTGCAACGCTGGCGCTCGAGCACTACGCCAGGGCCGCCGGCTTGCACCCGGTCGCGCCGGCCAGCAAAGACATCGAACATGCACCGCCACTGCGTGTCCTGCCGGCTACCGTTGCCAATGCGCTTCGCCCCGGTGACATCCTGCTGGCAAGCCGGAAAAGCGAAGGGGACAACGCCGGCACGGCGGACGTCGCCGGCCCCGTCATCCTGTACAACAACCCCATCGCGTGGCGCGCATTCGTCGCCGCGTGCCAGCACGCCATGCTGCGCAGCCATGACGACAGTGGCGGCCGAACACCGCCAGCACAATCCGCCGGGCTGGCCCCACTGGCCGCGCGGACCACTCGCGTCGTCGTGGCCGAGGATCATCGCGTGATTCAAATGCTCCTGAAGATCCAACTGCGAGACCTCGGCTACGACAATGTCGTCATCTGCGAGGATGGCGAAGCCGCATGGGAGGCACTGCAGGCCGAACCGGCCACCCTGCTGGTCACCGATCTCTACATGCCCCGGCTGGACGGCTTCGCCCTCGCCAGGAGGGTGCGTGCCACGGAGAACGGGAAGCATATGGCGATCATCGCCATTTCCGCCTCGACGTTGACGGAAGAGGAGAACCAGAGCCGCGCCGCAGGCATCGATGTCTTCCTGAGCAAGCCCGCTTCCGTCGGCGATCTCAAACAGGCGATACTGCGCGCCCTGGCGTTGCGTTGAAGTGGAACCGCCTGCGTTGCCCTCCACCTGAGCGCGCGGCGCAAAAAAACACATCCTGAATATAACGCGGCGGGCCTGATTCGGAAATTTCCGCATTGATTGGGAAATTACTGAAAAATACGTATTTTTATAGACGTTTACCCTGTTTTTGCGTGCTATTGGATTGCCTGCATTGAGGCTCGTGAATACAGTCCGTATCCACTAACGCCCTAAATCTGAAATTCATTGAATAAATACTAAATCGCCCGCGGAACCGGCAGGCGATGTCGCAGGTGCCCGATGGCAGCCTGAGCCGGCGCGCGAGCCGGCCTGAGCGAACCCGGCTCACCACCACCTTCATTCGCAACACAACTCAACTGAATCCAGACGCCTCGGGCGCCGGGAGGGGATAGTCACGCTCCTGAAAAATGCCTGGTATGTCGCCTGCACACCATCGCGACGTCGTCCTGAGCGACGAAGAGCGCGCGGCGGACGACCAGTTCCTGCCGTGCGGCTCGCACGCCAGGAGCGCCGCGCCGATGCGCGGCGTGCAGCCGAGCCAAGTCCACAGGGGAACAACCCACATGCCGGTGCACCAGCGGTTCCGGCCTGCAATCAGGAATGGCTCCTTGGGTGCGTAGGAGTCCTTACACAATGAGAATGGAGGAAATCATGAAAAGGAAGGCAAAGCGCTTGTTCGCGGCGGGGGTCGGCGGTCTGCTGGGCTTTGGGGCGCAAGCGCAGACCAACGTGACGCTGTACGGGGTGGTCGATGCTGGTGTCGAGTATGTCAGCCATGCCGGTTCGGACGGTGCCGGTTCGATGTACCGCGTCTCGTCTGGAAACAGTGCGGGTTCCCGTTGGGGACTGCGCGGCACGGAGGATCTCGGCGGGGGGCTGCGCGGCATCTTCGTGCTCGAGAGCGGCCTCCATGTCGACACCGGCACGACCACGCTGGGCGGGCGCCTGTTTGGCCGGCAGGCGTTCATCGGTATTGCAGGACCTTGGGGCCAGGTCACGCTCGGGCGCCAGAACAACACCCTGTTCGACTTCTTCGTTCCCCTGGACCCGAGCCGCTATAAGCCCTACTCCCTGCTTGCCCACGATGCGCACTTCGCCGGCAGGGCGGACAACGCCATCAAGTACACCGGCAAGTTCGGCGGCCTGACGGTAAGCGGTCTGTACAGCACCGGCTACGACGCGACCATCGCCGCCGGCAGCGAAGTCCCTGGCGCACCGCGCGTGGGCCAGGAGATGGGGGCCGGCGCCTATTACACCACCGGCGATTTCGGCATGGCCTTGGTCTATGACCAGCGCCGGGGCACATCGGTAGCTACCGCGGGAAACCTTGAACGCCGCTATGCCGCTGGCCTCATCTACACCAGCGGGCCGTTCACCGCCGTCGCCGGCTATCGCCACCTGCAGGGAGGGCTCACCAGTCCCGGATTCCGATCCAATCTCTACTGGCTGGGCGGCGCCTACGCGATCCAGCCCGCCCTGACACTACACGCCGGCATCTATCGCACGGATCGACGGGCATCGGACGACGATGCGATGAGCTACACGCTGCAGGCGGTGTACAGCCTGTCGAAGCGCACGGATGTCTACCTCAATGCGTCCTATATGGACAACAAGGGACGCTCGAGCCTCGGTGTGGCAAGCTCCCTGAAAACCGCGCCAGGCCTGGGACAGACCGGGGTCGTAGCGGGCATCAAACACATTTTCTGATCACCGCGACGCGGCGGCGGTGATTCCAATCCGCCCACAGCGTCGAGCGTCCTCGCAGCGCGGCGACGGCCGTTCACGAGGGACTGAATCCGCCCGTCGGCATGGCCTGCGGCGCTGATTTGAGTGTGATACACATTGCTGTGATGCACGTGCGCGCTGGCTTCAGGCCTGCGCGGCAGGCTCCAGCGCTTTCATAAAGGCCGCGATGGCCTGCGCCGCGTCCCGCGGCACGGCCTGCAGGATGCAATGCGGGGCGGGCAACTCCACGATCTGCGTGTTCGGCGCCAGCGCGGCGACGGTCTCCGACGCACTGCGCGGAACGACCCGGTCGTCGCGGCCGCGCAGGTACAGCACCGGCAACCGGACGCCGGCAAAGCGCGCCGACATGTCCGTCTCCATTACGGCCTTGAGCCTGGCCTGCATGGCGGCAGCGGATACGCTGGACACGGCTGCGCCCAATGCAGCGCGTAGCGCCGGCGTGGCGTGCCCGCCCAGCAAAACGTGGTTTAGCAAAGGGCGGGGAAGCAACGCCGGTGGCAGCCAGCCGGCCAGCGCACGGGTAAAAGCCAGACGCGGGCGTGGCGGGCGCACGAACGAGCCGCACAGGATCAAGCCCCGCATGCCCTCGGGCGGGCGGGCAGCGATGGCGGCCCCCAGCGGGCCGGAGAAGGATTCGGCCAGCAGTACGAAGGGTGCCCCGGCAGGCAGCGCCTGCCGCACAAGTATTTCGAGGGCGGCGTAATCCAGCGCGCGATCACGCGGATAGCGGATGACCAGCGGCGTGATGTCGGTCGGCAGCGCCAGCAGCAAGGGCGCAAACAGATCGCCCGTGCCGTCCATGCCGGGAAGAAGTACCAGTGCGGTCATGCTTGCATTCGGATGCTGGAGATGCCCACATTCTGACATGGCGCGCGCGGCGCTCCCAATTTACGCATAGGCCAGCCCCATGCGCTGGAATTGCCGCCGGCCGATGCGGCGGCCTTCGGCCAGGTGCCAGGTGTGGAACCAGGCGTGAACGCGGTGCAACCACCTCACCGCTCACCGCTCCCCGCACTCCCACCGCGCCACCACCGCAAACGCGGCGTCTTCCACCTCCGGCAGCAAGGCCAGCGCTGCCTGCGCCGTCTCCTCGCCGATCATCACCGCCTCTTTCTCGTTGGGTTCCGGCAAGGCATCGGCGAGCATGCATTCCAGTCCGGCCTTCATCGCCTCGGGCAGATACCCCTTCAGGGCCGCGATATTCGCCGCCACGCACTGTACCGCCTCGGCCGGGCTGAAATCGTCATCGATCAGATGCGAGAAGTCCGCCGCGCTGCGCACCAGGGCTTCATAGACGAAGGCATCAAACGAGGCGGCTTCGATCCGGCTGCTGCCGCGGTCGTGCCAGACCAGCGCCACGCCGGTGCCGCCGTTGGCCAGCGGCGTCAAGCAGTAGGCATCGCCGGCCCCGGTCTGCGCGAACGGCAGGAAGCGCCGGCCGTGCTGAAAGGCCGGATTGAGCCATTCGCCGATAAACTCGCCGGCCTGCTTCGCGTCGATCCACTCGAGGTCATAGACGCAGGAAAGCACCGGCTGCGCAGCCAGCGTACGGGCTTTCCAGTCGGCGCGCCAGGCCTCGATGTCGGCGCCGTAGCCAGTCCAGCCTGCATCGATCAGTTGCCGCAGCGTGGCCGGCAAGGCGATGCCGCCGGCGTCCGCCAGTGCTGAAAAAGTGTTCATCCGTGTTCTCTCCGTGGGATGCTGCCGGCCAATGCCAGACGTTTGGATGCGCCCGGATGCAACCGAGAGCGCGGTAGGAAACCCGCATCCGGGGGCCGCCTGCGGCGCGCAGCTACCGGCGGCGCGACGAAGCGCCGGCGCAGGCAGTGTTCGACGAGGAAGGGTACCTGTTATGTCACCACGAGGGAAGCGCGGCGGATGGCGGCGCTGCTGTATGGATGGGCACCGCCTGTGCTGGCACGGCGCGCCCTTGATCCCACTGCGAGGTTCCGTATCCATAGGCTCGGCAAAGAAAACCCGGGCACAAAGCCGCGACGACCACGATGCATGGAGCGGGTACCGGCCAGCAACGGCCAAACCTTCAACCCACCCACGAACGGCTCGGCCAACGAGCGCGATGGCAAGCATGCGAGCGGGCGGGAAAGCGCACGGCGATGGCGACCGTTCTACGTGCAAGCGCTCGGCGGCGGCACGGGCGAAGTGCGGTTCTTCGGCTACTGCGAAGAAACAACGCAGATGAACCCAGCGCCATGCCCCCGATCTGGCGCGGTCTCCAAGGCCGGCTCACGCTGGCTAAGCCTCCCCAAGGTAGCCAGTCAGCCGGCCGCCGATCAGCGCCTCGGCATCGGCCATGATTCGGTCGATCAGTTCCTTGACAGTCGGGATGTCATTGATCAGGCCGGCCACCATGCCGCAGCTCCAGGCACCGGCGTCCAGCTTTCCCTCGACCATCACCTTTGGGTAGACCCCCGCGACTTGTTCCTGGATATCGGCAAACTGCAGGTCCTGGCCTTTCTCCCGCTCGATCTCGATCAACCGTTCCACGCCGGCATTGTTCAAGACACGCTCGGTATTGCGCAGGGCACGCATCACCAGCCGCGTGTCCAGTTCAGACGCGGCAACGATCGCTTGCTTGACATTTTCGTGGACTGGCGCTTCCTTGGTCGCGACGAAGCGAGTGCCCATATTTATGCCCTCCGCCCCAAGCGCCAATGCAGCCACGAGGCTGCGCGCATCCGCCATACCTCCTGAAGCCACGAAAGGGATCTTCAGTTCCTCGGCCGCGCGCGGAAGCAGAATCATGTTGGGGAGGTCGTCCTCGCCGGGGTGTCCGCCGCATTCGAATCCATCCACGCTGACAGCATCGCAGCCGATCTGTTCGGCCTTCAATGCATGACGTACCGAGGTGCACTTGTGAATCACCTTGATCCCCGCCGCTTTGAGGATCGGCATGTACTTGTCGGGATTGCGCCCTGCGGTCTCAACGATCCGGACCCCTCCCTCCTTGATCGCCGCGATGTACTCGGCATAGGGCGGCACGGACAAGGACGGCAGGAAGGTCAGGTTCACGCCGAATGGCTTGTCGGTCAGTTCGCGGCAACGCGCGATCTCCCGGGCCAGCAATGCCGGCGTCTTCTGCGTGAGGGCCGTGATGATGCCAAGGCCGCCGGCATTGGAAACCGCAGCCGCCAGCTCGGCCAGGCCGACATAATGCATGCCGCCCTGGATGATGGGGTGCTGGATGCCGAACAGTGCAGTGATGCGTGTCTTCATTGATGGTTCCTCTTGTGAAATCCGCCGGCAGGAGTCAAGCCGGGCAGTCGAACTCGCTGGGCGGGCAACGCGGGTGAAGCGGCCGCTAGTGCGGCCCGTGCAGCACCACGCGCATGCCCTATGCGCCGGGCTTGTAGCCAGGGCTTCGTTCCGCTTGCGCGGGCACGTCTGCGCATATCGCGAACCTGCGCTCAGGGACGTTCCGCTTTGCTGCGCTGGATCTCCTCTTCCACATCGCGCAACTGGTCCTTGCCGAAATACATCTCGTCGCCGACAAAGAACGTGGGCGAGCCGAACGCACCGCGCTCGAACGCCGCCTGAGTGTTCGCCATGAGTTGCTGCTTGACCTCGGGATCCTCAATGCGGGCCTGGAAGCCGACGCCGTCCAAGCCCGCCGCATCCAATGCGGTAGCGATGACCTGCGGGTCGTCCATCTTCAGTCCCTGCTCCCACATATGTGCGAATACCGCATCCACGTAAGCGACAAAGGTGCCGTTCTTCTGGGCGGCGACGGCCCCACGCATGATCTGCAGCGTGTTGACAGGCCAGAACGGGTTGTGCCTGTAAGCGTGCAATGCGTGCCTGGCGACAAAGCGATGCATCTCCAGCCGGCCGAACTCCGGCTTGTTCTTGATACCCGCAAATGCTTCCGCTGGGGACCGGTTCCCGGTCAGCCGGAAAAGGCCTCCGAGCAATACGGGCACATACTCGAACCTGACGCCCTGGCGTGCTTCGATACCTGGAATGACTTTATGGCTGAAGTACGAATTCGGGCTGCCGAAGTCGAACTGGAACTGGACCTTGATGGGGGCGATTGCGTTTGTGTCGCGCATGATGTCTCCTGATACGTCTGTTGATGGAATCTCGTGAAACGGGTCCGGCGAAGAACGGATGGATAGAGCGGCGGCACGGAAGCTCAGCAGGGTTGCGGGCTCGGATGCTGCACGACCCCCGATGCGGTGGCCAGCGGGCGGCGATCTGCCTCCTGCGTGACGGTGACCAGCATCGTCGCGCGACCGGGCACGGCGCTTGGGGCCAGGAGTGCCTCCACCATCAGCCACCCTTCCCGAGGCGGCCCTAGCCGCCTCATCGTCAATTCGAGTAGATGGCTCGACGCATAGGCGGAGAAGGCGGCCCATTGCATAGCAGCTTCGGTCAGGAAGGACAACAAGCCAGTACCAAAGCCAAGGGTCTGCTCGACGTCTTCTGTCCACTTGGCGCGCAGCGCGACATGTCCCGGTGCCAGCCGCATGCCGGACAACAGGCATGCTTGCGCTAGTGGGGAAGTCGCGGCGAAGGCGCCGAAATCGCTTGTCCATTGCGCTGAATGATCATCCACGGCATCGCTCGTGAAAGCCGTCTCCCGATCACGGTCGGCACGCTCCCGCGCCAGTGCATTCAGGAACTGCTCGCGCAAGGCCATCTTCTGCAGCTTGCCGGTGGGCAGCCGGGGAAAGTCCGTCACCAGCCGGATGGACTTGGGCGTCTTGATGGGGCCAAGCCGCAAGCGACATTGTTGGCGTAGGGCTTCGCTCACCGCCGCCGTGACCAACGAGGAATCCCGCACCTGCACAATGGCCTGCACCGCTTCGCCAAGTTCTTCATCGGGTATGCCGAAGACTGCGGCGTCCAGTACATTCTCGTCGCGCAGCAGGAAGGCCTCGATCTCCTGCGGATAGATATTCACGCCGCCCGAGATTACAACAAAGTCGCGGCGGTCGCTGAGATAAAGATAACCCTCCTCGTCGACATGTCCGATGTCGCCGTAGGTCCACCAGCCCTGCCGGCTTCGTGAGCGGGCGGTCTTGTCCTCGTCCTTCCAATAGGCGAACGTGCTCGTGCCTTCAAAGAAGACAGTTCCTGTTCGCCCGGAAGGCAGCTCCTGCTCATTCTCGTCGAGGATATGGATGATCCCATCCGTGGCGCGGCCCACCGAGCCCTTGTGGCTCAGCCACTCCTCCGAGCTGATGGCGCAAGCGCCGATGCCTTCTGTACCCGCGTAGTACTCGAACAGTATGGGACCCCACCATGCGATCATTGCCTCTTTCACGTGCACGGGACATGGCGCTGCGCCGTGATGCGCCGCCTGGTGGCTGGACAGGTCATGGGCCTGGCGCACGCCGGCCGGCAGGCGCAGCAGGCGGTGGAACATGGTTGGCACCCACTGGCTATGTGTCACCTTGAACCGCGAAATGGCATCTAGTGCCAGCGCTGCATCGAAGCGCTCCATGACGATGCAGGTCCCGCCCATCGCTAAGGTGGCGGCCACATTGCGATGAGGCGCGGCGTGGTAGAGCGGCGCCGTACACAGGCTCACCATGTCCCGCCCCACCCCCGGCCGGCCGGGCCAGGATGAGTTGCGCGAATCCGGCCCATCAAAAGGCCCTGTCGGCATGGGCTTGCGCACCCCCTTTGGCCGGCCTGTCGTGCCCGAGGAGTACATCATCTCCCTGCCAGGCGCCGTGCTTTCCGGCAGCGTGCTGGGGCAAGCCGCCACCCGTTCCTCCCAGGGATCGAAGCCGGCAATACGGCTGCCGAGGCTAAACAGGCAAGCGCCGGCAAAGTCGACCTCCGACGCTGCGCCGGCACTCTCGGCCGTTGCCGACAACACCACGACAGCGGCTCCGGCATCCCGCACGATATATGCCAAGTCGTCCGCCGACAGCTTTGTCGAAGCCGGCACGTACCTCACGCCGATTCTCTGGCAGGCCCAGCCCAGGAAGAGGAAAGCCGGAGCATTCTCGATGCAGAAGACGATAGCGTCGCCGGACGTGACGCCGCATTGCTGCAGCAAGTGCGCGGCCTGATTGGCGCCCGACTCCAGCTCCCCATAGCTCAGGGTTCGCTGGCTTGGAATGAACACGGCAGCCGTGCGGTCGGGCCGGCTCCGGGCGTGAATCGAAGGATGTGTCATTGTGCTCTCCTGCCGTGCTGGCTCAGGACGGATCCCTGCGCCCTGCCCCCAGCACGGCGGCCTTCTCCTTCAGTGCGTTCTTGAGGACTTTTCCAGTCGGCGCGACCGGCAGTTGGGTCAGGAAATGGATTTCGGCTGGCAGCTTGTAGGGAGACAGCCGCTCCCGCAGAAATCGCTCCAGCGCATCCTGGCTGATCGTGGCATTCGCGGCTGCTTCCACGAAGGCGATGACCTCTTCGTTGCCGTCCGCCTGCCGCCCCACGACGGCAGACTGCACAATGTCCGGATGGCTGTTCAGGACCTGCTCGACCTCCACCGGGTAGACATTAAAGCCAGAGCGGATGATTAACTCTTTGGTGCGGCCCATGATGAAAAGGGCACCGTCTGGCTCCTGCCTGGCGAGGTCGCAGGTATTGAACCAGCCCTCGGCGTCGACAGCCTCGCGGGTCAGTGCTTCATTGCAGTAATAACCCTTCATGACATTGGGACCCCGCACTCGCAACTCGCCCACGGCGCCCGGCTCGACCGGCTGTCCCTCGGAATCGACAATGCGAATCTCCACCCCCGGCACGGGCATGCCGACAGAGCAGTCCGTGCGCGGCGCATGGAGCAAGGTCTGCGACACCGTTGGCGACATCTCGGTCAGTCCGTAGTTGTTATGCAGCGTGAGGCCTAGCGCCGCTTCCACGTCCTGTTTCAATTGCTGGGTCAACGGCGACCCCGCAACACCCGCCAGGCGCAGGACGTGTGGGCCGATGCTACCGCCTGCGCTGCGCATCCAGTCGAGCAACTTGGCGTACATGGCCGGCACGCCCATCAGTACGGTGATGCCTTCCTCGCGCATGGCCTTGGCCAGCGCAGGCGCCGAATAACGATCTTCGAGCACCAGGGCGCAGCCACATGCAAGCGAGCCCACCAACTGCGATGAGAGTCCCACCACATGCGCCATCGGCAGCACGCCATAGGCCTTGTTCTGAGGACCGAGACGGCGTAGCGCCCAGACCAGTTCTGCCACATGGAGCAGGTTGGCATGCGTCAGCATGACGCCCTTCGGGTGGCCGGACGTTCCGGAGGTATAGATCATGGCCGCCACCTGCGCCTTCGGGTCTTCGCTCGCTGGCTCCGCGTGAGCGCCTTCGTTCAGGGGCCCGACGGCCAGCTTGCCGAGGGCGGGCCAGCACTGCTCAACGCTCCTATTGCGGCCGGCGTGCATCAGCGCATCCGCGGAAATCTCGCTGGTGTAGAAGACGCGGCGCGCGCCGGAGTGCTCGATAAAGTTGTCGATCTCGCGCGGTGACAGGCGCGCGTTGACGACCACCGCCCAGGCATCCATCGCGCTGGCGGCCAGCACCAGCACACCCAGTGCCACACAGTTCTCCGCGACCATCAAGACCCGGTCGCCCGGACGAACACCGAGCTGGCGCAGCCGTTGCGCCCCGTCCTCGATGGCCACCGCCAACTCCCCATAGCTCACTCGGCCCCGCTTGTCCTGCAGCGCCAACGCCTCCGGCTGCCGGCACACCCAAGGCTCAATAACTTGGTGGATGCGCCTGTAGGACGCAATCGATGTTCTACCTGTTTCCATATGTCTCCCGCCTCTATTTTTGTGGACTATCCCAGGCCGCGTTTGCTTTGCCGCCGAACCAGAACCGTAATGCGGTTTAATATACTGCACTACGGTTCTACTCGCAAAGTAGAGATCTCGCAAATTTCTCAATGACCCGAGAAATTTGCGTGAAATTCGGGATGAGTGTCGCTTTCAGCGCGGACAATAGCGGGCCAATGTTCCACTATGCGGATCAATTCGGTGATATGGGAAGAGAGGTAGGGCTACGTACATGCGGACACCGCGCTGCGATCGAGATCACGACTCCTGCCTGGTTTGCCTGCGAGCGACACAGCGATCGCCTCACGTGCGGAAATGCCAAAGGCTGGGAAACTCGTGGCACAAATCCAGGGGAAAGGGCTGCGGCGCCGACGTCTATAATTTCGATTCGCGCAGGGACGAAGACGCGACGGAGCTCCACCGTGGTCGCCAACGTCAACAGTGGCGCGGAGGTTTGTTCCAGGTTCAGGGAAATGAGAGCGCGGGCCCACTACAGAACCGGGGACACGGCCCGTTCTGATGGCGGGAGGCCATCATGGTGATGGCTGCGCCGGCTCCTGCTTGAGGTTTCACCGCAGCAACGTGGATGCCCGGCTTTGGCTATGTCCTGGCTCCGGCCTGGGGAATCAGCAGGCAACGGAAGGGGCACGGCCCCCTTCCGTTGCCACTGCGAAACCTATGCCCTGACCGGCGACCTCTGCAGCGCAGGTTCTCCGAATCCTTGACCGAGGCTGCGCTCGATTTCCCGGACCGTTTCGAGAAGTCGGGGCCGAATCTCATCGTGCAGCCTCGCGACCGGGAAGTAGCCGGCCGCGCCAGCCACACTGATGACCATCATGGGCAAACCACGGCCCGGCAGGAACGGCGCGGCAATGCCGTGAACCTCCTTGACCCAGCTACCGGCGGAGGTCACGCATCCCGTTGCCCGGTACTCTTCGACAGCCTCGATAATGCCTTTTTCAAGAATGGGCCACGTACCCTCGTCGAGCTCGCAGATACGCTCCATCAGCTCTGACCGCTCGCGTGCCGGCAGCGCCGCGAGTAGTGCCCGTCCCGCCGCGCTGCTACTCAACGGAATACGAGAACCGACATCGAGACTGAGCGTTACGATCGACGTGCTGCGACAACATTCGAGGTAGAGCATGGACAGCCGGTCGCGCGTGGTGAGCGCAACCACGGCTCCGGTTTCGGCGGCAAGCAACTGCATATACGGCCGAACCACCTGGCGAATATCCAAATTCGCCAGCATGGAACTTCCTAGTGCGCCAGTCGCCGTGCCAAGCCGGTACTTGCCGCTCTCAGGCACCAGATGCAGGTAACCAAGCTTCGTCAACGTATAGGTCAGCCGCGTGATAGTGGATTTCGGCAGTCCGCAGCGCTCGGCAATCTCGTGGTTGGCCAGAAAATTGTCCCCCGTCCGGAAACAGCTCAGCACCTCCAGCCCCCGTGCAAGCGCGGTGACGAAATGCCTGTCCTGCCCCTCCTCCACTGGCAGTTCCTCATCGATCTCCTTTTCGCTGGCAGGCATTGTTTTGTTGATAGTCGCTTCCTTTGCCCTTGTCATGCTGGTGGTTATCCTTCCACGAAATACCGAAACACTTGCTGAGGGCGACCCGCACCGCTTCCCCCTGCGCGTTCGAAGCAGCCTGCCGGCACCGCCCTATCCAACCGAGCAAGGTAACACATCCCAAGGTGCTGCCCCGCGGCCCGCCCACGAGCCGGCTGCAAGTGCTCACAGCAGTGCTTGCCGCTCGTCTTTTTCCTTTGCCGCGAGCTGTTTAATCTCACTCTTGAGGAGTTTCCCGGTAGGAGCGGCGGGCAGTCGTGCCATGGCTCGGATCTCCGCAGGCACTTTGTAGGGCGATAGGCGGTTGCGCAAATAGGAGATAAGCTCATCACGATCAACCGCTACGCCGGCCGCCAGCTCCACAAACGCGATCACCTCCTCATTGCCGCCAACGGCTCGCCCCACGACGGCCGACTGCACGATGGCCGGATGGCTGTTCAAGACCTGCTCAACCTCGACCGGGTACACATTGAATCCGGAGCGGATGATGAGCTCCTTGGTGCGGCCGACGATGAACAAGGCGCCGTCGCTGTCCTGTCGCGCCATATCGCCCGTATTGAGCCACCCTTCCGCATTGATGACCGTACGGGTAAGCTTTTCGTCGCGGTAGTAGCCTTTCATCATGTTAGGCCCGCGCACCCACAATTCGCCAGCGCTCCCCTGAGCGACATCATTGCCGGCAGCATCTGCAATGCGAATTTCCACGTTCGGCACCGGCAGTCCCACGGAACAATCCTTGCGCCAAACGCCCAGTGGAGTCTGCGCGACTGTCGGCGACATCTCAGTCAGGCCATAGCCGTTTTGCAGGGGCATATCAAAAGCAGACTCGACCGCCTGCTTTAGTTCCGGTGTCAAAGGCGAGCCCGCCGTAGCGATCACGCGCAGGCCGTGTCCTGCGAGCGACGTGCCGGTATGTGTACACCAGTCGAGCAGCCTGGCGTACATGGCGGGTACGCCGAGGAGCAGGGTCAGACCGCCCTCGCGCAATGCTGAGACCAGTGCCTCCGGCGAGAACCGCTCCTCGAGCCTCAGAACGCAGCCGCAAGCGAGCGAACCAAGCAGTTGCGAAGACAGGCCAACCACATGTGCCATTGGCAGGATGCCGTAGACCGTGTCAAGTGGGCTCAGTTGGCGCAACTGGCGGGACAGCGTGGCCATATGCAGCAGATTGGCGTGCGTCAGCATGACTCCCTTCGGGCTACCCGAAGTACCCGACGTGTAGATCATCGCGGCCACTTGATCTCTTGAACTGTGGCTGACGGGCTCCGGCACGGCAGCGTCGTTCAACGGCCCCACCGCTAACTCACCCACATATGGCCAGGCAGATGCCACGGCGCCCGCGCGTTGCGCATGGGCTTGCGCATCCTGGGAGACATCTGCGGCATAGAGTACGCGCCTCGCTCCAGAATGGTCGATGAAATTGTCAATTTCTCGGGGTGACAGGCGCGCATTGACCACGACTGCCCAGGCATCGCATACGCTCGCCGCCAGCACCAGGACGGCCAGCGCGGCACAGTTTTCCGCGACCAGCATGACTCGATCACCGGGACGCACGCCAAGCTGGCGGAGTTGGTTTGCCGCATCCCGCGTCGCCGTGGCGAGTTCCCCATACGTCAGCCGATAGCGCTTGTCCCGCAGGGCTATCGCAGTTGGATTGCCTTCGACCCACGGGTCGATCACTTCGTGGATCCGTCGGAACGCAAAGTTGAGCGTCTCATGCTTCTCATTCATGTCTAGCGTCTCCTGCCACAGATTATTTAGACTGCAATGCAGTCCATAATACTGTTTAGCAGTCTAAAATTCCAGCATCGCGATGCCTATTTGACCAGAAAACCGGGAGTTGGCGTTGACTTGCATCGAAACGCAACCCATACTGGATCGCAGTGCAGTTTTATGTTCCGCAAAAAAACATGGGAAGGAGACTACTATGACCAAGAAGAAGGCCGTGCTCGTCATCGGAGCTGGGGACGCCACCGGCAGCGCGATTGCGCGCCGATTTGCGCGCGAGGGCTATATCGCCTGCATGACACGACGTAACGCGGACAAACTTGCGCCATTGGTGGCGCAGATCGAAGCCGAGGGTGGCGAGGCGCATGCATTCGCCTCCGACGCACGGAAAGAGGAAGACGTGACTGCGCTCTTCCAGGAGATCGAATCGAAAATCGCACCGATCGAAGTTGCCGTGTTCAACATCGGTGCGAATGTCCGTTTCGATATCCTGGAAACGACCGCGCGCGTCTATTACAAGGTCTGGGAGATGGCCTGCTTCGGCGGTTTCCTGATGGGCCGAGAGGCTGCCAGGGTGATGTTGCCCCGGGAGCGCGGATCGATCTTCTTTACCGGGGCGACGGCGAGCATTCGCGGTCGCGCAGGCTATGCAGCGTTCGCGGGTGCCAAGCACGGGCTGCGCGCACTCGCGCAATCGATGGCCAGGGAACTCGGCCCCAAGGGCATTCACGTCGCTCAGCTCATCATCGACGGCGCCATCGACACGGAGTTCATTCGCGAGACCTTCCCAGAGCGTTACGCGCTGAAAGAGCAAGACGGCATTCTCAACCCCGACCACATCGCCGACGCCTACTGGATGCTGCATCAACAGCCCAAGGATGCGTGGACGCATGAGCTCGATCTGCGCCCCTGGCTCGAGGCATGGTGATCGCACCGCAGTGAACTGACATCGCGGCGAGGCGACTGTGCCGCCGCTCCGTCTTACCTGCATTGTCCCCGCTTGCCCGATTCTCCCCGGCTGCGAGGGCATGCGGCCGCCATTCGGAATCAAGCATGCAACTGACCTACAGTGCCGCGGAACAGGCGTTCCGCGAGGAAGTACGCGCCTTCATTCGTGCAACGCTTCCCGAAGACATTCGACGGAAAGCCCTCCAAAACCGACCGCTCGGGAAAAGTGAAATCGTTCGCTGGACGAAGCGCCTTGCCGAGCAAGGATGGAGTGCACCGAACTGGCCGGTGGAGCACGGAGGCACCGGATGGACTCCCGTCCAGAGCTACATTTTTACGGAAGAGGCCGCCTTGGCCGGGGCACCAGAGCCGATTGCCTTCGGCGTTCGCATGGTAGCGCCCGTATTGCTTGCGTTCGGCACCGACGAACAGAAGGCCCGCTATCTGCCGCGCATCCTCAGCGGCGACGACTGGTGGTGCCAAGGCTACTCCGAGCCCGGCGCCGGTTCTGACCTTGCCAGCCTGTCTACCAGCGCCACGCGTGATGGTGATGAGTTCGTGGTCAACGGTCAAAAGATCTGGACTACCTACGCGCAGCACGCCGACATGATGTTCTGCCTGGTGAGAACCGATCCGCAGGCCAGGAAACAGCGCGGCATTTCGTTCCTGTTGATGGACATGAAATCGCCAGGCATCACTGTACGTCCGATCATCACGCTGGACGGCAAGCATGAGGTGAACGAGGTGTTTCTTGATTCGGTCCGCGTGCCGGCATCGAATCTTGTCGGCGGCCTGCATCAGGGCTGGGACTGCGCCAAATATCTGCTGCGCCATGAGCGCTTCAGCACAGGGATGATCGGTTATATCAGGCGCAATCTAAAGTTGCTGATCGATTCTGCCGCCTCACGCCCTGGGCCAAGCGGTCCTCTGAGCGAGGATATTTCATTCTGTGAAAAGGTGGCGCGGATTGGTATCGAGGTAGACGCGCTCGAGTACACGTTGCTGCGCGCGCTGTCTGAAGCGGACAGAGGTGGGGACGTCGGAACGAAGGCCTCCCTTTTCAAGATCCGTAGTTGCCAGCTTGCCCAGCAAGTGTCGGAGTTGCACCTGGATGCCCTGGGTGTCGATGCACTGGCTTACCCGGCCGAAGCGCGACAGATCGGATGGACCAGTGGCGGCCTGCTTCCCGACGATGCACCGCCACAAGTCGCCAACTATCTCAATCTGCGCAAGCTCACCATTTACGGCGGCTCCGAGGAAGTGCAGAAGAACATCCTCGCGAAGGCGGAACTCAATCTGTAGGACGGCCCACATGGATTTCAATCTATCCGAAGACCAGCGGCTTCTTGTCGACGCCGTTGCTCGCTATCTTGAGCGCGAGTACCGGTTTGAAGATCACCCGCAGCGTAGTCCCGAGCAGGGCCAACGCTGGCAAGGTTTGGCAGAACTAGGCTTGCTCGGCCTGCCTTTTGACGCGCGGTACGGCGGCGGCGGCGGTAGTGTCGTGGACTTGGCGCTTGTCATGCAGGAATTTGGCAAAGCGCTCGTCACTGAGCCCTATCTCGCCACGGTTGTGCTTGCGGGAGCTGTGCTCGAACGGGCTGGCAGCCCTGAACAAAAGGCGCAGTGGATTCCCCAACTGGCAGTCGGAAGCAAACGCATTGCTCTGGCGTTCGAAGAAGCGCAGACCGCCTCCGACCTGTCGCGAATCGAAATGACCTATCGTTCGGATGAGGATGGTTACGTCCTCCAGGGAAGGAAGAAAGGTGTCCTGGCGGGATTCGCCGACGTGCTGATTGTTCTGGCCCGAAAAGAGCGGGGTTCGACCGCGGAGGAAAACTACAAGCTGTTCCTTGTCCCCGTTGACGCCGTCGGCATAACCCATATTTCCTACCCAGCGATTGACGGGTCAGCGGTATCGGAGTACGGCCTGGACGACGTCCACATACCGGCGACCGACGTGCTGGGCGATGGCAGCCTGACGCTCGCTCACGTCGCGTATGCACTTGATCTGGCACGCATTGCGCTCTGCGCAGAAGCGGTCGGAATCATGGAATCAGTCGTGCGAGACACAGCCGAGTATGCCCGCACGAGACGGCAGTTCGGCGTTGCCATCGGTAGCTTTCAAGCCCTTCAGCACAAGATGGTGGACATGCTTGTACATACCGAACAGGCGAAGTCTTCGCTGTGGCGAGCGTTGGCTTTTCTTTCCAATGACGCGCAGCGCACGTCGGAATGCGCCGCCACAAAAGCGATGATCGGCATGAGCGCCCGCTTCGTCGGCCAGCAGGCGGTGCAGATCCATGGCGGGATGGGCATGTCCGAAGAGATGAAGATCTCGCACTATTTCAAGCGGCTTACCGCCATCGAGCAAACGCTGGGCAACACAGCGGTACATTTGCGGCGCCTGGCCTATGGCATATCGCTAGCGGCGCGAAGCTGAGCTCTGAACCGACAGGTTCAACTGGTTCAACTGGTTCAAAACATCAGAATACAAAAGGAGACTGCAGTGAAGAGACGTCAATTCTTGCATGTTGGCGCGATGGGGCTCGCGAGCGGAGCCCTCGGTAGCGTCTGTGGCGCAGCGCTTGCCCAGGCGGGCGATGCAAAGTATCCCGACCGGCCGATCCGCATTCTACTGGGCTTTCCGCCAGGCGGATCCACCGACGGCCCCATGCGAGTGCTGGCGGCCAATGCCTCAAAGACGCTGGGGCAGCCCATCGTCATCGAGAACAAGCCGGGTGCGGCAGGCGTTCTGCCTGCGCAGATGCTGCAGTCGGCCAAGCCGGACGGCTATACGATCGCGGTCATCCCCCAGGGCGTATTTCGCCTGCCATACACCACCGATATCAACTGGAATCCCGCGGAACTCGCCTACATCATCGGTCTGACTGGCTACGTATTCGGCATCGTGGTACCGGCATCATCCCCGATCAAAACGATGGGCGAGTATATTGCCTACGCAAAAGCCCATCCTGGCGAGCTAACGTACAGCACGCCAGGCGCCCTGACGACCAACCATCTGACGATGGAGCAGATTTCGCGCGTCGCCAACGTGCGATTGAATCATGTGCCATATAAGGGCACGAGCGAGTCGCTTCAGGCACTTCTGGGCGGGCATGTCCAGTCCGCGGCCGAAACATCGGGATGGCAGCCATATGTCGAGAGTGGCAAGCTTCGGCTTCTGGCCGTCTGGGGAGAACATCGCATGCCGCGTTTCCCCAATGTGCCGACGCTGAAGGAGTCGGGCATCAATCTCGCCCAGTCTTCCCCTTGGGGACTTGCAGCGCCCAAAGGTACGCCGGCGGCAATCCTTTCGAAGCTGCATTCCGCCTTCAAGCAGGCGATGGAAGAGCCTAACTTCAAAGAGGTGCTGAAGCCATACGATATGGAGCCAATGTACATGAGCCCGGATCAGTATCGCCGCTACGCAACGGCCGCGATGTCGCGCGAGAAGGTGATCCTCGACCTGATCCAGTACAAGAAGAACAGCGGCTGAGCGCCACCGCCGCCCTCCCTTGAGCGGCGGGTGGGTTTCCTCAACGGCAAGAAATCGGGCGCCAGTCGACACAGCGAGGACGGCCTACCAGGAGGCCAGGCTGGGCAAAGTCAGGTGCGCACCGGCTACGCCTTCATTGCCTCTGCTGGCACAGCCGAGATCGGCAGGCACGACAGAAAATCCGATAGTCGACCACCGACGTCGACAGCTGGGGCCGACTCAGGAGGTCTGTCCAGAGGACAAGGGGCGAGCCTCCCCCTCTTCACCGAGTTGTCCAAGCAGCGTGGCCAGACCAAGCTCGAACGCTTCCGTCGACCCAGTTGCACGCCCGACCACGAGGCAACCTTCCAGCACGACCAGCGCGGTCAAAGCAATCCCGCTGGCGCGTTCGGGCGCAAACCCGCGTTCCTCCAATGCCTGCGCAAGCTGCCGCCGCCAGCTCGCGAACGCCGCTGCGCAGGCGTTGGTGAGATCCGGTGAATGTGATCCACGCTCGAGCGTGACGATAGCGACGGGACACCCCGCTTCGTAGTTGTCTTCCGAGAGCCGTCGGGCGCTGTCGCGCAGCACTGCGGCGATCCCCTCGGCAGCCGTCGTCTGCCCCCGGAAAGAATGAGCGATCCAGGCAGCGCCCAGTTGCGCCGCTAAGCCGATGTGCAGCGCCAGGCCCAGCTTCGTCGTTGGGCCGCGCCGTCGTCCGGTCAATTCGTGTTCGGCGTGGCTGTATGTGAAGAACGTCTGCAATTCGAAACTGCTGAGTTCACGCAGCACCTCGCGACGCCATCTCGCAACTGGTTGTGGTTCAAATCATGCTTACGGTGCAAGTCAGCTCCATACGCATGGTGATGCACCTATCTCAAGCCGCATGCCTGGTGGCAGAGGCCGCCGTCGCCTTGGTCCGCCACTTCTGCCGCAAGCGGCGCCGGGGCGTACTCACGCCGCCGATCACCGGCTGCCTGGTCTGCTCGGCGCAGTAGTCCAGCGCCTGGCGCAGCAGCGTGTCCACGTGCCGCAGCGAGATGCCGTGGCGACTCGCGACTTCCTGGCGAGTCAACTCCTCCAGGCGCAGATTCATCAGCACGGCATGGTGGCGCCAGGGTAGGCCCGCCAGGGCGCGATCCACCGCCGCCAGGTCGGAGCGCGCTTCGGCAATGCGATCCGGGCTGGGCGAGTCGTCGGCGAAGTAGTCGAGTGCGGCGTCGCTCGCGTGCTGCCACGGGCGAAGGTGCCGCAGTTGGTCCGTGGCGAGGTTGCAGGCCACCCGGTAGATATAGGCTTCCGGGTTCTGGATCGCCGTTGACACGGCCGTGTCGCCTAGCCGCAGCCAGGCGTCGTGCAGGCTATCGCTGGCCTGTTCGGGGCAGCCCAGGTGGCGCCGCAACAGGCGATGCAGACTCTCGTAGTTGGTGACGAGGCACTCTCGCAGCCGCACGGGATGAACGCTGTCATCGGACAGGGTATCGGCCACGTCAACGGCTTCGAGATGACCATAGGCACTCATGTTCATTTCGGATTCCTCTTGGATTGAGGGCAAAGCGGCCCCCATCCTTTCCCCGCGCTTGCGGAGAGAAGGAAATAGACGCCGTCTGGCATGGCGACCTACTGTGCCTGCAGCAGTTGGCGCCGTTGTTCGGCGCTCATGCGCGCCACGTACTTGGCGTCGAGCTCCTTGCCTACGCCGACAAGCTGCACCAGGCTCTCGGCGTCATAGGGGCGTCCTTTGGAGTGAAGCCCTGGCGAAGACGGCGATGGTGTCGTTTCACCGCCGTCCACCGGCTCGTTGCCGAAGCCCAGCACCCGCACCGAGAAGATCGAAGGCAGGCTCTGTCGTTGCGCCGCCCGATCGCGCGAGATCGCCTCCTGCGCGGCCGTCGCGGCCTGCGACGCCGCCGCGCTGGCATTGGTCAGCGCCCCGACGTTCACGCCCGCAACCACCGGCAGACCCGTCGACTTGCCCTGCACCTGCACGTTGGCCGCGTTCACCACCTGCAAGGCAGCCAGGTTGACGTTGCCCGACACCCGGATGCCCGCCTCGCCAGCGTCGATCGTGCCCAGCGGCGCGATCAGGTCGATGTCGCCGGGCGCGACTTCGGGAATCGGATTCAGCGTGGCGATGCCCGCGCCGGTGGCCGGCACCTGCGACGACAGCTTGACGTTGCCCCACGCGTCGTACACGCGCTTGGGCGGCGTGTACACCACCGTGGTCTTGGCGCCTCGCCCGGCGTTGATGTCGCCTGCGGCCGACCAGCCCAGGATGCCGCCGCCGAAGGTGGTCATGATGCGCGACAGGCCCAGCAGGATGCTGCCTTGGCTGTACAACTGGATGTCGCCCGAGCCTTGCGTCACGAGACCCGACGAAGCCGGAGGCACCTGCCCTTCAACACCGATCACCTGCTTGCCGCCGGGCGTCAGCATCTGGATGCCACCGCCGAACAGCGTGCGCACGCCGGAGCCGCCGAGCATCGTGATGTCGCCGGAGCGGACGATCTCGTTGCCCTGGCCATCCTTCTCCGGGAACAGCGCGGCGATGGCGTTGCGCCCGCGCAGGTAGCTGCCGTAGCGGCGGCTGGCCGGGTCGTTGTATTCGCGCCCGCCCGCCTTGAGTTCAGCGAAGTAGACCCGGCGCAGGAAGATGTTTTGCTGCTCGGGCGCCAGCGCGTTGAAGTACGCCAGCGCCTCGGCTGGCGTGCCGACAAAGCCGTAGCGATCCTTCAGCCAGCCCGCCAACTCGGCCTGGTAGGTCTGGGCGACCTTGCCCGAGCCGTCCAACGGGGTGCCCGCTGGCAGCAGGTTGGACGGGTCCAGGTAGTGCTTGAGCGCCTCATAATCGGGGCCGTTAGCGCCGACGCCGGCCAAGGTCACGATCGACGCGCCCGGCCGCTCGTCGCCCGACGCGAGCGGACCGATGCTGGTGATATTGCCCTTGTCGCCCTGGTACAGGTTGCGGCCTGCGCTCACTTCCAGCGTGCCAGGGCCAGCGATCTGGACGTTGGTGAAATACATGTCGCGGCCGGCCTGAATGATCGACACGTCCGTATCGTTGGTGTTGAGGATCAGGCTGGGCTCAACCGTCGTCGAGTTGCTGCTTCTCCCGAGCCGCCCGAAGTTGACGATGTCGCGACCGGCGCGGATGTTGGCGGCCTTCGCCGCGAAATACACATTGGTGATCGGTCCCTGGTAAACAGGCTGGTAGGCAAGGATCTGGCCCAGCGCCACATTCACCAGATCGCCGTCGACAGCATGGATACGGATGGGATTGGCATCGCCCTCGTGCAGCCGGGCCGGATCGGGGAACAGGGCCGGGTCGGCGTCGGCGCCGGAGACGATGAAGCGCGCCGGCATATAGCTGATCCCAGCGTTGTATCCCGCCGCCGCATAGATCGAATCCCGCGCGAGCAGTTCCAGATGCCCCTGCGGCGAGGGCGCGAGCCACAGCGCGACGCTCTCGTTCTGCGTCCCGGAATAGTAGATGCTGCCGTTGGCTGCGGTGGCCGAGAAGCGCGCGGGCAGGCCGTAGCCGCTGACGACGCGGTCTTCCGGCACAGTCTTCATCGAGGTGGTGTCCAGCGCGTTGTAGGGCACCAGGTTGCCGCCGGCCGAGAACAGCGCCAATGCGGTATCGGACCGCCAGGCGCCGCTCGCCTTGGCCTTGCCGACGCCGCCGAGCACGAGGTCCGCGCGCGTGCGCAGGCTGATGCCGCCATCGCCCGGGACCACGATGACACCGCCGAACGGCTGGCCCGGGCCGCCGAAACCGGCTGCCCGCGTGGGATCGGGCGCGCGCGGGTCGTTGAGTTCCTTCGTGCCGTAGCGCAGCGGCACCGAACCGATGGCGCCGGCATCGATGCGCAGGTCTCCGCGCAAGTTGGTGAACACGCCGTTGTCGGCGTCGTCCGGATACCCCGGCCCGCTGACCGTGTTGGGGTTCAGGCGCCCGCCGATACTCAGGCGCACGTCGCCGCCGCCTGCGGCGCCCACCACCAGGGCCGTGTTCTGGTACAGCGGGTAGAGGTCCTTGCGCGGCGCCAGGTTGCCCGCGTCGCCGCCGACGCGCAAGGTGACATTGCCGCCGCCCAGCGCGCCGAAGCCGGTGAAGCCGTCGTCATAGGAGGGCGTACCGCGGTTCACCCAATTGTCGGGCGAATTGCTGCTACCGCCATAGCTCCAGCCGGTGAGCGTGCCCTGGACATCGACGAACAGGCTGGCCGGCGCGGCATCGCCCCATCCGCGAGTGGAAATGTTGTATATCGAGCCTTGCGACAGGTTGCCGCCGGCCAGCAGGTCCAGGTCGCCCGTGCCGGTGCGGATGCTGCTGGCGATGGGCACCTGCTTCACACCCGACCAATCCGCGACGCCGTAGCTGTGGTAGTCGCTCAGCAGGATGTTGCCCGCGCCGCCCAGGGCGCTGCGGGCCTGCAATGCCCTGGCATTGGCTGCGGCGAGGTCGGCACCGGCGGCCAGGCGGATCGACGCGGACAGCGAACCGGGTGCCAGTTGCGGAATAGTCGGTGCCGTCGCGGGAACAGCTTGCGTACCTCCCTGCTTACCCGTAGCGAAGCCCGGCAATGTATTCCCAGGTTCAAAGAGGAATCCATCCCGCGCGAACATTGTGCCGGCGGGGAATGTGTCGCCAGGCGTAAGGCCAAACAACCATCCCCAGGCTTGGTAAAAGGAAGTGTCGGGAACCGTCCAATCCGTCATCAGATAGATGGGCGAACTGTTATTGTAAGTGTTGGCCCATGTATCAAAATAGAGCGATGGGATAGTTGCTGGATCCGTTCCCTCGGATATGACACCGGTATAGGACACAGGCACGGCAGGCAGACCTGGCCCGTGACCATCCGAAATGCTGCCATTGACGGTGAGGTTGCCGCCGGCGCGCAGATCGAACGCCATCGGCTCGCCCGCGCCGTAACTGCTCGACGCGGTATCGCGGTCGGCGCGCGGGCCGTAGCGGTAACCCGCCAGATCCAGGTCGCCCGAGACGGTCAGGTTGCCGTCCGGCGTGGCGCTGACGATGGCAACCCCGGGGCGCAGGTGAAAGGCGCCGCCATGCGCCGTCAACCCGGCCAGCCGGGTCTGCAGGCCGGCATTGGCGAGCGCTCCATTGACGAAGGCCTGGCTGTCCTGGTCGATCAGGTCGAGGAAAGCCTGGGTGACGACCTGCGTGTCGGCGCTGCCGCCCTGGTAAGGCGCATTGGCGTAATCGGCGAAGCCGTTCAGTACAATGCGCTTCGCGCCGCGAATGTCCAGCGCTCCGCCAGCGTCGATGGCGATGTCGCCGCCGGTGGCATTGGCCGGCGCGCCCGCGCCGGTGGCGCTGGCGACGGTCGTCCCCAGGCGCGGGGCGTTCAGCGTCAGCGTGCCGCGCGCGGTGGCGTCGGCCGAGCGCAGATTGATGACCGCGCCCGGCGCCAGCGTGAGCCGACCTTCGGTAACGCTCAGTTCCACTTCGGGCGTGTTGGCCGCGGCAATGGCGACGCCGTCGCTATCCGTGCGCAGCACCGCGCCGTGGGCATCGAGCCTGCCGTTGACCGTCAGGCCGGCGCGCGCGGCCAGGCGGATGCTGCCGGCACTGCCGCCGCTGGCGTCCACCGTGCCACTGACGGTCAGGCTGCCACCGTCGACGGACACCGCGACATGGTGCGCCTTGAGTTCGTCGCCGATGACCAGGTTGCCCTGCTTGAGCGCGAAGGCGCGGCTGTCGCTGAACCCCTCCGTCGTCAGTATCGTGTTGAGCGCAGCGAAATCGCCGCTCAGCGTGGCCGCGTTCTCGCCGAGGCGCTGGG
>NZ_JARJLM010000316.1 GCF_029335485.1 Cupriavidus basilensis
CGTGGTGTTTGCTGGCGTTTCATGGTGCTCACTGTAAGCCGATGCCGCGGGCTGCGCACTCCGGGTCTTGCGGTCAAATTCCACGGGTGCCGCGCGGGCCCCTTTTTTCCCTTTTTTTCCTCTTTCCACATGCCTTATTCAGCATCGTGGAAGATGATCCCCACCGTATGCCGTTGGCCCGAGCGCAGCCGGCTCACGCCATGGCGCAGCTTGACCCGGTAGCTGCCACGCGTGCCCTGCACCGGGCGCTGGTTCACTGCGAACACCACCGCGTCGCCCTGGCGCAGCGGCACCACCTCGGCGCGCGACTGCATGCGCGGGCGCTGCTCGGTCAGCACGAACTCGCCGCCGCTAAAGTCCTGGCCCGGTTCGGACAGCAGGATGGCCACCTGGATCGGGAAGACATGCTCGCCATACAGGTCCTGGTGCAGGCAGTTGTAGTCGTCCGGCCCGTATTGGAGGATCAGCGGCGTGGGCCGCGCCTGCCCGGCATCATGGCAGCGGCGCAGAAAATCCGCGTGCCGGGCCGGGTAGCGCACGTCGATGCCCATGGCCTGGTTCCAGCGATTGGCAAGCGGCGCCAGATGCGGGTAGAGCGCGCCGCGCAGGCCTTCGATGAGGCCGGGCAGGGGATAGCTGAAATATTTGTACTCGCCACGGCCGAAACCGTGGTGGCTCATCGTCACCCGCGAACGGAAGAGATCGTCGCGCGGGTAGAGCGCGGCCAGCGCAGCGCACGCGTGCGCGGCCAGCAGGCCCGGGACGAGGGCCCAGCCCTGACGGTCGAGGTCCCGCGCGATCTCGTCCCAGGCCAGCGCGTCGACGTGCCGGTCAATTTCGGCCGGTCCGGCTGCGAGCATGCCGGCGTTTGCTACCGCATCGCGCAAGGGAAGCGCGGCGAGCCTGTCCTGGTCGGGCGAATGCCGTGCGGCTGTCATGCTTTTCTCCTTTGGGGTGTGTCGACGAGCAAACTCTAGACGAGAATCGGACATGCATCACTCCGCGTCTTGCTGTCGAATTCCGCGCGGCAAGGCGTGGGCGCCTGCCCGCCCGCCGGACCGTGCTTGCTTTGGCCGGTACTTGCCTATGAGCAGGAAGCGCGTATGCTCGACGATCTGCTGTCCTTCGGCGTGCACGGCGTGATCACCGTGCCGCCGCTGACCGGCGAGCCGCAGTTCGCGGCGCTTGCGCGGCAGGGACTGGCGATGGCGAGCTATGACGGCGGCGCCGGCCCGGACGTGCCGGCCCGCATCGACCACGCTGCGCCCGACAGTTTCCAGGCCGGGCACCTGGCGGCTTCCCGTCTGGCCGGGCTGGGACACCGGCGCATCGCCTTTGTCATGCCCACCGGCCGCACCGTGAGCCGGTCGAACAAGATTGCGGGTTTCATGGCCGCGGCGATGGTGCGCCGGGTCATGCCCAGGCTGTCGCAACCGGCGCTGGCGCCGCTCCGCCTGTGCTTTCCCGGTGGCCTGGTCGTGCGCCAGTCCAGCGCGCCGCCGCCGGCAGCGAACCGGTTGGCCGGCGCAGTGCGTGCCTGACACGCAAGCAGTACGGCCGTGGCAGCGGGGGGAGCCCGCCGCCACGGACCGGTATTGCCATGCCCGGCAACGGGCATGGCGACGTAAAGCATGGCTCGAATCGTGGAGGAACGAGATGGGGCTCGACAAACCGGAACGCCGGCTGGCTGGACCGGCCAGGACGTATATCGAGGCGGGATATGCCATCGAAGTGGATATCCTGCGGGTGGAGGACGGGAACTGGGGCGCACTGGTCCGTTTGTCCAGGCTGGCCGATGGCGCCGTGCCCGCCGCGCATTTCATGCTCAAGCGCACCTTCGAGGATCGCGCGATGGCCTTCTCGTACACGCTCGCGCTGACGCGGGAGTGCGTGCTGCAGTTCGCCCCGGCCGCGGCCGACAAGATCGCCCGCCTGCTGGGCGGCGGGGAAACCGAAGACTAGCCGAACCATTTGCAACGCGGCGCAAAACAGGCGACCGGATCACCTGGCGTATCTGGCCGGCGCTGGCCGGCCCGTCCGGCCTGACTTCCGACGTGCCGCCGCAGCCCATGTCCCGCCCTGCCCGCACGGCGACGGTGCAGGTCACCGGCGCGGCTTGCGGCGCCATGGCCCGCGCCGGACAAGCACGCGAAGCCGCGGCGCCGCGGCGCAGGCCCGGGCAAGGACAGGGTGCGCATCGTAGAATTGCGTCATGTACTGCTTGACCAACTTCAGCCCCCGGCGTTTGCCGCGCTGAACCGCCCTGCCGTGGCGGCGCAAGGATAATTGACATGACCAGCAAGTTACCGAATACCTTCCTGAATCTCTACTCCCACGGGTTCGCGCGCGTGGCGGTCGGCGTGCCTGTTTGCCGCGTGGCCGATCCCGCCTTCAATGCGGCCGGGACCATTGCGATGGCCAGGGACGCCGCCGCCCAGGGCGCGGCGCTGGTGGCCTTTCCGGAACTCGGCTTGTCGGCCTACACCTGCGACGACCTTTTTCATCAGCGGGCCTTGCTCGATGCCTGCGAGGCAGCACTGTCGGAGATTGTCGAGGCCTCCAGGACGATCCCCACCACGCTGGTGGTGGGGTTGCCGCTGCGGGTCGAACACCTGCTGTTCAACTGCGCGGCGGTGGTGGCGGGTGGCAGGATCCTGGGCGTCGTTCCCAAGACCTACCTGCCGAACTACTGGGAATTCTACGAGGCGCGGCAATTCAGCTCGGCCGACAACGCCACGGCGAGCGAGGTGACGCTCAACGGCAGCAAGGTGCCGTTCGGCGCCGGCCTGTTGTTCGAGGCGCAGAACATTCCGTTCTTCCGCTTCCACGTCGAGATCTGCGAGGATGTCTGGGTGCCGGTGCCGCCGTCGTCGTTCGCGGCGCTGGCGGGCGCGACCGTGCTCGTCAACCTGTCCGCGTCCAATATCGTCGTCGGCAAGTCCGGCTATCGCCATCAGCTGGTCAGCCAGCAATCGGCGCGGTGCCTGGCAGCCTACCTGTACAGCTCGGCCGGCAAGGGCGAATCATCCACCGACCTGGCATGGGACGGGCAGGCGCTGATCTATGAGAACGGAGACCTGCTGGCCGAGTCCGAACGGTTCGCCGACAGCGCGCACCTGACCTTTGCCGATATAGACCTGGAGCGCCTGTCGCGCGAGCGCATGCACCAGACCACGTTCGGCCACTCGGTCCGGCGGCATGGCGCGGAGGTCGCGAAGTTCAGGGTCGTTCCCTTCGTGCTCGAGACGGCGGCGGACCAAGCCCTGCCCCTGCGCAGGGCGATTGCGCGGTTCCCCTACGTGCCGGCGGACGCAAGGCGGCGCGACGAGCGTTGCAGCGAGGTCTATAACATCCAGGTGCAGGCGCTGGTGCAGCGGCTGTCGTCCAGCGGCATTTCCAAGGTGGTGATCGGCGTATCCGGCGGCCTGGATTCGACGCATGCGCTGCTGGTATGCGCGAAGGCCATGGACCGCCTGAAGCTGCCCCGCACCAACATCATCGGCATCACCATGCCCGGTTTCGCCACCAGCGACCGCACGCTGCTCCAGGCCAGGAAGCTGATGGAAGTGGTCGGCTGCGCCGCGAAGGAAATCGACATCCGGCCGAGCTGCCTTGAAATGCTCAAGGATCTCGAGCACCCCTACGCATCCGGCAAGCCCGTCTACGACGTGACGTTCGAGAACGTGCAGGCCGGCGAGCGCACCAACCACCTGTTCCGTTTCGCCAATTCCAGCCATGCCATCGTGATCGGCACCGGCGACCTGAGCGAACTGGCGCTGGGCTGGTGCACCTATGGCGTGGGCGACCATATGTCGCATTACAACGTGAATGGCAGCGTGCCGAAGACGCTGATCTCGCACCTGGTGCGCTGGGTGGCGGAGACCGGGCAGATCGGCGATGCCGGCTCGGACGTGCTGATCGATGTGCTGGAGACGGAGATCAGCCCCGAGCTGGTGCCGGGCGATTCGGCCAACGCACCCCAGCAGAAGACCGAGCACTTCATCGGTCCGTACGAGTTGCAGGATTTCAACCTGTACTACACGCTGCGCTTCGGCTTCACGCCCACCAAGATCGCCTTCCTCGCCCTCGCCGCGTGGGGCGATCGCGAGCAGGGCAGCTGGCCGGATGGCCAGCACGTGACCCGCAACCAGTACACGGTGGCGGACATCAAGCGCAATCTCGGCATCTTCCTCGACCGGTTTTTCCGCACCAGCCAGTTCAAGCGTTCCTGCGTGCCGAACGGGCCCAAGGTGGGTTCGGGCGGCTCGCTGTCGCCCCGCGGCGACTGGCGTGCGCCCAGCGACTCGGAGTCCGTGGTGTGGATGAAAGACCTGGAGAAGGTGCCCGATTCGCTCTGAAGGGGCCGCGATCCGGTCAGAGCGCCTTGTACATGATCGTGGTCGGATCCAGCCGGTCTTCGGATGGGGCGCGGCAGTAGCCCGGAATGACGCCGGCGGCCACGTAGCCTAGCGAGGCGTAGAGCGGCTCTGCCTTGTCGCCGGTGCGCGTGTCCAGCGTCAGCAGGCTGCGCCCGCGCTGCCTTGCCAGGCGCTCGAGTTCGGCCATCAATGCCTGCGCAATACCCTGGCGGCGATGATCGGGGTGGACCAGCAGCTTGCGGACTTCGGCGCGGTGAGGCTGGTTGGGGGGCGTGTCGTAGTCCAGCTGTACCGATCCCGCGATCCTGCCGCCCTGCCGCGCAACCAATAGCAGCCGGGCGCCGCCCCGCACCGCCGGCAGCACATTGCCCGTCCAGAAGGCCTCGCTGTCGCCCGCCGTGAACGGCTGCACAAAACCGATGCTGGCGCCGTCCCGCACGCAGGCGTGCAGCAGCGCCGCCAGTTCGCCAAGATGGCATGCGATCTGGTCCGCCGGGAGGAGCGAGAGGGTGGCTTGCGTGTCTATGCCCATGTTGTCTCACACGATAAACAGGAGGTATCTGGCTGCCGACTGCGCAGGGGTAGCGAAGGCACTCGGGCCGAAGAGCTGGTAGCGCAGGCAGTCTCCGGGCCGCAGGTGATGGGTTTGCCCGTCGACGGTGACTGCCAGTTCGCCCTCCATCATCAGCAGGTGATGCTCCAGTCCTGGCCTGGGGGTGCCGTCGTAGGCGATGCGCGTGCCCGGTCCGAGTTCGCACTCCAGGGCCTCGCCGGCCAGGGTCGTTGCCGGTGGCGACACGGAGCGCCGCCGGAAGCCGTTTTCCGGGTCAGTCCACAGGGTTTGCCCGCTGCGGGGGATCAGCGGGGCAAAGTCGTCTTCCACCATGCGCATGAGCCGCGACATGGTCAGGCCGTAGGCGGCGCAGAGCTTGCCCAGCACGCTCGCCGTCGGACTCGCTTCCGCGTTTTCCAGCCGGGACAGGGTAGCGCGGCTGACGCTGCTGCGTTTCGCCAGTTCATCCAGCGACCAGCTTCTCTCGGCGCGCAGGCCCTTGAGGCGCTGGGCGATCTGGCGGTCGAGCGTGGCGTCGTCGTCGGGATTTGGGTTTTTCATATTGGGGAAAATATCTCAAATATGGGAATCCATCAACCCCTGGATGCAAGCGATCGTGGCTAGCTATCCTGCCTGCGCGGCCGTCCCCGCCATCGCCGCGGGCACGGCCTGCCGCATCGTCTCCACAAAGCGGCGCAGCTTGGCCGGATAGAAGCGCGCATACGGGTAGACCAGGTACATTGGCAGCGGCGGCGCCTGCCACTGCGGCACCAGGTGGAGCAGCCGGCCTTGCGCGAGGTCGTCCGCCAGCATCCACGCCGAGGCTACGCAGACCCCCAGCCCCATGGCCGCGGCGCTGCGCAAGGCGTAGAGGCTATCGGTGGACACGCGCGGGCGGAACGCGAGGCGCCGGGTTTCGCCGGTGACCGTATGCGTGAGCGCTACCTCGTTGCGATAGAAAGTGCGCAGCGATAGCCAGGGCAGCCCGGCGAGTTCGTCCATATCCACGGGCAAGGCGCGGCCTTGCAGCATGGCGGGGGCGGCCACGACGATGCGGGGGACTTCGGCCAGCCGGATCGCCACCACCGACGGGTCGCTTACCTCGCCCACGTGGATGGCGCAGTCGATGCCTTCGGCGATGAAATCCGGTGTCCTGTCATGCAGCAGCCATTCGACGCTCACCCGCGGGTGACGGTTGAGGAAGTCCGCCAGCGGCCCGACCAGGTGCTGCTGGCCGAATGCATGCGGCACGAACACGCGCAGCGTGCCCTCGGGCTCGTCGCCGGCGCCGCGCAGGTCGGACTCGAATGCCGCCCAGCCGGCGACCAGTTCCTTGGCGCGCTCGAAGCAACGCTCGCCATCCTCGGTGAGTTTCATGGCATGCGTCGAGCGCTGCAGCAGGCGCAGGCCCAGCGAACGCTCCAGCATCTGCAGGCGGCGGCTTACCGTGGGCTGCGTGGTGCCCATCTGCGCAGCGGCTGCCGACAGGCTGCCGGCTTCGACTATGCGCACGAAGGTCTGCATCAGCTCGACGCGGTCGGTCGAGGATGACGTCGGGAGGACGCCAGCACGCGGTGCCGCGGCTTTCGCGGGCGTGGTAAGAGGGGCTTTCATACGCGAAGCGTATAGCAATTGTGCGAATTGCAGTACTACCGCGTGATCTGACCGGGCGGCAAACTCCAGACTCGTTTTCCGATCTGGGGTTTACCTTATGTCTTCCATTCGAGTTGCGCATGCCAATGCAGGCATGCATCCAGCCACGGGCCAAGCCGCCGCGGACCGCCTGCCCACCCGGCTGGTCCTGCTCCTGGCCACCGGCGCCGGTCTTGCGGTGGCCTCGCTCTATTACAGCCAGCCCATGCTCGGCGTGCTGAGCGCCGATATCGGCGTCTCCGGCGGGGCGCTGGGGCTGGTGCCCACGCTGACGCAGCTCGGCTACGCACTGGGCATCCTGCTGCTGGCGCCGCTCGGCGACCGCTTTGACCGCCGCCGCATCATCCTGGCCAAGGCCGCCGTGCTCAGCGCCGCGCTGCTGGCAAGCGGCGCGGCCTCCGGCATCGGGCTGCTGCTGGCGGCCAGCCTGGCGATCGGCCTGGCCGCGACGATGGCCCAGGACATCGTGCCGGCGGCGGCCACGCTGGCTCCCGAGTCGCACCGGGGCAAGGTCGTGGGCACCGTCATGACGGGTCTGCTGATGGGCATCCTGCTCTCCCGCGTGGTCAGCGGCTTTGTGGCGGAGCGCTTCGGCTGGCGGATCATGTTCGTGATCGCGGCGGCCAGCATTGCCCTGATGGGCGCGGTTGCCTGGCGCGCGTTGCCGCGCTTCCAGCCCACCACGCATCTGTCGTACCGTGCCCTGCTCGGCTCGCTGGCCGGGCTGTGGCGCCGGCATGGCGCCCTGCGCCGTGCCACGCTGGCGCAGGGGCTGCTTTCGGTTGGCTTCAGTGCGTTCTGGTCGACCCTGGCGGTCATGCTGCATGGCGCGCCCTTCCATCTGGGCAGTGCGGCCTCAGGGGCATTCGGCCTGGCCGGTGCGGCCGGCGCGCTAGCCGCACCGCTGGCCGGCCGGCTGGCCGACCGCCGGGGGCCCGAACTGGTCACCCGCCTGGGGGCCGGGCTGGCCGCGGTTTCCTTCGCCGGGATGTTGTTCTCGCCGCTACTGGCGCCGCATGCACGCCTTTGGATGATCGCGGCCAGTGCGCTGGGCTTCGACCTTGGCGTGCAGGTCACGCTGGTGGCGCACCAGACCATCGTCTACGGTATCGAACCCGGCGCCCGCAGCCGTCTCAATGCGGTGCTGTTCGTCGGCATGTTCGCGGGGATGTCCACGGGCGCCGCGCTGGGCAGCTTCATGCTGGGCCACTGGGGCTGGCTGGCCGTCACGGCGTTGTCCACCGCGACCGCCCTGGGCGCACTGGCCGTGCGTTTGTGGCCGGGCGCCCGGTTGGCGAGATGATGCCTAGGCCGTCTCCGTCAGCTGTCGCCTTGAGCGGTCGTTTTTCAGAACGTTGCTGGCGTTGTTGCGCGGCCTTGTCGTGCCCTTGTATTGCCTGCGGCCGCGCGCCCAGCCGGCACCGCTTTACTTCAAATTGAGACTACCTCCAAAGGCGGAGCGGTGTCGGGCTCTTGGGTACATGGAGGCATTTGATTTTCAGTAGGACCTGTTGCCGTTGCAGGGACCTGATTCAGGCCCTGCAGACCTGTCTCAACCCAAGCCCAGGAACCCGACAGCACACCGCCTTTATAGGGGGCGAGATCTGCCATGGCATTTTCCCGCAGCCGCAGTACCTCCATTCCCGCTGCGGCCATGCCCTCCCGATTCCGGCGGCCGTCCGATCATCCGGCGACCCGTGGCGCCAGCCACGGCCCAGATGCTATCTGGCAGCCGCCAGCGTCTGCTCGAGCTTGGTGAAGAAGCCGCGATAGGCCTGCGGGTCCACCACGATGGTGGTGCGCGAATCGCCATTGCTGTCCCAGATGGTCACGCGCAAACGGACCCTGACCAGCACGTCACCCTGCGATGCGCCCGGCGCCACCGTGACCAGCGCTTCGGTCGTCTGATGGTCCGCCCTGCCGGGAAGCCCCATCTTCGACTTCAATACCCCGCGCAGGATTTCCCTGCCGGTGCTGACAAGCTTTTCATTGAGGACGCCCTGGACCAGGCCGAAATTCGGCTCCGTCTCCAGCCGCTTATAGCCCAGGCTTTCGAGCGCGGCCTGGCAGGCTTGCAAGGCCGCCCGCGTCGAACTGCGCTGCAGCGTGAAATCGCGCGCGTGCTCGTAGGTGGTGCGCTCTTCCGCGGTGGGTTCCACCCAGATCTGGGTGGAACTGTAGCGAAGGAACCGCCCGCCTTCGCCTTCTTTCTGGTCTTGGGGGTTCTGCGCGGCGAAGCCGCGGTTGAGCATGGCTCCAGAACATAGCAGCGCCGCCGCGACGGCGTACCTTGTCGAAAACCGCATGTCGATTCCATCCGCTTCGAGATTGGCTCAGGGAGATCATCTGCACGCCGGCTCTTCCTGCTCTTGCAAGTCTGTGCGATGACACGCTTGCATGCCCGGGCGGTCGAACGCTGGCAGGGCAGGCAAAAGGCCAAGGATTTTGACACGATTCAGGTTGCTGGCGAAAGGGATTCCGTGGCGGGATGATTTGTTGCTGCCGCATCCGGTGAAGGCCGGGCGATGCCTTCCGCTGCCATGGCAAACCGGTACGCGGCGGGACTATCGGGAAGCAGGGCCAGCGATTCGACCCGCTCCAGGTCGAGAACCTGCAGGGCAGCATGCATCTCGGCGAGAAAGTCAGGATATGAGGGTTCCGAGCCGCTCATGTGGTGCAACCACTCCTCGATATCCGTCAAATGCCCGTCGCGGGCGAATCCAGCCAGATCCATCCGTGCGTGTGCCGGCGGAATGGGGTAAGGCGTGCCGGCGGGAAACGGCAGGGGTCCGGGCGGCGAAGATGCCATGGCTGAAAAGGCGCCCCCAGGCAGCACGGCGTCGTCCAGGCACGGTGCCTCGATCGCAAAGCTGAAACGGCTCCCGACGCCGGGTTTGCTGCTCAATTGCAGCGCCCCGCCCATGCCTTCAACAATGCGCTGCGCAATAAACAGGCCAAGGCCGACACCGCCCTGTTCCACCCCCAGTTGGGTGAAAACCTTGAAGATGTGGGGCTGGTCTCGAGACGCGATCCCGATTCCCGAATCCGCAACATCGAAATGCAGCCGCCAGCTCCGTTCCAGGCGGTGAGCGCCGACCGACAGCCGGATTGAGCCCTGGCGCGTGAATTTCGCGGCATTCGACAACAGGTTCAGCAACACCTGCTGCAGCCGACGGCTGTCGATGGAAATGTGCGTGGGTAGCGGCGTCTCGGCATGGAGGATGAAGACATTGCTCTGTTGCGCGCTCAGCGCATGTGCGTACTGAGCGATGTCTTCCATGAGAGCGGAAAACTCCACCGGTGCCGGTGCCAGTTGCAAAGGCTGGATCTCGCCCTTTGCATACTCAAGGAGATCGTCGATCAGCGTGAGCTGATAGTTTGCGCTGCGCTCGATGGCCTGCACGTATGTGCTCTGCTCCGGGGGGAGGGTCCTGCCCAGCCTGCGCGCATAGCCGACAATGGTCGCAAGCGGCGCGCGCAGGTCGTGGCTGATATACCCGAGCATCTCGCTCTTTTGCCGGTTCTTTGCGTCGGCATATTGCAATGCCTGATTCAAGGCGTGTGTCTGGCGTGCGACTTCATCCCTCAGCCGTTGTTGATCCTGTTCCTGCCATAGAGCAAGGTCGTCGCGGGCCGCCTTTCTCTGTAGCCGCAGGTAGTTGATCCAAGCCGCCAGTACGATCAGGGTGATGCCAAGCCCAAACACGGCAGCAACCGGGCCGGTTGACACGTCGTCGATGCCGAGATGCCTGATAAAGCCAGGCGTCTGGTCGAGGCGCTCGATCGTGCGCAAGCCGATGTGCAGCAGGAAGAAGATGGCGGTCAGCAGTACGAGTCTTGCTGTGGGAGCCGCATTCTTCAGCATGAGGAGTGCGGCCATGAGGATGCAGAAGGAAAAGAACAGGCTGGCGTAGGCCGAGGCCACAGCCACGGCGTGCAGATCGCTCATGAAGGCTGCGCTCGCCAGTACGCATTCCGTGAATGCAAATAGCAGGAAGCATCCGCGGCCACGCATGGCGATGTTCTCGCTCTTGGCAAAGCTGCCAAGAAAGAAGGCGAACAGCGCCAGGCAGCCATAGCCGAGCACAGCGGTGCTGCGAAGGCCCCAGTCGGTCGCATCGGGCCAGAGATAGAGCTTTGCGTAGCCGCGAATGGAAGCCTCATAGAGCATGATTCCCAGGCAAAGCAGCCCCAGGCACAGATATGCAAGACGCCTCGACAACAAGGCGATCAGCAGCACGCACCAGCCCAGGGACAGCAAGCCGCCAAAGAGCAAGCCGTCCCATAGCCGGCTGATCCCTTCCTTCGCCAGGTATGCCTCCTCATGATAAAGGCGTGGCAATAGTTGTATCGCACGGCTGCTCTGTACCCGGATGTGGACGTTGGCCTGCTCGCCGGGGTCGAGCCGGAAAGAGAACGATGGAAGACGGGACGCATGGGAGTGCTCCTGCATCGGGACTGCAGCGCCGGCGCGCAAGTGCAGCCGCTCATCTTGCTTCTCTATAAAGGCATCGACGCGCTTTAGTCCAGGTGGTCCGAGCAAGAGCCGTAGCGGGACGCTCCGCGAGGCCGTGTTGCGCAATGAAAACCGCAGCCACCAGACGGTGTCTGCCCGGGGTGATTGCAGTGCGATGGGATCCCCTGGCAGGAACGTGGCTTCTGCGAGCGGGCCGGGACGGGAAAGGACGGTGTCGATAGACAGAAGGCCTGATACATCCTCGAAGACGCCGATCGGGCCGAGGAGAATTCCGGCCCCCTGCGCCGGGATCGTCTCGCCAACGGTCCCGGCCCGAACCACGGCAGAGAAAGCGAAAAAAATAACGATAAGAAATGTCAGTCGCATTTTAATGGCGTAACCGCATAGCTCTACCGAGGGGTTGATGATCAATAAGCCGGAGCGCTAAGCTATGCTTTGATCTGAGCTATGAGGTCGATTTTCCGATATCCCGAATTTATGATTGAGGGGCCAGATTCGATGCGCATGATGAAAGGTCTGCACACCGCAATATGCAGTGAATTCCTATATGACAGAAATAGACCAGCAACGCTTGCCAGAGCCCCATGTCCTGCTTATCGATGACAATCCGGATGAACTCCGCCTGCTGGTGGAGGCGTTGCGGGACTCCCGTTGCCGGATCAGCATTGCATTCGATGGAATGCAGGGCTATGACCGGGCCGTTGCGTTCGCTCCCGACCTGATCCTGCTCGATGTCAGGATGCCGAAGATGGATGGATTCGCCGTCACGCGCATGCTTAAGGCCAACGCCGTTACCGAGAACATTCCCGTCATCTTTCTCACCGTATCCAGCGAGATCAGCGCGCGCCTGACCGGGCTGCGAGAGGGCGGCGTGGATTACATCGTCAAGCCCTACGCAGTGGAAGAGGTGGTTGAGAGGGTGCGCATTCATCTGAAGTTGTCCTCGCGATTGGCGGAGCGGACGGAAACAAAAAGCATCCTCGAAGACGACACCGGCGCAGCGGAGAACAGGGAGCAGGTACTGGTACGTGCCGCCAGGCGATATCTCTCCGCCAAGCTGTCGGATCCACCAACGCTGCCGGACCTGGCACGTGCTCTGGGTGTCGATAAAAGACGGATTTCCTCGGCATTTCAGCGGAATCTCGGTGTTACCGTATTCGAATATATACGGCTGGAACGGATGAAGAAGGCAAGGCATTTGCTAGCCAGGACTTCGCTGAGCATTGCCGCAATAGCGGAGGAAGTCGGTTTCACCAGCACCGCCAATTTTTCCACTGCATTTCGCGATCATATGGGGGTTCCCCCATCTGCATTCCGCAACAATCAAAGATGAACGCCGCGGCGGCAATGTCGCGCTGACGGCGAATCGGCCGGTCCCGTCTCTCTCCAGCATCGTCGGCGATGCTGCGGCTATTTCCCTGAATACCCTGTTTCACGGATCTTCTCCGCTCTCCCGATAGAGCCATCCGATAGCCGATGGCTACGGATTCTCCTTTTTTTCTTTCTATAAAAATGCTGGCGCCAGTTGCCGTGACCGCGGCCGATTGACGCTGCGTGGTGCGATTCTCGTGCCAACGCCGCTGCGCTGGAAATCCGGTTTCCTGAACGCTGGCGAATCTCCGGAAAGGCGGTGAATGTAGGGCGCCATCGATCCGAAAATGCGGCGCTTCTTAACACAGCCGGGAGACTAGCACGCGACCCTCTTATTGAAGAGTCTAACATTTGAGGCGTTGCATTTGTTTGCATTTATTTTGACGATTTTGTCATTTAGCAAAACATTTTGTTCTTTGCGCAAAACGCCGGCTCCATGGTCCGAGGCAATCTGCGGCCAGTCCAACTGTTCCTCGTTTGGGCAATGACCAGTGCCTCCCTGGATGTGAGTCTGGGACCGGCTGAGCGACGTGTTTGTGCACCCGCTTTGCTTGAATCCTCCCTATCGAAGCGACTCGCAGCGATGGATGCACTTTCGTAAAGAACCGCGAAGCACTCTGATATTGCACTCTCCGCGCCTTTCGCGAGTGCCTGGCAAGAGATGGCTTCCCTCTCGATGGGAATCGACGTGAACCGTACCTACAAGACCATATGGAATGAGCGCACAGGCACCTATGTTGCCGTGGGCGAGGATTGCAAGTCCAGGGGAAAAGCCGGCCGTTCGGAGCGCCGCCGTCAAATAGTGGCACGAACCATCCTGGCGGCTGCGGGCATGCTGGCCGTTCCCTACGCTGTCGGCCAGACCGCCGTATCGGGCACGACCGGCAACAACAATGGCGGCAATGGCAAGACGGCAACGGTAGATACAAACTGCGGGACCAATTTCGTTAATCGGCAGAATCCGGGCAACAACCCTGGATCGAGTGTCCAGTATGTACTCCAGAACGGGTGCAGTACCGCAATCGGCAATAGCGCAAATGCGGCCAGTGCGTCCGTTGCAATCGGTGATCGTTCCGGTGCGAGCGATTCGGGCATCGCGATCGGGGTGGGTGCACAGGCCACCAAGAACTCCGCCGTCGCGCTGGGAACGATTGCCCTGGCCAGCGGGAATACCAGTTTTGCACTGGGGCGTCAGTCCGCAGCGACGGCGGACTACGCGACGGCGATCGGCAATGTGGCCTACGCCAACGGCGAGAGCGGCATTGCGATGGGACATTCAGCCAATGCGGCGGGATATCGCTCCATCGCCATCGGTGCGGCGGATTCCCGCGCGGCGGGCAATGACGGCGTTTCAGGGGGGGCTAGCTATGAAGCGGCCAGCCAGACGAGAGCGAGTGGCACGGGTTCCGTAGCATTGGGTGCGGGCACCACGACGGATGTCGCCAACAGCGTCGCGCTGGGCTCCGGGAGCGTGGGCGCCGCCAACGCCGCGGGTCCGGCGCTGTTCAGCGGCGATGCGATTGCCGCAGGGGGCGCCCTGTCGATCGGCGCCGCCGGCAAGGAGCGCCAGATCAAGAATGTGGCAGGCGGAACCAACGGCACGGATGCGGTCAATGTGAACCAGCTGCGCGCGGTAGCGGATAACGCGGTGCAGTACGACGACGCGGGCAAGGGCAGCGTCACGCTGGGCGGCACGGCATCGGTGGACGGCGGCGTGACCGGCGGCACCAGGATCACCAATGTGCACCAGGGCGACGTGAGCGCGAACAGCACGGATGCGGTGAATGGGTCGCAACTGTATGCGACCAACCAGAAGGTGGAGCAGAACACCACCAGCATCACGAACCTGGGCGACACCATCACCAACGTGGCGGGCGACACCAGCAACACCTATGTGGCGCAGAACGGCCGCGGGGTGAAGTATGTGCGCACCAACGACACGGGCCTGGCAGCGGACGATGCGCACGCCACGGTGGCGGGCGCCACGGCGCTGGGCTATGGCGCCACCGCCAGCCATGCGCAGAGCGTGGCGATCGGCCGTGGGTCGCTGGCCGACGGCAGCAAGCTGGGCCAGGCGGCATACGCGGTGGGTGGCACGGCAGCGGGCGAAGTCTCGGTGGGCCGGGCAGGCGCCGAGCGCCGGATCTCGAACGTGGCGGCTGGCGCGGTCGATACGGATGCGGTGAACGTTGGCCAGTTGAAGACCGTGGCAAGCAATGTGGAGCAGGTTGCCGAGAACGCGGTGAAGTACGACGACGCGGGCAAGGGCAGCGTCACGCTGGGCGGCACGGCATCGGTGGACGGTGGCGTGAGCGGCGGCACCAGGATCACCAATGTGCACCAGGGCGACGTGAGCGCGA
>NZ_JARJLM010000317.1 GCF_029335485.1 Cupriavidus basilensis
CGTTCCTCACTCCCCAGCCGAACGCGGCGCCGCTGCGCGCCACACCAGGACCAGCGCCAGCAGGCTGTGCGCCAGGTAGAACAGGCTGGACACGCCATGCAGCATGCCGAACTGCCCCTTGTAGGGAGAGTCGGACACGCCCACGCCCAGCGCCGTTGCCTTGTCCCTCAGGTTCTCCATGAAAGGCTGGATGCCGAAATAGCCCACCAGCACGCATAGCAGCATGCCCAGCACCAGCCAGCGCAGTCCACGGTAGCGCCTGGCGCCGCGACGGATCATCAGGTTGCACAGCGCGAGCTGCAGCACGCCGACCACGACGCCAAGGATCGCCTCGGTGCGGAACAGTTGTCCGGCGATCAGGCCGGCGGTCTCGCGGCTGGGCAGCACGGAGAACAGCGTCGGGGCCACCATGTAGCCCACCGTCCACAGGCTGCCGGCCCAGACCACGGTCAGCAGCAGGAAGACCCGATGCGGCAGCGGCGGCAGGCTCGAATAGGAGGAAGAGAACACGCAGCCTCGTTTGGATTAGATGTAGCGGACCGTGATGACTTCGTACTCGCGCTCGCCGCCAGGGGCCAGCACGGTCGCCACGTCGCCTTCGAACTTGCCGATCAGCGCGCGCGCGATCGGCGAGCTGACCGAAATCTTGCCGCTGTCGAGGTCCGCCTCGTCGTCGCCGACGATCTGGTAGCTCACCGGCCGGCCCGACTCCAGGTCTTCCAGGTCGACGGTGGCGCCAAACACGATCCGGCCATCGGTATCAAGCTGGGTCGGGTCGATGATCTGCGCGGCGCCCAGCTTGGACTCCACTTCCAGGATGCGGCCTTCGATAAAGGCCTGCTTTTCCTTGGCGGCATCGTACTCGGCGTTCTCGGACAGGTCGCCCTGCGCGCGCGCTTCGGAGATGGCGTTGATCACAGCGGGACGTTCGACGGCCTTCAGGCGCTGCAGTTCCTCTTTCAGCAGCTCAGCGCCGCGCTTGGTAATCGGAATCGTGCTCATGTCTTCGTTCTGCAAAAAAATGAGCCGCAGCGGAGCTGGAACCATGCTCCGGCACACTGCCCGGGGCACTTCCGCTCAACCGCGGCCTTTCAGGTTGTCAGGTTGGATCGACGATCAAATTGACCGTTTAATCGTCGAAATTGC
>NZ_JARJLM010000318.1 GCF_029335485.1 Cupriavidus basilensis
CTAATACGTCAACGGCTTAACGTCAAAGTCAAACTCAGAACTGTCGGCTTCGCTGGCAGTGGCTCCTAGCCAGACCACCCCTCTCCCCGGCCTGCTGCCGACCAGGGGAGAGGAAGTGACAACCGTCGGGCTTTTCAAACGGCTTTGGCACATCCGGTCGGTTTCGGCCGATGCAGCAGGTTCGCGAACTGGCCGATGCTCAGGCCGCTAGCGGCTCCCTGCTGACGCGCGGCGCGATCCGGGCCAGCACGGGCGCCGGCGCCACGGCCCGGGCCCCGGCCGGCACGGCCAGCCAGTCATGCACCGCCGCGTGAATGGCGTCTACCTGCGCCAGCTTGCGCCGGTATGCCGCGCGCTTCTTGGAAGGCAGTTCCATCGCGTCCCGGCGCGGCTGGTTGACCGGCATCTCGACGTTGCCGCAAGCCAGGGGAACGCCGGCGCACTCCATCCAGAACCCGTCATAGTCACTGCGGATCTCGCGCGGCGTGTTGCGCTGACGGCCGACGTGGTTGCGTCTGGAAACACCAACGATGCGCCGCGCGCCGAGGATGGCGGCGAAACCAAGCAAGGCTTCCATGACCGCATCCTTGGGGCGCAGGCCATCGCATGCCTTGGTGGATTCCCGGATCAGGTCGCGGCTGTTCTCGCCCATGGGTCCCTGCAGACCGCCCACGAATATCTCGGGGCCGCCCTTGCCTTGCGCCAGATAGAAGCTGAGCTGGCTCAGGCAGACGCCGCTGGCCGTGTCCCGCCAGTAGAAAGCCAGTTCGCCCTCCCTGGGATTCGGCCCGGAATCGCCCAGGCGCAGCGTATAACGCCCCTCTCCCATGGCGCATTCGAGCCCGCCGTCCAGGTAGATCCGCTCGCCGAGCGCCGGCGGAACCAGCGCAACCAGGGTGCGGTAGTGGTCAAGCACGGTACGGACGCGTTCCCGGAAGCTCAGCCCCGATGCGCCGAGCGGACGATATGGGCGCTCCAGCAGCGCTGGCTTTGCCGTAACCACGCGCTGCATCAAGGCGCAGGAATCGACGGCCTGCAGCCAGTTGCGCACCGAGGCATAGCGAAACGCCGAGAGGCAGATCAGCTTGATGCGCCTCAACCACCATCTCTTGCCGCCCGGCGGGTGGCAGAACGACGACAACGCGGCGAGCGTCGCCAGGTAGCGAAAATAGAAAAGCGGCCCGATATCCTGGAAGAATCCCCTGCCGCTGATGCCCGACAACCATTGAAGGCTCGATACTGGTCCCTGCACGACTAAATGCTCCCCTGTTTCCATTGCAGCAAAGCCGGTACCCGGTCTTGTATTGCGCTGCGCCAAAATCCAAACCGCCACGCCCGCCAGGTGGGGCTGGCAAGCAATTCAACCTGACCGAAACATCGCGAGCGCGCCCTGCTGCCTGGCATCGCCCGCGCACAAATTGTATCCGCCTCGTAATATTTCGTAACGAATAGTAATACTTCCAGTTGATATTGAAAGCAGTCATTTGGATCGGAAGCGAAAAAAAAGCCGGCTGATGCCGGCTCATGCCCTCAAGGATGACCAGGAAATGACGAAGACGGTCTCCCCGGCGCGGCCTTTAGCCGCGCCCCTGGAGACCGGGCAATCCGTCATTCAATGCCGCGGCGCACCCGCCGGACCGCGCTCGGTGGCGAAGTAAAGGCCAGCCAGCACCGGCAGGCCAAGGCCGATCGCGCTGGTGAGGCGCCAGCCGCCCTGGGCAAAAGCCCACGCACCCACGGCCGAGGCAATGGCACCGCCCGTAAAGAAGACCGCCATGAAAAGACCGTTCAGCCTGCTGCGATATTGCGCACCGAGCGCAAAGATGGCGCGCTGCCCTACCACCAGGTTGGCCGCCACGCCAAAATCCAGCACGATGGCGGCGAGGGTCAGTGCCGCCAGTGCCAACGGCGTACCCGGCGTGCCCACCAGCCCCAACAGGAACGAACCAGCCGCCAGCAGCATGGCCAATGCGGTCATGCGCCGGCCGTGCCCGCGATCGGCCACCCGTCCGGCGATGGGCGCAGCCACCGCGCCGGCCACGCCGGCCAGCGCGAACAAGGCGATGCCTTTCTGGCTCAGGCCGAACCCGGGGCCCGCCAGCCACAAGGGCACCGTGGTCCAGAACAGGCTGAAAGCGCCAAACATGCAAGCCTGGTAGGCCGCGCGCCGCCGCAGCACCGGCTGCGCGCCCAGCAATTGCCACATCGACGCCAGCAAGGCGCGATAGCGGACGGCCGGCGATGGGCGGCGTTCCGGCAGCAAACGCGCCAGGACCGCGCTCAGCAAAGCCATGCCCGCCGCCGAGCCGGCGAAAATGGCATGCCAGCCCCACAGGTCGGTGACCAGGCTGGCCACCGGCCGCGCCAGCATGATGCCCAGCATCAGGCCGCTCATCACATTGCCCACCACGCGGCCTCGTGCGTGCTCCGGTGCCAGGTGCGCGGCAAAGGGCACCAGCACCTGGGCGGCCACTGAACTCAGGCCGATGCACGCCGCCGCCATCAGGAACACCCCGGCCTGCCCGGCCAGCGCCGCGGCCGCCAGCGCCAGCGCGCTCGCGGCCAGCAAGGTGCAGATCAGCCGGCGGTTCTCGATGACGTCGCCCAGCGGCACGATCAGCAGCAGGCCCAGGCCATAGCCGGCCTGGATCAGCGTGACGATCAGGCCGGCGGCCTGTGGCGACAGGCCCAGCGCATGACCGATCGGGCCGATCAGCGGCTGCGCGTAATACAGGTTGGCCACGATCAGGCCGCAGGCAGTGGCCAGCAGCAGTGTCATCCAGTTCGTGCCGCCCACGGGGGCCGTTTGCGCGCGGAGCGTGCATTCCGCTCTTGTTGTCATGATGGCATTCCGTACGATGGACCTCGGGTTAACCAGAGGCCGAAGGCCGAGATCATGCCTCAGATAGCGCAAGCTTGCCGGCGCGGCATCGATTCAGGGCAGATAGCCCAGCAGGCGCCACCAGAAGTAGTCCAGCGGCAGCAGCACGAGCAAGGTCAGCGCCGCCAGCGCCAGGCACAGCCGCGTGCCCTCGCGCAGCCCAACCCCGCCAAGTTGCATGGCGATGACGATGGGCGGCGACTGATATGGGAAAAACACCGTGGAAAACACCGGCACCTGCAGCATCAGCACGGCCTCCAGGGACAAGCCGGTGGCCTGCGACAGTTCCCGGGCCAGGGGCGTCAGCACGGCGGGCAGGCCGGGCAGCGTGGTCATCAGCCCGAGGCTGGCCCCGACCGCGCCCAGCGCGGCCACGTTGGCGGCGGTATGTCCCGGCGCGAGCGGCAGCCAGCGCAGCAGCGCCGCGCTGATGGCGGTCCCCAGGCCCGTCGATTCCACCACCGCGCCCAGGCCGAGGAAGCCCGCCACATAGAGCAGGGGCGTGAGATGCACCTGCTCGGCCAGCATGCGCGCGGAGACCAGCCCTACACCCGGCAGCAGGCAGACGATGCAGGCCGCCAGCGAGATCCATGCGGGCGAGATGCCGTGCAGGGTATCGGTGGCAAACCCGGCCACGGCAAGCGCCAGGATGATGGCCAGCGTCTTCTCCTGGCGGCCCGGCGCGGCCGTGTCCTGCCGGGGCAAGGCGGCGAGCGGCCCATGCTCGGGAAACATCCTGCACACCAGCCAGACCAGCACCACAGTCTTCAGCACGCCAAGGATGGGGAAATGCAGCATCAGGTAGCTGCCATAGCTGAGATTGATGCCGTACACCGAGTTCGCCGCGCCGAGCAGCACGCTATTCGGGATATTGGCCGGCAGGATGGCGGTGGGCGGCATATAGCTGGCCGCGGCCACCGTCAGCACCATGCCGATGCGGCCGTTGGAGCCGGGCGCGAAGCCAAGGCGATCGGCCAGGGCCAGCACGATCGGCATCAGCAGCATGACGCGCCCCGTGGTCGACGGCATCAGGAACGCCAGGCCGACCGCGCTGAGCGCCACGGTAGCGATCACCTGGCGGTAGCTGCCCGTCCGGCCGCGAAAGATGATCGCGGCCAGCCGCTGCGCCAGGCCGGTCTGGCGCAACGCCAGGCCGGTCACCGCGCCGCCGAACATCAGCCACCACGCGGCGGAGGCAAAGCCGGAGAACACCACCGATGGCGGCGCCACATGCAGCAGCACGGCGCACAGGAAAAACAGCAGGGTGGTGGCGGGTTCCGGCAGCACGCCAAGCGCCCAGCAGCAGACGGTGGACAACACCAGCGCCGCCGCCAGCACCAGCGCATCCGGCGCGCCGGTGGCCCGTCCCGCCAGCCACACCACCGCCACGCATAGTGCAACGACGGCACCGGCGCGCGCGCTATCCGACAGTTTGCCCGCAGCGGGCGCGGCCGGCTTTGGCACGGGAGGCACGGCGGCGCAAGCGGATACGGCGGACGCGATGGAAGCGGCGGGTGGGGACAGGCCGGGCTGGCTGGAATTGCGCATAGGGGGGCTCCGTTGATGCCTTGCGAAAAGCGCCATCGTAGGTCCGTGCGATCTGGCCGGGTTACACTTCTCGGGCAATTTCTTACGAATTCCAGCCACACCCTCACGTCACGCCGTCACGCCGCAAGCCGGAACCCGCCAGATGCCACGCACCACTTACCAGCCCGTGCCGCTGACGCAGCCCACTGCCGAACAACCGGTCATCGTGCACCTGCGCCTGCCGCCGCCCAACGCGATCATTCGCCGGCACCGGCATACGTGGGGACAGATATCCTTCCCGCTGCGCGGCAGCATGCGCGTGACCGCGGCGGGTACCACGTGGGTGGTGCCGACCATGCGGGCGGTTTGGATTCCGCCGGAGGTGGAGCACGAAGTGGTCACGCTGGGCGAGACAGCGCTCCACGCCTGCTATGTATTGCCGGCTGCGTCGCCCTTGCCGCTCACAACGTGCTCGGTACTGGAAGTGTCGGCGCTGATGCGCCATCTGATGGTGGCCCTGGCCGATTCCGTCCCGCTGTCCCCGCGCCACCGCCAGTTGAGCGCCGCCCTGCTGCTCGAGGAATTGCGGGCAGCGCCCACGCTCTGGCCGGGACTGGCCCTGCCCACCGACCGCCGCCTCAAGGCGCTGTGCGATGCGCTGATGGAAGAGCCCGGCTCGGCCTTGAGCCTGGCGCAATGGGCCGAGCGCACGGGCGCAAGCGAGCGTACCCTGGCGCGGCTGTTCCGCACCGAACTGCGCACCAGCTTCGCCGCCTGGCGCCAGCAACTGCGGCTGGCCCACGCAGTCGACCTGATAAACCGCGGCAGGCCGCTGGCGCATGTGGCGGCGGAAACCGGCTACGCCAACGCCGGCGCCTTCTCCACCATGTTCCGCCGCGCGCTGGGAAAAGCGCCGCGGGATTTCATGGCGCACAGGGCGGACGAGTGACGCGCCCGGGCAGTTGCCTCGCAGTTGCCTGGCAGCCTGCAACACCGGGACCACAAAATCACGGAGGCGGAGATTGAGCGAAAAAACACATCTGGCCAAGGCCTTGCACTGGTCCGCGGACACGCAGGTCCATCCCGGCGACATGCTGGCCGCGGCATTTGGCATGGCCGTACCGTTGCTGTTGGCGGGCGCAATGGGACATCTTTCCCTTGGCCTGGCCGCTGCGCTGGGCAGCCTTGCCATTGGCGCAGGCGCCAGGGGCGAGCCCGCCCATGACGCCGGCTCCCATGCCCTGGATCTCGCCGCCCAGCTTGCCCCGCTCGCCGCAGCGGCATCCGTCGCATCCATGGTGGCCGGCCATGGCGCCCTGACCGATGCCATCGTCATCCTGCTGGCCGGCACGGCGGCAATCATCAGCGGGTATAGCCGCCCGGTGGCCGTCGCCACCACGCGCTTCGTGCTGTTGCTGATCATGGCCGCCGGCGTGGCCGGCAACGCACCGCACCGGGCCGGCTTCCTGCTGTTGACGCTAGCCGGCGCGCTGTGGACATGCCTGCTGCTGATGCTCGCCGGGCCCTGGGCGCGGGCGCGGCGGCAACCTGGCGCGCCCATGGAGCAGGCGGCGCCCGTGCCGGCGGCCACTGCGGCGCAGCGCTTCAGGCGATGGAAGCGCACACTGGCAACGCTGTCCGGATGGCAGTACACGGCAAGGCTGGTGTTCGCCCTTGGTGGCGCCAGCCTCTTGCGCTGGCTGTTCCCCGGCCACCACTTCGAATGGACCGCGCTGACGGTGGCGATCCTGATCCAGCGTCAGCCCGAGGTCTTCTCGATCAAGACTACGCAGCGCGTGGCGGGCACCGTGCTGGGCGTGCTCGGCGCGGCCTTGTTGCTGGGCTATCGGCTGCCGCTCTGGGTCGTGGCGATCAATGCGGGATGGCTCGCGGGCTTGCGGCCCTTGCTGCGCGCGAGGAACTACCTCGCCTACTCGGTAGTGATGACCCCGCTGATGGTCCTGATCATGGAGGCGAGCCGGCCGGCCGACGGCGCGATGCTGGAGGACCGCGTCGCGGCGACCGTGATTGGCGCATGCCTGGTGCTGCTGGCCGACCGGATGCCGGGATGGCTTGTGCAACCTTCCGCTTGATCCATGACGCGCTAGCGCCGGCAACATCCGCCCACTTTCATCTTGCCAATTGATTAGCCGCCATATAATATGGCGGCACCATGAATGCTCTCGAACAGAAGTACCTCGCCCTGCTGAATGAAGCCGAACGACGCAAACTGCCCGATCTGGACAGCATCCGGCTGTGCTTCCAGGCGCTGTCGCTGGCGTCGGCGATCGACCGCGACTGCGCCGCGCTGCTGGCGCCGCACGGGCTGTCCGAAGGACGTTTCGTACTGCTGTTCCTGCTGGACGCGGCCCAGGACGGGCTGGCGCCCAATACGCTCGCCCAGCAGGCTGGCGTGACGCGCGCCACCGTCACCGGCCTGCTCGACGGACTGGAGCGCGAGGCGCTGATCGAACGGCATGCCGATGCCACCGACCGGCGCGCCCTGACCATCCGGCTGACACGCAAGGGCAAGCAAGTCGCCAGCAAGGTGTTCGACGAACACGGCCGCTGGATCGCCAGCCTGTTCGGTGACTTGTCCGTGCAGGAACGCAGCATGCTCGGCGCCCTGCTGCGCAAGGTCTCGGCGGGCATGGCCAAGCGCGGCGGCGGGCTGGGAGATCCGGCATGACCTTGCCCGCAACCCGCAAGGGCGCCAGCCGCGTCAAGGCTGTTCCGCCCGACGTACTGGACGCGCTGGAGCGTGGCGAACTGCAGAGCGCCACGCTGGCGGAATGCCTGGCGCTGGACCAGGCCAGGCTGCTGCGCGCCGTGTTTCCCGACCTCACGCCAGAGGCTGCCGGTCAAGTCGAAGCCGCCGGCCAGTCAGGCATCCTCAAGCGCATGGCCGGCATCGGCGCCGTCCTGCTCGCGCAGCTCGGCCCCGCAGGCATCGCACGTTGCCAGGGGCATCCGTCGGATACCGTACGCGGCTGGGCCTGCTTCATGGCCGGCAGGCAACCGGGCCTGGGCCTGGCACAGCGGCTCGCGGCCATCCGGCCGCTGGCCGACGACCCGCATTTCGGCGTGCGCGAGTGGGCCTGGATGGCTGTCCGCCCGTACCTCGCGGAAGATCTCGACAGCAGCATCGCGCTGCTTGCCGGCTGGACCGCGTCGCCCGCCGAGCGCCTGCGCCGCTTTGCCAGCGAGGCGCTGCGCCCGCGCGGCGTCTGGTGCGCGCACATCACGGCGCTGAAGCAGAATCCGCAGCAGGCCCTGCCGGTGCTGGAACCGCTGAAGGCCGACAGCTCGGCCTATGTGCAGGATTCGGTGGCCAACTGGCTCAACGATGCAGCCAAGGACAATCCCGACTGGGTTCGCGCACTGTGCCGGCGCTGGCAGCGGGACGAACCGGCCGCCGCAACCCGCCGCATTTGCAACCGCGCGCAGCGCAACCTGTGATGAAAGGAACCCCCTATGCCCCACTACCTGATCGAACTCTACACACCCAAGCCGGCCTGGCTGGCCTTGCCGGCGCAACAGCGACAGCAGTTCCTGGAAGGCATCAGGAGCGGCATGGGCGGCCTGTCCAGCCTCGGGGTTGAAGTCCTGGCGCTGGGCGAGACCGAACCGGATATCGACCACGCCAGCGCGCATCGCTTCCTGGGCATCTGGCGCTGCCCCGGCGCGCAGGCACGCGACGCCTTGCTGGCGGGCATCGGGGCCAGCGGCTGGTACGGCTATTTCGATCATGTGAACGCGGCTAGCGCGGGCGGTGATTTCGCCGGCCACCTTGCTGCGCTCGCAAGCGCCTGATTCGGCCACGGGCAAACGCGCGGAGGCCGCATCCTATCCGAGGCGGACATAGACCGCCTCAACACCCAGAAACCTGTCACCGCACCTCGTTGGATTGGCGGCTGAACCGTTGCTCGATAACAGCCGTTCCCCACTGCGATCCCTCTGCTTCGTCCGTCAACTGGAAGCCCGACGCCTCGTACAGGTGGCGCGCTGCGTCGAGGCCTTTGAAGGTCCAGAGATAGGTCTCGCCGAACCGCTCATCGACAAAATCCATTGCATGGCTGAGTAACCGGCTTCCAACGCCCGATCCGCGCAACGATTCATCCACGATGAACCAGCGCAGATGCGCGACCCCGGTATTCTCATTCCCGTCGATCGCGAGCGAGGCCAGGGACCTGCCGTTTTCCATATACAGCCACAGCGCCTTGCCGGACGATGGCAAAGCCTGGGCAAATTCGGCGAATTCCGTGGCGACCTTCCTTTCGAAGAAGACACCGAAACCGGCTGTCCGCGAGTAGAAACGCGCATGCATGCTTGCAACATCGCCAATGCAACCAGGCTGATAGCCTTCCTGAATCTGTTCGTCCCACCCATCCGCAAGCCGAGGCATCTTGCTGGCGTTGTCCTGCGCCAGTGCGCCCGCATACAGCGAAAGAGATCGAGCCAGCGTTTGCTGGTCGGCAGGAACCAGCCGTCGAAGTGCGCTGGATACCTGGTCTGTCGCAAATCGATCAATCTTTTTGCGGAGTTTCTGACCAGCGTCAGTCAAATAGAGTTGATACGATCGTCCATCGTCGCTCGCCGCCTGACGGGTCAGTAGCCCGATCGATTCCAGCTTGGCAATTTGCCGACTCATGTTGGACTTATCCAGCCGCAACAGGCCGGCCAGGTCTCGAGCCTGGATCCCCGGCGCGAGTCCGATTTCGATGATCGCGTGAACAGCCGAGGGCGCAAGGTCGCTATCGGCCAGAGTTGTCCGCATGAAGCCAAGCTCACGGACCAGCTTCCGGGAGAACTCGCGTAACTCGCGGATCACGTCGTCACGGGATTTGGATGGAAGATCGACTATGTCCATAACGGGCTCGCCAAAGTTGCGGTTCGCAACCAATATACTTGCGATACGCAACTTCTTCAAGAGGAGTTTTCGATAGGTACCCGTTGAACCCAAGGCCGGCCTTCCCGGGACGCGAACTGCTCCTCCTGGCCGACAAGCGGCCAGCATGCGGCGGCATCTGAAGCGCCCGCCCTCTCCCCCCGCCCCTCACCCGCCGCGCGGGAGCGGGGAGCAAACCGGTGGCACAAAACGAAGCTGCCAGATGCACCAAGACCGTTTGCAATGACGAAGGCTGCATCTCCTCTCCCACCAGTGGGAGAGGAGAACAACCATCAGGCTGGCAGCGAATCCGACAAGCGGTTCTGCTCGCCATTGCCGTTTTCTTCATCCGGCCAGTTGCGCCCCACCATCCACTCGTACAGCGTGGGCAGCACGATCAGCGTCAGCATGGTGGCGGTGATCAGGCCACCGATGATGACGATGGCGAGCGGGCGCTGGGTTTCCGAGCCGATGGCGCGCGAAATCGCCATCGGGAACAAGCCCAGCATGGCCAGCAGCGCGGTCATCAGCACCGTGCGCAGGCGGTCCATCGAACCGGTCAGCACGGCCTGGCGCACCGGCATGCCTTCGTCGCGCAACTGGTTGAAGTAGGTCACCATCACCACGCCGTTGAGCACGGCCTGGCCAAACAGCGCGATAAAGCCGATCGCCGCCGACACCGACAGCGGAATGCCGGTGAGGAACAGCGCGAACACGCCGCCGATCAGCGCGAACGGGATGTTCGAGATGATCAGGGTGGCGCTCTTGAACGACTTGAAGGCGTTGAACAGCAGCAGGAAGATCACCAGCACCGACAGCGGCACCACGATCGACAGGCGCGCCATGGCGCGCTCCTGGTTCTCGAACTCGCCGGACCAGCTGATCTTGACGTCGTCGGCCTTGACGTTCCTGGCCACCAGCGCCTGCATGTCCTTCACCACGCTGCCCATGTCGCGGTCGTGGATGAAGATGCCGATCGAGGTGGTGCGCTGGCCGTTCTCGCGGCTGATGTTCATCGCGCCGGAAGCCGCGCGGAAGTGCACCAGCTGCGACAGCGGCACCTGCGCGCCATCGGCCGTCTGCATGAAGATGTTCGGCAGGTTGGGCAGCTCGCGCTCGCTCGGCTTGAGCCGCACCGCCACGCTGAAGTGCTTCTCGCCCTCCCACAGCTCGGTGGCGGCCTTGCCGGCCAGCGCCGTTTCCATCAGGTCCTGCACGTCCGCCACGTTGATGCCATAGCGGGCGGCCTGGGCACGGTCGAACTCCAGCACGTACTGCGGCAGCTCGCCGTCGCGGTCGATAAAGGCGCGCATCACACCCTGGACCGATTGCACGTTGGCGAGAATCTGGTCGGCCACCTGCTTGTTCTGCTGCAGGCTGTCGCTCTGCACCTTGATCACGATCTGGCCCTTGATCTGCGAGATGCTCTCGAGGATGTTGTCGCGCACCGGCTGCGAGAAGTTAGGCTCGATGCCGGGCAGCTGGCGCAGGTTGCGGTTGATCTCGTTGATGATCTTGCGCTTGTCGTAACCCGCGCGCCATTGCTTATCATGCTTGAGATCGACCAGGATCTCGACGGTGTTGATCAGCTTGGGATCGGTGCCGTCGTCGGGACGGCCCACCTTGGAGATGGTGGTGTTGACCTCGGGCGTCTGGCGAATCACGCCACGCAGGCGGCGGGCCTGGTCGCGCGCTTCGTCGATCGATACCGACGCCGGCAGGTCGAAGCTGACCCACATCGAACCCTCGTCCAGCTCGGGCAGGAATTCGCTGCCGAGGAACTTGCCCACGCCGACCGTCGCCACCAGCAAACCCACGGCAATGCCTACCACCGTGCGCTTGTGGTCCAGCGCCCAGGCCAGCATCGGCTCGTAGATGCGCTTGCTGTGGCGCACCATGAAGTTGTCCTCGTGCGCGATGTTCTTGGTGAGCAGCAGGTGGCACAGCAGCGGCACCAGCGTCAGCGAGATGATCAGCGAGCCGATCAGCGCGCCGGTCACGGTATAGGCCATGGGGGCGAAAATCTTGCCCTCGTGGCGCTGCAGCGTAAAGATCGGGATGTGCGCGGCAATGATGATGATCATCGAGAACACCGTCGGGCGGCCCACCTCGGTGGTAGCCTGCAGGATGGCGTGCATGCGCGCGCGGCTGTCCTTGATCTGGGCTTCCTTCAGTTCGCCCAGCCGCTTGAAGATGTTCTCCACCACGATCACCGCGCCGTCCACGATGATGCCGAAGTCCATCGCGCCGAGCGACAGCAGGTTGGCCGGAATGCCCACCCAGGTCAGGCCGATGAAGGTGGACAGCAGCGCCAGCGGGATCACCAGCGCCACGATGGCCGCGGCGCGCACATTGGCCAGGAACAGGTACAGCACCGCCATCACCAGCAGCGCGCCTTCGACCAGGTTGCCGAACACGGTGTGCAGGGTCTTGTCGATCAGCGTGGAGCGGTCGTAGTAAGGCACGATCTTCACGCCCTTGGGCAGGATCGTGCTGTCCAGCAGGTCGATCCTCTTCTTGAGCGCTTCCAGCACCAGCGAGGGGTTCTCGCCCTTGCGCATGACCACGATGCCCGAGACGATGTCGTCCTCGTCGTCCTGGCCCATCAGGCCCTGGGGCGGCGCGGAGCCGATACGCACCTCGGCGATGTCCTTGACCAGGATCGGCGTGCCGTTCACTTCCGATACCACCACGTTGGCGATGTCGGCCGACGTGTAGAAGCTGCCCAGCGAGCGCAGCAGGTACTGCTGGCGGCCGTGCGCGACAGCGCCGCCGCCGGCGTTGGAGTTGGCGCGCTGCAGGGCGGTGAAGAGCTGCGACAGCGAGATCCTGGCGTCGCGCATCTTCGCCAGGTTGGGGTTCACCTCGTACTGCTTGATGGTGCCGCCGATGGTGACCAGGTCCGCCACGCCCGGGACCTGGCGCAGGTTCTTCTCGACCACCCAGTCCTGCAGCGTGCGCAGTTCCTGCGCGGTGTAGCCCTTGCCGGTCAGGCGAAAGCGGAAGATTTCGCCGATGGCGGTGGACAGCGGCGCCAGCTCCGGCTGCACGCCGTCGGGCAGGTCGACCCCGCGCAGGCGCTCTATCACCTGCTGGCGGGCCACCACGTCGGTGGCCTTGTCGTTGAAGGTGACCATCAGGAAGGACAGGCCGAACTGGGTGTGCGAGAACACCCGCACGGAATTCGGCGTGCCGGCCAGCGCGGTCTCGATCGGGATCGTGACCTGGCGCTCGACTTCCTCGGCCGCGCGGCCCGGGTACAGCGTGATGACGTTGACCTGGATGTCGGAGACATCCGGGAAGGCTTCGATCGGCAGGTTCTTGAAGGCCGCCAGGCCTCCGCCGATGAAGATGGCGAGGCCGAGCCAGACGAACAGCTTCTGGTGCAGGGCGAAATGGACGATACGCGAAATCATGGGGCGGTCTTCCTCACTGCTTCGCGCTGGCGCTGCTGGCTTCGCTGGCGCGGGCCGCATTGACCGCGGTGGCGTCGCGCAGGATGTCCTGCAGGTACAGGTTGCCCTCGGTCACCACCACATCGCCGTCCTTGAGGCCTTCGACCGCCTCGCTGATACCCGGCAGCGACACGCCCAGCCTGACCGTGCGGCGCTCGAACCGGTTCTGCGCCGTGCGCACGAACACGTAGCTGCGGTTGTCGGCCAGGAACACGGCCTTGGACGGCACGCTGATGCCCTGGAAGGAAGCAGCCTGCAGCCTGGCGGTAACGAACATCTCCGCCTTCAGGCGCCGGTCCTGGTTAGGCACCGACAGGCGCACCTTGACGCTGCGCGCGGCGGGGTCGACGTAGTCGGCAACCTTGACGACCTTGCCGGAAAAGGTCTCGCCGGGATAGGCGGCGGAAACCAGTTGCACGGTCACTCCTGGCTTGAACAGCGCCAGGTCCGCCTCGGCGGCATCGACCTGCGCCCACAGATCGGTGGGATCGGTCACCAGGAACAGCGGTGCGGCGGGCGGCTGGTCGGGACGCAGTTCCATGCCGATATTGATATTGCGCTCCACCACCAGGCCATCGATTGGCGTGCGCAAGGCAAAGCGGTTGACCGCGCCCTCGCCCTGCGCGGCGGCGCCGTACTGGCGCAATGCGGCCTGGGTGCGCTGCAGGTCGGCGCTGGCGCGGGCGGCATCGGCCTGGCTCTGCTCCAGTTCCTTCTGCGCCACGATGCCGGCGCCGTACAGTTCGCGCTGGCGCGCCAGCGCCTTGCTGGCAAAGGCGGCATCGGCGGCAGCCTTGCGCGCATCGGCCTGGGCCACGCCGAAATCGGTGGAGGTCAGCGTGGCGAGCGATTGCCCGGCCTTCACATTGGTCCCCGGCGGCACCAGCACCTCGGTCACACGGCCGGCAAACGGCGTCGACACGCGCACGGTCCGGTCTTCATTCCAGACCAGGCGGCCCGGCAGGCTCAGCATGCGCTCGCCGCCGCTCTTGACGGCCTGGCCCGAAATGCCAGGCAGCGTCCTGACCGAGGCCGGGAATTCAACGATGTTGCCGCTGACCTTGGGCTCGTCGCTGGGGGGCGGGGCTTCCTTCTTGCCGCACGCGGCCAGCGCCAGCACCACCAGCGAGAACGCGGCCAGCCGCGCGGAAACGCCGTGGCGGGCCGCAGCACGTACGGGGGACCGCGGGGCGGGCGTAGCAGTCATCGGGGCGGGCATCGAAGCGGACATCTGGGCGGACACGGGATTAGGGACGCGGCACATCGGTACGGACCTGGGAATTGGGTGAAGACTGCAGGGCGGCGCGATAGGCCGACAAGGATTTGGCGAATTCGCCCTGGGCGGTGACTGCGTCCAGGCGAGTCTGGCGCAGCGCGCGGCGCGAATCGAGCAGGTCCAGCACGCCGCTGGCGCCCTTCGCGTAAGCGAACTCGGCGCTGCCGGCCACGCTCTCGGCGGTCGGTACCACGCCCTCGACCATCTGCCTGAGCGACAGGCGCGCGGCTTCGAGCTGGTTGCGCGAGCGCTCCAGCGCGTTCTGCGCCTCGAGCAGCACGCGGTTGCGGTCGTCCAGCGCGGCGTAATAGTCCACCTCGGCGCGGCGGGCCTCGCCGCCGAAGCTGTGGCGTATATATAGCGGGATGGACACGAATACGCCGAAGCTGTTGCCGCTGCCGGTCTGGTTGGCGGCCGAAACCGGATAGTGCTCGGCCTGCGCGCCTACGGTGACGTCGGGCACGCGGCCGGCACGGGCCAGGTCGCGCGCGCTGGCCGCAGCGGCCAGGCGGGCCTCGGCCGCGGTCACGTCAGGGCGGCGCTGCACGGTCTCGGCATCGGGCTCGGGCACCGGCACGTCCAGGGCGGGCCAGTCCGCCACCAGGCGATTGTCCGCCAGGGTGCCCGGCACGCCGATGGCCTGGGCCAGTGCGGCCTTGTCGCTGGCATGGCCGGCCATGGCGCTGCGCAGGTCAGCCTGCGCGCGCAGCACGTCGAGTTGCAGCTTGGTCACGTCGGCGCGGGCAACGTCGCCGGACTTCAGACGCGTCTCGCTGGCCTGCTGGGTGCGGCCGTAGAGGGCCAGGGTCTCGTTCAGTACGGCGACCCGCTCCTGGCTGACCAGCGCATCGTAGTAGGCCTGCTCGACGGCGCTGGATTGCTGGGTAATCACGGCCTGCAGCACTTCGCCCGCGGCACGGCTATTGGCGCGCGCGGCGTCCACGCGCAGGCCGCCCTTGTTGGCGGTCTCGATGGTCTGGTCCACGCGCACGGTCGAATCCACCGTCTTGCTGCGCGGGCCACCCGAGTTGAAGCCAGCGTGCGGGTTGATATTGGCCACGCCCAGGCTGAGCACCGGGTTGGGCCGCTGCGAAGCAATCTGGATGTCGGCCTGGCTAGCCTCCTCGTTACGGCGCGCCGCGATGATGTCGCGGTTGCAGCGCAGCGCGTCCATACGCACCTGGGCAAGGGTCAGCGTCGCCTTGGATGGTGGTGCCACACAAGGACCATCCAATGGCAATGGTGCGCTATGCGGCACATTTGAGCCAGCCACGGCAGTGCCTGCAACGGCACTGAGAAGGCTGAACAGCAAGAAACGAGGAAAGGAAAAAGGCACGATCAATCTGGCTCGGTTCGACTTAGGTGTGCGGTAAACGACCTCGCCGGCGAATTGGTGCACCACGACGCGAATGTTCACATATCTCCGTTGAACCAGTCGTGTTCGTGCCGATATCCTGCACATCGCGAGATTTCAATCCCGCATTCAAACCGAACTGCATTACAAACTCCTTTCATCCGGGAAATAAAATCCGGCATCGTCCCCTGAACAAAACAATTTCGAGGGAAAACCCTGACGAAAGCGACATATATGACACAATGACCGGCCCGCCGCCGACTGCGGGGGCACCACCGCCAGCCAGCGCCGGCCGCGCGCTTTGTTCAAGCCCCGCCCCATGCCCGATCATTACCTGTTGTCGTCCATCCTTATTTTTGGCCTGGGTGGCCTGCTGGGCGCCGTTGGCGGGCTGTTCGGCATTGGCGGCGGCCTGATCGCCATTCCCGCGCTGGGGCTGCTCTATGGCATGGACCAGCAACTGGCGCAGGGCACCGCGCTGGTGATGATCGCCCCCAATGTGCTGATCGGCTTCTGGCAATACCGCCGCCGCGCCGACGTTGCACTGGGCACGGCTGCCATCCTAGGGCTCTCGGCGGTGCTGGCCACCTATGTCTCGGCCCGTCTCGCCACCGCCATGGATGCCGTGCTGCTGCGCCGCGTCTTTGCCTGCTTCATGATCGGCATGGCGTTGTATTTCCTATGGCGCCTGCTGCCCGGGCGCGCCGCCACGACGCAGCAGGCCCGCCTGTCGCCACGCTGGATTCCCGCGCTGGGCGCGGTGGGCGGTGCGTTCTCGGGCTTCTTCAGCGTGGGGGGCGGGGTGGTGGCGGCGCCCGCGCTGGTCGGGCTATTCGGGTTCCGGCAGGCGGCAGCGCAGGGACTGGCGCTGGCACTGGTCACGCCCGGCGCGGTGGTAGCGCTGGCGACCTATGCCCATGCCGGCCATGTCGACTGGGCCAGCGGCGTTCCACTGTCCCTGGGGGGCATGCTGACCATTTCATGGGGCGTGGCGCTGGCCCATCGCATGCCCGAGCGGCGGCTGCGCGCACTGTTTGCCGTGTGCCTGATCGCCACCGCCGCGATCATGCTGGCACGCGGCTGAGCTAGCCTGACAAGGCTTTGCGCCGGTGCCACTCCGCCAGCGACTCCGACGGCCAGGTACCGCAATGCACGTGGCCCCGGCCCTTGGGCACGTCGACCCAGGGCGCGGCGAAATCCAGCGCGGCTTCCACCACCTCGGGCGGTTTGGGCAGAGGCGTGTCGATAGCCGACGCGTGCGGGTGCACCAGTTCCGGCCAGCGCGGATCCCATAGCCAGAGCGCACTGCCGCACTTCACGCAGAAATGCCGCTGGGCCTTGGAACGCTTCTGGCGCTGTCCCGGTTCGCGCATCACGGCGCGATAGATGCCGAGATGCTTCTTGCCGCGAACCCGCAGCGTGGCCGCGTCGCCACCGAGGTTGATGGCATAGCCGCCCCCGCCCGCGGTCTTGCGGCAGATCGAGCAGTAGCAGTGCATGAACGGGTAAGGCGAGTCCGACTCCAGGCTGAAGCTGACCGCGCCGCAATGGCATGAGCCTTCGAGATGCATGGGATCTCCCGTGATGACAGGGCGCCTTCATTCCAGACAGCAGGCGGCAGGCGTTTTTTCGCCTTGCGCCGCCGGCGCAGCCTGACGGTTCCTGCTCGCATTATCGGCGAGAATAACCAGAAAAAAGGCTAATGCGCGCGCATCTGCGAGCGCAGGGGCGGGCTCCGGGTGGACAAGCCTCGCCCAATATGGCATAACAGTGCGTACCGCCAGCGAACTCGCTGGCATCGCCTGGCAGGATTTGCCACCCTTCATTCGAGACCACATGCACTTCGTCCCGCACTACAACGCTAACCGCCGGCATGCCATGCATGCCGCGGCACCGCGTGCGTGCGTGGCACGGGGCGGCATGCGCTCGCGCTGCGCCACACCGGCCGCGGCCTACCTCCATGGTTTCGCCGCCGTGCTTCTCTTGGCCGTGCGGGGAAACCAGGACGCATCCACCCGCTCCTGATTTTCCCCGCACGGCACTTTGCCTGTGGGCGCCCTGGCGCCCCTTGTCCAACGTGCAACCTGGGAGAACAGCCATGTCTTCGATTTACCACAAGACCCTCTGTGCGATCGGCACCGTCGCCGTCGTTTACCTCTTCCTCAATCTCTGATTGAGCACGGGGCAGCAGCGCTGCTGCTGCCCCGTCATGGCTTTGCACCCTTTTCCTTTGCCGCGGCGCGTTCGCGGTATTCACTTCGCACGCCTTCATCGCCATGGAGCTCACGAAAAATTTTGTCAAAGCCAAGCGCCCCTGCGCCGATGGCTACCGCTGGTTCGTCCGTAACCGGGAGGACGGCAGCGACTATCAGCACTTGCTCGACGCGCTGGTCGAAGCCGGCCGCGTCGACGATGCCTGCTGGCTGCTGAACCAGTTTGGCCCCACCGATGCCGTGCTGGCCCTCGATGCCATCGGCGCCGAAGCCGTGGTCTTTGCCGGCTCGCTGGAAGTGCGCGGCGGCATCGACGTCGACTCCACGGTCAGGGCCGGCCGCACCATCCGGGCCGGCGGCGGCATCCGGGCGGGCCGGGCCATCGTCGCCGGCGAGGGCATCGAGGCAGGCGGCGGCATCCATAGCGGCGGCACGCTCGAGGCCGCGGGCGATATCAAGGCCGGCTGGGGCATCGAAGCAGAAGACGCCATCGCCGGCGGCGGCAACCTGCGCGCCGGCTGGGACGTGCTGTGCGGCGGCAGGATTTCGCTGGCAGGCAGCGCGCTGGTCGGGCAGGACCTGATCGCACAGGGCGCCATCCATTGCGGCAAGAGCATCCGCGCCGGCGGCACCATCGACGCGCGCCACACCATCCGCGCCGGCCACGGCATCGAGTCCGGTGCGTGCATCCGTTGCGGCATGCACCTGGAAGCCGGGTGGGGCATCAAGGCGCGCCAGGCCATCGCCGCCGATTGCGCCATCAAGGCGGGCGAGGGCCTGGAGACGCAGGAAGACATCCGCGCGGGCACCGGCTACGGCGTCTATGCCGGGCTGGATGTCAGGGTCGATGCCTGGCCGGCGAGCGCGAGGGTGCTGGCCGCGGCCAGGCCCGAAGGCCTCGTCAGCGGCTGGTGGGAGGACCCGGCCGTGTCCTGACGTCGCGGGCGCGGCAGTCCGTGCCCGCGGCGATCCCGTGCGGATCGCGAGTAGCGCTGCGCTCCCTGCGCGGTCTCTTCCCCTCTCCGGAGATAAAACGATGTTCTACAAGGTCCTGCTGGTGCTGGTGTTTTTCATGGTCGTGATCTTCGCCCTGGCGCGGGGCTTCCAGCATATGCCGGCGTAATGGCGCCTCGCTGGCCTCCGGGCCCTGGCGATAAATCGGCCCGTGCCGGGAGCGAACGGCTGCGCGGACGGCCTCACAGCCGTGCGCGCCGCCACCACTGCAAGCATCCGACTGAAAGGAGATTGCCATGTCCGCCATGGCCCCAGGCATGTTCATGCCGTGGCTCGCGCGCGCGCTGGAGCTGCGCATCGATGTCAGCCACCGTCCCGCCGATCTCGACCAGGAGTTCGGATCGATCTACGGCCGCCTGAACCGGCCGGGCGACCGCCTTCACGGCATCCCCGCCATCGGCACGGATTCGCCGGAACTGGTGATCCGCTACCGCGAGGCCGACGGCGAGTACTACGTCTACGTGGAAGACGTGGCACGCAAGCGCCTGGCTGGCTACACGGTTTTCAACCGTCTGATCGAAGTCGGCCGCCGCGCCGACCGCTACCTGCGCGCCCCGCACTCCAAGTACGAGACCGCGTACCAGCGGCGCGGCCTGGCCACCGCGATCTACCGCTGGGGGCTCGACGCCGGGCTCTGCCTGATGACCGGCGCGCGGCAGTCGGCCGGCGCCAATGCGCTGTGGCACTCGCTCTCGCGGCACTACGAGCTTGGCTATGTGGATCTGCGCTACAAGACCTTGAGCTATCTGGGGCGTGAGGTCAGCCGCGAAGTGCATGACGATCTGCATACGCGGATGATATTGCTGGGCAAGGGGTGGAGCGTGGGGAG
>NZ_JARJLM010000319.1 GCF_029335485.1 Cupriavidus basilensis
CTATATTGATGCATACAGCATGCGCTTCAGCCGACACCCTTCATGGAACTGCTCCCGATCCAATCTTCGGACGGCCCGGCCGCCCCACCTCTCACCCCGCTGGAGCGTCTGCACCTGACCCCGGGGCTGTCCGGAGTGGCCGGCAGCAACCGCGCCCCGGCCACCGCCACTCGCATCGCCGCTGCTGACGACCTCGCCGCGGTCACCGCCTGGCTCGCGCGCTATACCGACAGCGCGACGACGCTTGCCACCTACCGGCGCGAAGCCGAGCGGCTGCTGCTGTGGGCCGTGTTGCAGTTGGGCAGGCCCCTGTCCTCGCTGACACACGAGGATCTGCTCACGTACGAGCGCTTCCTCGCAGACCCGCAACCGGCCGCGCGTTGGGTCCTGGCCGGCAGCAAGAAGAAACTCGCGCGCGACCACCCCGACTGGCGCCCGTTTGCCGGGCCGCTGTCGCCCGGCAGCGTGCGCCAGGCGATGGTGATCCTGAACGCGTGCTTCGCCTGGCTGACCGAGGCGGGCTACCTGGCCGGCAACCCGCTCGCCCTCGCCCGCCGCCGGCGCGCCCCCACCCAGGCGCGCATCACCCGCTATCTGAGCCACGACCTGTGGGAGACCGTGAAGGACACGGTGGCAGCCATGCCGACTGACACCGCACGCGAGCGCCTGCACGCGGCGCGCTGTCGGTGGGTGCTGACCGTGCTCTACCTGGGCGGCCTGCGCGCCTCCGAGCTGACGGCCACCACCATGGGCGCGTTCTTCTGCCGGCGCGATGCCCAGGGCATCGAGCGCTGGTGGCTCGAGGTGACCGGCAAAGGCAACAAGACCCGGCTGGTGCCGGCGACCGACGAGTTGATTGCCGAACTCGCGCGCTACCGCCGCGCCCACGCGTTGCCCCCTACCGCGCAGTTGGGAGAGACGCGTCCACTGGTGCTGCCGGTGATTGGAAAAGCGGGCAGCGAAAAGCCGCTGTCACGCGGCGCGCTGCACCTGATCCTGAAAGAGGTATTCGGCATGGCCGCGACGCGCCTGCGGGGACGCGGGCCGGAATGGGAACCGCAAGCCGCAGTGCTGGCCAGCGCCTCGGCGCACTGGCTGCGCCACACCGCCGGCTCGCACATGACCGACCAGCAGGTCGACCTGCGCTTTGTGCGCGACAACTTCGGGCACAGCTCGCTGTCGACGACGAGCGGCTACCTGCACAGCGAGGAGGATGCGCGGCATGAGGCCACCCAAGAGCGGCATCGCATCGGTTGGACCAGCAAGACCTAGGATGAGCCAGCATCGCCAAACCACACAGGGCAAAGCCGTCTATCGTCACGGCACCATCGTGCCGCGCTACCTGCATTGCGACTTTCCCTCCAGCCTAAGCACCGCTGCGCTATGCAAGCCATGAACCCATATCGGTACAGCGACAATGAAATTGCCGCCGTCTATCGCGCCATCCGGGAGCGTCGCGACATGCGCCACTTTCGGCCGGACCCGCTCGATCCTGCATTGCTGGAACGCTTGTTGCACGCTGCGCATCTCGCCCCCAGCGTCGGCTTCGTGCAACCCTGGCGCTTCATCCGCATCACCGACAGGAGCCTGAGAGCGCAGGTCCGCGCTGGTCGTCGCCGAACGCCAGCGCACCGCGGTCGCCTTGGGCGAACGCCAGGACGAGTTCATGCCACTCACGGTAGAGGGCATCCTGGACTGCGGGGAAGTCCTGGTGGCAGCGCTGATGGATGGACGTGAGCCGCATATCTTCGGTCGGCGCACCATGCCGGACATGGATCTCGCTTCGGTGGCCTGCGCCATCCAGAACCTCTGGCTTGCTGCGCGCGCCGAAGGAATCGGCGTGGGCTGGGTTTCCTTGTTCGACCCTGAACAGCTTGGCCGGCTGCTGCGGCTGCCGCCCGGTGCCCGGCCAGTGGCTGTGCTGTGCCTCGGCCAGGTCGACACCTTCTATGAGAAGCCGATGCGGGAACAGGAAGGCTGGGCCAGACGGCAATCCCAGGGCGAGATGGTGTTCGAGAATGGCTGGACCAACCACAGCCCCCCCCAATCGCCCTGGGCTGATTATTGATCCGGCAATTGTGTTCTTAGAGGCCAGTTCAAAAAGGCTGGTCCATACGCCTGAGGATGTTCCAGCAGACGAGGGCGCAGCCGAACTTCTGGAATGCTTCGTGAATGTCGGCCCGACGATCGAAGCCAATGCGTAGACGATGGAAGTTGTGGGGCCACGAGTGAATCCGTTCAACCTCCCATCGGAATTTTCCCAACCCGCTGCCATGCTCCGTGCGGCGCCCGGCGATCACCGGCTTGCTGCCTCGTTCGCGCAGTTGCTGACGATGCCAGTCGGAATCGCAGCCTCGATCGGCGTAGATGATCTTGGGCTTCTGGAGCGGTCGGCCACACGTACCGCGGATCGGCGTAATCGCGTCGACCAGCGGCAGCAACTGCGTGACGTCGTTGCGGTTCGCGCCAGTCAGGATGGCGCTGACGGGAACGCCATTGGCGTCTACAAGGATGTGGTGCTTGAAACCAGGTCGCGCGCGATCCGTGGGGTTCGGGCCTGTTTTTCGCCCACCCCAACAGCTCGTACCGACGAGGCATCGACTGCGGCGTATGAGAAGTCGATTTGGCCAGCCTCGCGCAGCTTGTCGAGCAACAACTCGTGCATCCGACGCCATACACCGGCCGTCTGACAGTCGCGCAGTCGCCGCCGGCAGCTTGCACCCGAGCCGAAGCCCAAGCGGGTCGGCAGGTGGTCCCACCTCATTCCTGTCTTGAGCACGAACAGGATGCCGTTGAGCGCCGCCCGATCCGATGCGCGCGGCCGGCCAGGGTGCTTCTTGCGCCGTGGCTTCGGTCGCGGCAGCAACGATTCGATCAGTATCCACAGTTCGTCATCAATGACCGGCGCTTCCATTCCTTGGGCTTCGTTGTTGAGGCAGCCAAGGTTAACAGCTTCGCCGGAATGCAAACAGCCCCCTCACGGCGTTTTTGAACTGGCCTCTAAAGCACGCTCAGGCCTTCGACTTGGGAAAAACACTTACAAAGGCTTGAGCAACACAGTATCTGCGGAGGCGGGGACCCAGCGTCTTTGCGCGGATTCCACTGCCGTGAAAGGCGCCTGATGTCCGCCTGCGCGGGCAAGACAGCGGCGCCGAAATGTCTGTCGCGGAAATACCTTAGCCCCCTTTTGGGGGGAGTCAATCAGGCCGGAATGGCACATAGTAGCCATAATGCATGCCGGCCAGCCTTTGCACATTCGCTTGGTCGCCGTTACCCGCCGTCTCGCCGGCGGGCGGCGCACCTCCTACAAGCCCTGCCGGTGCATATCCGGAGAGCGCTTTGACATCATTGCTTCGCGATTCCACGGCTGCCACGCCGCTTTTGCCACTCGAGCGGGGCATGATCACGACGTGACGCTTTCGGCACGCGCCGGCCCGGCTCCGCGCGGTGAGCACGGGACTAGAGTGTGTGCTGCTTGTCGGGTTCGCTGACCTCGACTAGCCTGTTATCGATGTCGATTCTTCGCTGCGCTGCGATACCCATTTGATGCCAGAACGCTCGACCACCCGATATGGCAAGGCGCTGCAGCGCCTGCGCCAGGTTTTTTCCCCATTGAACCTGGGGGCGGCGGCGTGGCTGATTGCAACATGGGCGTTCGCGGCGTTTCAGCTCGTGAGCGAGCGGGACCGCTTGCTGCACGACGCCGCGGAGCGTACCCAGGCGGAGGCCCGGGCGTTCGGCGCGTACTCGAAATCCAGCATCCTGCGGCTGTCCGAATTCCTCCTCGACCTGCGGGCCAGTTGGCTGGCCGGCCAGCCGGGGTTCATCGAGATGGTGCGTGAGCGGGAGAACCTGGTGGTGGACCTGTCGTTCCAGGTGTCGGTGATCGACAAGCATGGCCTGCTCATCTACTCGTCCATCGCCCCGCCCGCGCGCGGCGAGAAGGTCGACCTGAGCGGGCGCGAGCATTTCCGGGTCCATCAGAACGCGGGCGGGCGCGACATGCTGTTCATCAGCAACCCGGTGAAGGGCAAGGTCTCGCGCAAATGGTCGATCCAGTTCACGCGCCCCATCCTGCGTGCGGGCAGCTTCGACGGGGTCATCGTGGTCTCGGTCAGTCCGGAGCAGTTCGCCAGCTTTGCGCAGACGTTCACTAACCGCGATGGCGAAGTGGCGTCGGTCATCAAGACTTCCGGCCAGGTCATTGCGCGCGTGCCGGCCCTGGAGGGCGCGCTGGCCAGGGCGGTCAGCAACAGGCCGTACCTCGCCAGCGAGTCGCCCCAGTCTGGAAGTTACCGGGCGGTGTCGGGCTCCGAAGGCGTGGAGCGGGTCTTCGGCTATTACCGTGCGCCGGAGTTCGGGCTCAATTTCGTGGTGGGCGAGTCGGTCGGCCTGGTGCTGGCGCCCTACGAGGTTTATCGCCGCGTTACCTTGGCCGGTGCCATTGCTTCCACGCTGCTGCTTGGCCTGTTGTACTACAGCCTGCGCCGCTCCATGGGGGAGCGACGGCGCCATATGGAGGAGATGCGGCTGGCTTCGCTGGTCTATTCGTCCAGCAGCGAGGCCATGGTGGTGACGTCGCTCGATGGCACCATCATCGACGTGAATCCGGCCTTTGCCGCCGCCACCGGCTATACAGTCGAGGAGGTCAAGGGCCGCTCGGGCTATAGCGTCAGCGGGGCAGGCAATGCGGCAGGGCTGGTCGAGCGCCTGCGGGCCACCGTGGCAGCCAAGGGCACATGGAGCGGCGAACTCTCGATCCGCCGCAAGGACGGCAGCGAGTTTCCCGCCTACCTGACCGTGGATACCTACCTGGCCCACGCGTATGGCGAGCGCCGCCGCGTTGCGCTGATCCATGACATGACCGAGAAGCGCCAGGCGGAAGAAGTCATCCGGCACCAGGCGAATTTCGATGCGCTGACGGACCTGCCCAACCGCCGCCTGTTCTTCGACCGGCTGGAACAGGAGATCGAGCGTTCGCGCGGCACGCAGGATGTGCTGGCGCTGCTGTTCATCGACCTGGATCGCTTCAAGGAGGTGAACGATACCCTCGGCCACGACCAGGGCGACCTGTTGCTGCTGGAGGCGGCGCGGCGCATTGCGGCATCAGTGCGCGCTTCGGATACCGTGGCGCGGCTGGCCGGCGACGAGTTCACCGTGATCCTGCCCGCAGTGGGCGATGCCGGCGTTGCCGAGGGCATTGCCCAGGCGATCCTGGAGCGGATTGCCGCGCCTTACCGCCTGGCCGGCGAGCTGGTGGTGGTGTCGGCCAGCATCGGCGTGGCGACCTACCCCAAGGACGCCGACAATGCCGAGGCCCTGCTGGTGTGCGCCGACCAGGCGATGTTTGCCGCCAAGGAGGAGGGCCGCAATCGCTGGAAGGTCTTCACCCAGGCGCTGCTGCAGGCGGAGAGGGAGCGCTTGCGCATCACCCAGGACCTGCGCACGGCGCTGGCGTCCGGGCAGTTCGCGCTGCACTACCAGCCCATTGTCAATCTGCGCACGGGCAAGGTCTGCAAGGCCGAGGCGCTGATCCGCTGGGACCATCCGGTACGCGGGCCGATCCACCCGGCCGATTTCATTGCCGTTGCGGAGGAATCCGGCCTCATCATCGACATCGGCCGCTGGGTGCTGACGGAAGCGCTAAACCAGCTTGCGCGCTGGCAGGTGCTGCTGGGCAAGGGCTTCCAGATCTCGGTCAACAAATCACCAGTGGAGTTCTGCGCGCCTGCGAGCGGGCCCGAGTCCTGGTCCAGCATGATCGAGCGCAGGAACGTGCCGGTGGGCAGCCTCGTCATCGAGATCACCGAAGGCTCGCTGATGGAGCAGAACGCCGATGTCATGGACCAGCTCTCCCGCTTCCAGGCGGCCGGCATCGAGATCGCGCTCGACGACTTCGGCACCGGCTACTCGTCCTTGTCGTACCTGCGGCGCCTGGACATTGACTACATCAAGATCGACCAGTCCTTCATCCGCTCGCTGACGCGGGGCCCGGACGACGTGGCCTTGTGCCGCGCCATCATCAGCATGGCGCATGCACTGCGCATCCGCGTGATTGCCGAGGGCGTCGAGACCGAGTCGCAGCGCGACATCCTGCTGGCTGCCGGCTGCGACTACGGGCAAGGCCACTTCTTCTGTCCGCCGGTGGAGGCCTGCGCGTTCGAGGCCTTCGTGAGCTCCGTGACTTGAGGCGAGCGGCATCCTTCGGTGCCTTGGTCGGGGGCTCGTCTGGGTTTCGTCCTTGCGCTTAGTCTCAGCGCTTCTCTCGCATGCTGTCAGGCGCTCCGGCAACCCTTCCATCGAAGGGGGGCGAAGCGTTGCGACGGGTCACAGGCTCATCGCAGAATGCCGGGGCCCGTGCATGGCTGAAGTCGTTGGGCATGGCCGGGGCATTCACTGGCTTGCCGCTTGCGCTGCCAATGCTGCAGGCACATGCGGGCGCGCACACCTACCTGGACGAGGGCTTAGAGCCCCCCTTTCAAGGTGATTGAACGACACGTCCAGTCTTGATGACACGGGCGGTAGAGACATGCCGTCGTGCCACGCATCCGGCAACTTGGCCCTTCTCACTCGGCGCTTTCGGTCTCCGCGCATGCTTGCGCAACGCGCGGGGGTCAACGTGTGCCGCGATGTTCATCAGCACGCAGCCGAGTTTGGACGGGGCGAGTGAGTCATAGGCGCGCCAGACCTCGGCCGGCACAGCGATCATCATGCCAGCGTGAGTTGCCCTTATTTCGCCCAAGAATCTACGCCGATCGAGGCTGCGAACCCGACTGGCATCGTCAGCAACTGCGCGAACGAGGCAGCAAGCCGGTGATCGCCAGGCGCCGCACAGAGCATGGCATCGGGCTGGGAAAATTCCGATGGGAGGTTGAACGGATTCACTCGTGGCCCCACAACTTCCGTCGTCTACGCATTGGCTTCGATCGTCGGGCCGACATTCACGAAGCATTCCTGAAGTTCGGCTGCGCTCTCGTCTGCTGGAACATCCTCAGGCGTATGGACCAGCCTTTTTGAACTGGCCTCTAAGGGATCTGGCCGGCCTAGAGGCCGGGCACGCCCGACCGGAGGATGCAAAACGTGCGCAGCAACTGCAAGCGAGGCGTGCGCCACCGGCACGATCCAAACCAAACCGTCGAAGATGTCGTCACCAGGCTGAATCGGGACAAGAGCTCTCAGCAAGGCGGAAGGCGCGTCCGCACGAAAGCGAATGGCATTTCCGCACCGATCGCGGACCGCATCCGAGAATGACGCCCGTCCTGATCGGCGTCTCTACCCTTCCAGCCAGGCATGCTGTTCCCTGGCCGCATCCTCGCCGATCTTGGCCGCATGGGCCGCTGCCTGTTCGAGCCAAGGCGCATGCGTCTTGGGAACGACCAGCATCGTCAAACCCAGTCCGTCCATCACACGCAGGGCGTGCTCGAGATTGATGCCTTGCCGTTCTCTAGCTTAGACAGCATGCCGGCGGGGACACCGCAATGCCTCGCCGCCTGGTCAATGGGCATCCCTTCCCCTGCGCGGGTGGCTCGAATGCGGTCGCCCAGTTGGTGAATGGTGCGAATCGTCGCGCGCGACGGTGGCGTCGGATCAGGTAGCGGTCGCGGCATGGAGGCCCGTCCCGTGAAGAAGGCAAACCAGCGTGGAGGCTGCTGGCCAGATTATTTCATGAAAGTGAAATTATAATCTAAACGGGATTGGCTGCCTTCTACGCAGAGGGGAACTGCCTCATGCCAGCCAGTGGCTAATGGTTGCAGGCAAAGCCTGGCGATTAATTGCATTTTAGGTTCGGCGTAACGGCTTCGCCTGGATACGTGGGACGCCCCACTGGCGGAAGAGCGCAACCACAATTGCAGAACGTTATTTCCGCCAATGCCGAGATCTGGACTCTGCTACCTACCCCTTGCGCTGTCGCTTGCTGATCGCGCCGAGCACCGCAGTGAGATTCCCGCACATGCGTAGCGTGAATGGCGGGAGCGCATTCAGTCTATGGCCAGGGGCTCGGCAGACAGCCGTGTGCGGATCTAGCCAATCCCGCTTCCAGCGCGGCGATAAAACGTCGGCGGGATTCAGAACTAGGCAGTCGAAGCAGTACGGGAGCCATTCTCGGTCTGAAACCCACGCCATTGGTGTTTGAAGTTCCTCCAACCTTGGGACACCAATATGGGTCAGCAGCGAAAGGCGGCTCGCCCGCGTCGCGTAGGATGGCTCTCGACGGGCTTCGTTACAGGTTCCACACGGCTGGCGAAATCCGTAGTTGGGCTGCGATAATTCCCAGCATGGGTGCGAGCGTCTTCTCGGCAGGAAGCCGTTCACAGGCGAAGACTCTCCATTGGCGATCTGATGTTGTCAGTGAGAGAGCGTCCGCACGTTCGAGCGCGCGCGCCAACGCGAAGGCATTGCGTTCGCGCGTCCTATAGATGGTAAATATGAAGAAAGACATGTCGCAAACTCCAGTCGAAGCATCGCAAGCATTGTTGGTAGTGCAACGATGCTTAGGAAATTCGCTCCTTGCGGCCTACCTCCACGGTTCGGCGGTAAGGGGTGGCCTGCGTCCAAACAGTGATGTCGACTTACTTGCCGTTGTCGAGCAACCGATGACACATGCAGTTCGCAAACGTCTAGTGGCAGAGTTAATGGGTGTTTCGGGACGGTATCCTGCTCCCCCTGATAGCCCGCGTCCTCTTGAACTGATCATTTTTCAACGCGCTGATCTCGCGGCATTGGCCTACCCCGCCCGCAGCGAGTTCGTTTACGGGGAGTGGCTACGAGACGCATTCGAAGCCGGCGAGGTGCCCGAGCCAGCTTCTGATCCCGAGTTCACCTTGCTCCTGGCGCAAGCCCGGAACGAAGCAATGGCGCTGATCGGCCCCGATACGACAGAGTTGCTGCCCATCATCCCGTACTCTGATATATGCCACGCGATTGGGGACGCTCTTCCCACGTTGCTCGAAGCCATGGAAGGCGATGAGCGCAATGTTCTGTTGACGCTCGCGCGTATGTGGCGAACCCTGGCCCAGGGAGATTTCGTGCCCAAAGACGTTGCCGCAGCATGGGCATTGCCCCGCCTGCCCGCTGAGGCTGCCATATTGCTTGCCAGGGCGCGAGAAGGATATCTGAACCGGAAAAGCGATGATTGGGCGGCTCTGCGACAAGAGGCGCGACAGGTAGCAGACCGATTGGGTGAACGCGTTGCAGCTCTCCTACCTTCGCAAAAATCTTGACTTTTCAGCCCTAGCGGGTCGCTGAAACACCTCCAGCGGACGTCGGCGCGACAACTGGCTGAGGCGTTGATTTGAGGACACCATCCAACCCCAACATCCATGCGCGGCACAGACACATTCGCCGAAAGCTTGTTCACCATACGGCGTCTGGATGATTTCGTGCCGAAGTCGCACCCGCTGCGCTCGATCCGAACCATGGCCAACCAGGCGCTGGTGAAGATGGACCGGTTGCTCGCGCAGATGTACGAGGCCGATATCAAGAGTGGCCGGCCCAGCATCGCGCCGGAGAAGTCGCTGCGCGCCATGCTGCTGCAGGTGCTCTACAGCATGTGCTTCGGTTGTCGATATACCCGCGGTCCCATACAGGGAGGTACGGTTGCGATAGGCATACGCTCCTCGCGCCGCAAAAAGCCATACCTTGTTGCTGCTCGCTGCCGACGACGAGACTACCCGCACAGCGAGGACAATGGGCGACATGAGGCCACGCAGGAGCGGCACCGGATCGACTCGGCAGCTAGAAATAGTAGGCTGCGCTATTACGAGGCGACGCAAATGACTCCATACGGGCAAGGTTATCCGCGGCGCCTTGACCACCCGTTTCCGCTGTCCAACGCGCGTCAAAACAGATGTCGCAGACCAAGCATTGCGCCGAACTTGCCACCAGGCACGCCCTGCGACTTGATCAGTTCGTAGCGGCCGGTAATGCGATTGTAGTCAGTTTCGAGGTACACATTGGTTCGTTTGGAGAGTCGATAGTCGATCATCCCGTAGATGGTCGCTCGGCTTCCACCCGGGTCGCGCTGTTTGTCGCGGAAGGCACCGACGCCGAACAGCCAGGCCGCGACCGGAGTGTAGCTGAGGCCGCCGATAAAGACATCATTCCTGGTTTCCGCAGTCTTGTATCGATTGCCCAAGTAACCTAGCGTTGCCTTGAACGGCCCTATCGCATAGCCGCCGGCGATACCCACCGTGCGGCGTGCTTCGCGCCCGTCCGCGCTGTGCGCGGTCGTATAGTTCAAGCCCACGCTGATGCCGCCCGCCATGTAACCGAGTGCGACGCCGGCTGCGGAGTTGGCGCTCGTATTGCCAGTGATCTCGCCGAAGGCGTAGTCGGCCGCGGCACTGAAGCCCCCAAACTTACCTTCGTATTTGACCGCGTTATCTTGCCGGCTCCCTGTGTACTTGCTGACGATGATCAGCGTGTCCAGATTCGGGTTGCCAAAGATCTGCGCACCGGCCATGCTCTGGTAGCCGACCGAGTATTGCCGCCCGAAAGAAATGGCACCGTATTCGCTCTTGATGCCAACGAATGCCTGACGGCCGAACAGCCGCCCGCTGCCGCCAGTGCCAGTCCCGGTTTGCGCGTAGCCGGTGCTGGCCGAACTCTGAAGCGATGCCCCCGTGCCCAAGTCGAAGCCACCTTCCAGTTGGAAGAAAGTCAATAGGCTCCCGCCGAGGTTTTCTTCGCCCCTGAGACCAAAGCGCGAGCCGGTCAGCGCACCCTCCGATAATTCAAACTTCCGGTCTTTTCCGGCATTCGCATTGGTCGCATACCGGATACCGGCGTCGGCTATTCCGTATAGCGAGACGCTCGACTGCGCATGTGCCCCGCTGCTAGCGCAGAGCAACACAAGCGGATGGATCAGCATGCTGACGCGAATTGGGTGCTTCATTGAATTGTCTCCTTTCTGACCGATCTTCTTGGATTGGGAATCCTTCCGGATCCCGTAGTTTTTTTGGCAGCAGCCGGCCCTCCCGCGCGTGCAGCGCAGGATGCATGGGTACAACTTCGAACGTGTCCCCGCGTTAGAGAGTGCTAATCCACTCGTCGATGGCTGTCGCCACCGCAGCTGGCTGCTCCGTCAGCAGCGCATGGCTCGCGTTCGCGACGAGCGCGACGGAGATCCGGCTGCCGAACTCCTCCTTGAGTTCGTTGCGCTTGTCGGCAGGCTTGAACGGATCTGCCTCCGCCTGGAGATCAAGCATGGGGGCGGAACCGCCTGCCCACCATTCGGCCTGCATGGTTGCCTGTCCGGCCAACCGCTGGCTCTCACTCACTCGCGGGTACCAGCCTTGCAGCCAAGCGGTAGGATCGTTACCGGGGGCAAAGAAGGTTATACGCAGGTAATGCAGGCGCTCGGCAGCGCGTAGCGACATGTCCGCGCTCTTGTTGACGTATTCGCTGAGCACCGCCGGGAACTGCTTCGCCGCAGCGGCGGCGATGACGACCCCGCGCACCAGATCTGGATAGTCCGTCGCCGTCATCCGTGCCACCCAGTTTCCGAAAGCGTGGCCCACCACGACAGCGGGCTCGTCCGACATCGCTCGGATGACCAAGGCGATATCTCCGGCAAGATCGTGCAGAGTCAAACTGGTCATCGGCCCGGTGCTGCGGCCCACCCCGCGAGGCTGAGGCCGCAGCACGCGGTAGCCGGCGCGTGCCAGCCGCGCGGCCACGTCGTCGTAGTCTTCGGAATCGCGCCCACGCGACGGCAGCAGCACGATGGGCATGCCGCTCCCTTCCGCGATGACGTAGATCTCCACGTCATCGCCCTTCACAACGGCATGGACCCTGGCGCCGTCATGGCCGGCCTTGCCCGCATCCAGCCATTGCAGGACATGTTTCTTGTCCGTCCGGGTGTGGTGCATTTCACTCATGCCTCCCTCACTCCGTCAGGCTGATCCGGGATTGCCGGACCACGTCGGACCAGGTGTCGATCTCCTTCGCCACAAACTGCCGCGCCTGCGAAGGTGAACCGCCCATCAGATCGATGCCTTCCGCGCGGAACCGGTGCTGCACGTCGGACATTTGCATCACCTTGTTCAACTCCCGATTCAGCTTGTCGATGATGGGCTTGGGCGTTCTGGCCGGCACCGCATACGCCCACCAGCCTATGGCCTCGTAACCCGGATACCCCGATTCGGCGATTGTGGGCAGGTTTGGCAATGCCGCCCAGCGCGTGGCGGAGGTCACCGCCAGCGGACGTATGCGGCCCGCCTTGATGGCGCTGGCAGCACCGGTATAGGTACTGAAGGTGAACTGCACTTGGCCACCAATCAGGTCGGTGATGGCTTGGTTGGCTCCCTTGTATGGCACGTGGATCACGTCAATCTTTGCCATGGTCTTCAGCATCTCCCCCATCAGATGCGCGTTGCCCCCTTTTCCGGTCGAGGCAAAGGCGACGCGGCCCGGCGCAGCCTGCGCCATCGACACCAAGTCTTTCACTGTCTTCGCTGGCGAAGATGCACTCACCAGCAGCAAAAAGGGCGAAGTGGCGGCCATGGAGATGAAGCTGAATTCCTTGTCCCAGCGGTATGGCAGCTTCGGCAGCAAGGACTCATTGATCGCGAACGCGGCGGGCACCTGCAGCAGCGTGTAACCATCCGGCACGGCCTTTGCCACATAGTCGGTTCCCATAACGCTACCCGCGCCTGGACGATTCTCGACCAGTACCGGCTGTCCCAGCGACTGGGTCAGTTTCTCCGCCATCGCGCGGGCAAGCACGTCGTTGATCGCGCCCGGGGTAAAGGGAACGATGATCCGGATCGGACGGTCCGGATACGTTCCCGTCTTGTCGGTGCCCTGAGCGAAGGCGGTGCCACCCAGCAGGCCCAATGCGGCAATGGCCGCCGCCATGTATCGTCTTCTATCCAATCTGCGTCTCCTCCGTCTTCATGTTCTTCTTTTGAATTCCAATTCTTAACTTCAGTGGCAAGTTGTCGGGCCCGCCGGCCAAATGGAATTTGCCTTGGGCCATTGATTGCGTTCCGCCGCGACGACCGCCAGCAACGGGTTCAGGCCACTGCGTGTGACACGTGCGTGCAGATCCCGACCTAGCGCCGCCTCGCATTCAGCCGAAACGGCCGGCAATCTTCCCAGATCGATGCCGGTCTTCACTCCCATTGACTCGAGCAGATTGACCCAATCTTCAGTGGCGACGTTGCCGGTATGCCCGCCGCCGTACCGAACCTTGGCCGAATGGCCGCCCACGCCACCAAAAGCACAATCAAAGTGGGGAACGCCCGCCTCCGGCGCGTCAGCATGGTTGACTAGGCCGCTGGCTCGCGTGTCGTGGAAATGGCCAATCGGCGTGACGTCCGGCTCAGCGTTGTCTGCGGAGTCGCCATGCCAGTTGTGTCGCCTACACCGCAACTGTAGGCGATATCGTTGATATTGGCAATCATAACGTTGTCATTTACAACCATATATGGGCGCACATGCGTCATTGCATATGAATGTCGCCTGAGGAACTTGAGCCGGTTGACGTGACCTTCGGTCTGGCCATTGCTCCATGGCAGCTTGAAGGCCGCCTGCACAGCCGGTAAGTCGGCGCGCAAGCTTTGCGCGAACCTGCGCATTTCCGCAGCGTCGCAGCACGACAGACGCTTCAACCATCGATCGAACTGCCGCAGACTTCGCCGGTGCATGAGCCCGAGAAACTCCCGCGCGAGGCTGTGGACCTCACCCACCATGGGTTCGATCTTGCACAGCGCCTGCACGAAGCGCTCGTGGTCCGCGCTCCTGGGCTCCTCGACGGCGAGCTTCCTCCATCCGGCAAGCCATCCGAACACGCGCCGGGCCGACGGGCACGGCATCGTGCGCACGGGTGCCTGAACAAGCGGTACCTTGCCCTGCGGAAAGAGGAGGCGGACCACGCAACTCAACTCCCGCAGCACCGTGTCGGCACTGGTGCGCAAGCCCAAGGCGTTGGCAAGCCGGGCTGCCGCCTCACCACCGAGGGCATGGCCCAACGCGTGCAACGCCCGAGCCTGCGATGGCGTCCGACGTTGATGCCGACCGGCCAAGGCGTGGATGTTCTCGGCAAACATACGACGCGGGCAGCCGGCGTTTGCACACTTGAAACGACGCACCTCTACGGCGAGAACGACCCGCTGCTCGAGCATCGGACGTTCTTCCAGCCTGCGCACATAGCTGCCGTGGAGTCGGCTACTCTAACGATGGCAGGCAGGACAAGGTGCCGCGCGAACCGTATTGCAGGCTTCGACGGTGATGGTCTCCCCTCGGGCGTCGCTGGAGACGAAGCGCTTACCCACACGGGCGAGAATACGATCGATCCCACCGAGAACTTGGCTCATGGTAACGATCGACGTAAAGCCAGATCGGCCGGAAATCAAGCCCTCGACGCAGCCATCACATAAAGTGCGGGAGACCCGGTTTTAGTACACTTCACGTAAATTGACGCAGTAATCTGTCGTCTAGCTTTGACAATGCGGGTAGAATAGTTGACAGAGTCAACTAATTGGAACCCTCGCCAATGAGCGCAACAAAACGCAGTTCAGGTGCCGCACCGCGGATCATTACCGACCTGCTTTCCTCACGTCTGCATAACCTGGCCGGCCTCTCCGCCGCGAGTGCATCGTTGCGCGTACAGCGCAAGTTCGGGCTGACACTGCTGGAATGGCGATCGATAGGCATGCTTGGCGCGCACGCACCGCTTTCGCTGAAGGAACTCGCACGCCGCGCCGCATTGGACAAGAGCTACGCCAGCCGCACCGTATCGACCCTGATCGAGCGCGGGTTGATCGTCAGCGAGCGTAGCGACACCGATGCACGCGCGGTGCTGCTCAGTCTGACTAAGGCTGGCGATGTGCTCTACCGGCAGGTGATCATCGACGCCAATGTGCGTAACGAGCGGCTGCTGAGTCCGCTCAGCCCAGAGCAGCGCAAACAGTTGATGGAAATGCTGTCGATGCTCACCGCCAGCGCGCGCCAAGTGCTGGATGAAGAGCGGCGGGCCGCTGCGGGCGAGCCCATTGACGAAACGGAGAGCCCTGCGCCAGCGGTTGACGCCGCCATGGAACAGGGTGACGGCACCGGGCTCGATCTTGCCGAAATCCGCTCGCTGGTGTCACGTCTCAACCGGCTGGTAGGCGGCTCAGGCGGCGCGTAACGAGGTGCGTAACGGGTTCAGGCCACTGCGCAGCACCCTGCTGTGCAACCGCCGGCCGAGCACGGCCTCGCATTCCTGCGCGGCCGCCAGCATGCCGTCCAGATCGATGCCCGTACGGACGCCCATCGCGTCGAGCAACGCCACCCAGTCCTCGGTGCAGACGTTTCCGGTATGCCCGCCACCGTACTGCACCTTAGCAGGGTGCCCCCCCACGCCGCCCATCGCGCAATCGAAGTGGGTTACTCCGGCTTCCAGCGCGGCAACATAGTTGACCAGGCCGGTACCGCGTGTGTCGTGGAAGTGCGCAATTGGCGTGACGTCCTGAAAGTCATTGCGCATGGCGCGGAACAATGCCCGCACGGTTTCGGGTGTGGCCATGCCGGTCGTGTCACCGAGTGTCACGAGCCTGACGCCGGCATCGCGAAACCGCCCGACATCGCGCAGCACCTGCTGGAGGTCGACATGGCCTTCGAACGGACAACCGAACGCGACCGAGATGGTACCGACCATGCGGAAACGCCCACGCGCCGCATCTGCCATGGCGCGAATGTTCTGCCATTGATCGTCCCGGCTGCGCTTGAGGTTGCGCTCGGAGTGCGACGACGAGGCAGACACCAGCAGACTCACCTCGGTGGCACCAATACCGGCATCAAGGTCCGCCAGCGCGCGCTGCACGGCGTGGGTGTTGGCACAGGTCGCCTTGTACATCACACCATCGCGCCGTGGCAGCGCGCGCAGCAGATCGGTGGCATCGGCAAACTGCGGCACGACCTTCGGATTCGAATACGACGTGGCTTCCACGCGGGGAAAGCCGATTGCCGCAAAGCGGTCGACGAGTGCCATTTTCGTTTCGGTGGGCACAAAATCGGGCTCATGTTGCAGCCCGTCGCGGGCAAAGCATTCACACAGGACGACTTCGGCAGTCATGGATATCTCCGGCTCGGTGCTCATTGGCTCGACAGGTGAAACAGCGCGATGGCATGCTCGCGCAGCTTGTTCTTCTGCACCTTGCCGCTGGCGGTCATGCCGATGCGCTCGAAGTCGGTCACAATTTCGGCGTAGCGTGGTGTGCGAAAGTTCGCCATACGCGGCCTGGCCCACGCTAGCAGCGCTTCGGCGTCCAGCGTCATGCCGGGCTTGAGCGTGACAAACGCTGCCGGCACCTCGCCCAGGCGCGTGTCGGGCACACCCACCACCTGGGCCGATGCCACTGCGGGATGGGACAACAGCACCTGCTCCACCTCGGCGGGCGCCACGTTCTCACCGCCGACACGGAACACGTCCTTCAACCTGCCAACCAGCCGCAAGCGTCCATCCGTGCGCAATGCCCCAAGATCGCCGGTGCGCAGCCAGCCGTCCGCAGTGAATACCTTGGCGTTCGCGTCAGGCTGCTTGTAGTAGCCTCGCATCACGCTCCAGCCCTTGACCTGGATCTCGCCTACCGCATCGGCGTCACAGACGGCGCCCGACGCCTCATCGACAATTCGCACCGCTACACCATCATGCGGGAGCGCGACCCCCCCCACGCGCAACGCTACATCATCGCGCCAATCATTGATGACGACATTCGGTGACGCCTCCGACAGGCCATACGCCCAGCAGATTTGATCGATGCCCATCTCGTCAATAATGCGCTGCATCGTGTCAGGGCCTGCCGCTGCCCAGCCACCACGCAGATGCAATCGCGAGCGCTCGAACGACCCGTGCGCGATCAGCATCTGGAACAGGGTCTCGTTGCCGGAGATGAACGTGCAGCATTCTTGCTCCAGCATCGCCAGCGCAGCGCCGGCATCAAATGTGGGCAGCGTGGCGATGCTTGCGCCCGCGCACAGCGCGCAAAGGAGCGACAGCGTGGAGCCGGCCACGTGAAAGAACGGGCGGCAGTTGAAATAGCAATCCGAAGGTTCGATGCCAAGGCGCTGGCCTACGGCCGCGGCATTGCGCAACATGTTGTCGTGCGTGAGCATCACGCCCTTGGGGTGCGCCGTCGTACCGGACGTGAACTGGATCAGCAGCAGATCCTCCGGCGTGACGGCACGGATGGCACCCGCGAGCACATCGTCGGGCAGCGCATCGCCCGCGGCAAGAAATGCCTCCCACTCGAGACCGGCACGCGGCACATCGCTGCCAACGACCACCACATCGCGGAGCAAGGGCAGCGCCTGCCCCGGCAGCGCATGATCGACGGCAGGCTCCACCTCGCGCAGGAACGCCATGAAATCGATCTTAAGGAACCGGTCGGTCAGGATCAACAGCCGCACATCGGACTGGCGCAGGCAATACGCGATCTCCGCAGCCTTGAAACGGGTGTTGACGGGCACGGTCACGGCGCCGATCAGGGCGGCGCCGTAGAAGCTCGCCACCCAATGCTCATCGTTGCCGCACAGCAGGCCAACGAAATCTCCGCGGCGCACACCGCGCGCGAGCAACGCCTTGGCGACGCGGCGCGATTGCGCCTCTAGTTTGCGCCATGAGGCAGTCCCGCCGGGCGTGACCAGCGCGCGTTCCGTGCCACGCAAACCGGCCTGCTGCGCCAGCACCGCGGCCAGTGTCCGAGGTTCCCACGTCATTTTCTGCCTCCAAATGCCCCGATGCCGGCACGCCAGTCCGAGCGGGCCAGATTCTTTTCAATCGCCAGCAATTCCTCGGCCAGCGCGCCACGTGGGCCCAGTTCGATGCCACGGTCGATGCAACGCTTGGCCAGGCGCATGCCCAGCGGCGGCGCCTTGGCGACACTTGCCGCCAGGTTCGCCACCTCCTCCTCCAGACTGTCCGGCGCGACAATACGCGTGACGAGCCCAACATCCAGTGCTTCCGCTGCCGTCAGCCGCCGTCCGGTGAACATCATGTCCTTGGCCAGCCGCTTGCCGACGATGCGCGCCAGGCGTTGGGTCGCACCCACGGTGCCCCACTGCGCCTCCGGCGTCCAGAACGTGGCAGCGGGCGTGGCCACGGCAAAGTCGCAAGCCGAGGCAATTTCCACGCCGGAACCCGCTGCCGGGCCTGCCACAATGGCGATCACCGGCATCAGCAGGCTTTCCAGTGCTTCATAGGCAAAGAATCCACGCATGCGGCGGCCCAGCACCTGCGCTTCGTCCATCGTCTTGCGTTCCTTGAGGTCGGCCCCCGCGCAAAACACCGGACCGGCAGCGCGCACAAGCACGACTCGCACATCTGCATCGGCGGCGGCCGCCGTGGCTGCGGCCTGCAAACCCTCGCACATGGCCAGGTTCAGCGCATTACGGCAATCCGGCCGGTTCAGCGTGATTGTGGCAATGCCGCCCTCGACCGCGTATAGCACGGCAGGCTGTGTGCCCGTTTCGTTCGATTCAGTCATAGCTATCTCCATACACTTCAGATGGCCTTGGCCTCGCGCAGCGCCTTCACACGCTGCGCGTCCATACCCAGCCGCTCGCGCAGTACGTCGCCGGTATGTTCGCCAAGCAGCGGCGGTCTCCCAACCTCGGGGTTGTCCCAGCCGTCAAAGCGCAGCGGCACCGGCAGCGCCGGAAACTGGCCGATGACCGGATGGTCGAAGTTCGCCACCATGCCGCGCGCCAGCACATGGGGATCGGAGAGGACTTCGTCCACCGACTTGATCGGACCGGCAGGCACGCCCGCAGCATCCATGGCAGCGCACAGTTCGTCGCGATCGCACGCCGCTACGGCGTCAGTCAGCCGCCGCATCACTTCATCGCGCCGGCGCACACGTCCCACGTTCGTCTGCAGTTCGGGATCCGCACCCCAGGTCTCCAGTTTCAGCACCTTGCGGAGCGGCTCCCAGTGCTGGTCGCTCGCCGTGATATGAAGCCAGCGGCCACAAGCGGCCTGAAAGCTTGCCGATGGCACGCGGCCGGGGTGCTCCGTGCCCATACGCTGCGGCACTTCCTGCAGCGCGAACCAGCGCGCCGCCGCCAGCGTGAGCAGGCTGACCTGCGCATCGAACATCGAAAGATCGATGTGACAGCCCTGCCCTGACGCACTGCGGCCCTGTAGCGCCGACAGTACCGCAATGGCCGCCCAGAGTCCGGACGTCAGGTCGGCCACCGGCAAGCCAGGCTTGACCGGCCCGCCATCGCGCTCGCCGGTCAGGCTCATGATCCCGCCCATCGCCTGGAACACGGTGTCGTAGCCCTTGCGCGGTGCGTAGGGACCGGTCTGCCCAAATCCGGTACAAGATAGATAGACCAGCTTCGGATTGATCTCCCTGAGCGTTTCGGGGCCCAGTCCATAGCGCTTGAGCGTGCCGACCGGGAAGTTCTCGATCACCACATCGACGTTTGCGGCCAGATCTCGTACGATCTGCTGCCCCGCTTCGCTGCGCAGGTTGACCGTGATCGACTGTTTGCTGCGATTGAACGCCATGTAGTAAGCGCTTTCGCTACCGCCCTCGGCCTCCACGCGTGGTTCAAAACTGCGTGTCTCGTCACCGCAGCCGGGCTGCTCGACCTTGATCACCGTAGCACCGAGTTCCGCAAGGATCATCGATGCGAACGGGCAGGCCAGCACCCGCGAGAGATCGAGGATCGTGATGTGTTCGAGTGGTTTGCTCATGGCGCTACCGCTCCGTCCGCACGAAGCTGCGCATGCGCTTGTTGGCTTCGCGGCCGATCTCGAGACCGCGAGCCAGCGGCAGGTCCACCACTTCGTGAAACGTCTGCTTAGTGGTGGCCATGGCTGCACGGCTGACACCCGCCAGACGGCTGGCTAACGCCATGGTCTCATCCATCAACACATGGTCGTCATGCACGGCGTTGACCATGCCGAGCTCGACCGCGCGCTCCGCATCGATCGATTCACCGGTGGCCACCATGTGAAAGGCCGCCTTGCGACCAATCTGTCGCGTCAGGTTTGGCAGCACGATGGCAGCCACGATGCCATGTTTCACTTCCGGGTACCCAATGCGCGCCGAACGCGCTGCCAGCGCCAGATCGCACGCAATGGCCAGCCCTGCCCCACCGCCCATGGCAAACCCGTTGATTGCGGCAATCACGGGCTTGCTCATGCGCGATACGCTGAGGTGCAGTTGCATCGTCAGCTCGGCGCGCTCTTCCACGCGCGACATCTGGTCCGGGGTCAGGTCCTTGAACTCCGTGATGTCGGCGCCGGCGCAGAACGCCGAACCGTTGCCCGTGAACACCACCACATGCACAGCCTCATCGGCCTCGGCCGCCGCTAGTGCATCCACCAGCCCACGTGTCAGTGCATTGTTCAGCGCGTTGCGCTTTTCAGGGCGGTTCATGCGCAGCACGCGCACCTGGCCGACGTTTTCAATCTGCAGTTCGCTCATGTCCAGCCTCTTTACTTCAATTGATTTGCCATGCGTGACATCGCTTCGCGCGTCTCTGCCGCAATGCGCTCGACCAGCGCGGCGGCCGGCTCCAGTGCATCGACCAGCGCTGCACTCTGCCCCGCCTCGACCTTGCCCTGATCGACATCACCATCCATTGCCGCCATCTTGAGCGAACGGCTGCCGAACAGCGCCTCAAGCGCCTCGCGCGGCTTGCCGGCCCTTTCCGCGGCTTCGTACTCATCGGTGAACGCATTACGCACCGCGCGAATCGGCAGGCCACGCCAGCCCACGAGCGTGGTGTCGCCCACCCCGGCTCCCAGAACCTTCTGCTTGTAGGCATCATGCAGCGAGGCCTCGGGCGTCAGCAGGAAGCGCGTACCCATCTGCACGGCATCGGCGCCCAGGCAAAGCATGGCCGCAACGCCCGCGCCATCGGCAACCCCGCCACCGGCAATGATCGGCAGGTTGACGGCACGCGCAATCAACCGCACAAGCACCAGCGTGCTTGTGCCGCTTGGCGGCGGATGTCCGCCTGCCTCGCCACCCACCACGATCAGTCCATCAACACCGGCGGCGGCTGCCTTGCGCGCATGGTCGGGATGCGCCACCACGTGAAGCCACTTGACTCCGGCCGCCTGAAAACGGCCAATGTGGTCGCGCGGGCTGCCCTGCGATGCGATCAGAATTGGCACGGCTTCGTCTAGCACGATCTGCAGATGCTCGGCAGCGCGCTTGTTGTACAGCGCCACGTTGACCGCGAATGGCGCATCCGTGATCGCACGGACTTCCCGGATCGCACGCCTCAGGTCATCGGGCCGCATCGGGCCAGCCGCAATCACCCCCAAACCGCCGGCCTTCGACACCGCCCCCGCCAACAGCGAACTTGACGATGCCCAGCTCATGCCGGCCTGGATGATGGGGTAGCGGATCCCGAGCAACTCGGTAATTCGCGTCTTGATGCTCATGTTCTGATTCCTCTGCAACGGTTACTCTGCGGTAATGCCGGCAGCCTTGATGACCGGCCCCCATCGCCCCTGCTCGGACTTGATCAGCGCCCGGTACGCGTCCGGCGTGCTGGACTGCCCGATGCCGCCCTGCTCGGCAAACTTTTCCACAACGTCAGGGGCGCGCAATGCACCGGTGACGGCATCGACAATCTTGCGGGCCACGTCTTCAGGCAGGCCGCGCGGCGCGACAATGCCGTACGCTCCCGCGGCGAGCACCTTCGGCAAACCTGCTTCGGCCGCTGTGGGAACGTCCGGTAGCGCCGCGAGCCGTTTGGTGTCGGTCACCATCAGTGCACGGAGCTTGCCGCCCTTGATCAGGTGCGCCACGGCTGGGACTTCGGCGATAAACATGTCCACCTGCCCGCCCATCAGATCCTGCACGGCGGGCGCGCCGCCCTTGTAAGGTACGTGGCGCAGACGAATGCCCGCTTCGCGCTGGAACAACGCGCCAACCACATGGGTGCTGCTGCCCACGCCAGCCGACGCCACGGTGAACCTCTCCGGCTCGCGTTTGGCCGCTGCCAACAGATCGGCAACCGATTTGAATGGAGAGCTGGCATTGACGACCACCAGGTTGGGGGTGGAGACCATCGTGCTCAGATGGGTCACATCCTTAAGCGGGTCGAATGGCATCTTCGGCGAAATGAACGGTGCGTACACCAGGGCGCCCGTACCGGCCATACCAAGCGTATATCCGTCTGCCGTGGCACGCGTCACACCGGCAATTCCCACCAGCCCTCCGGCGCCCGGCCGGTTCTCCACCACGATCGTCTGTCCTATCCGGGTACCCATGGACTTGGCGAGCGTGCGCGCCATCACGTCAGCCGGCCCGCCGGCCGCAAACGGCACCACCAGAACGATCGGCCGATCCGGATAGGCAGCTCGCGCAGGGCTGACCATCAGTAAGGCAGCCGTCCACAGCACGTACATCATCAGACGCATCATCATGTCTCCTTGATTTGGACCGTTTCTATATTTGTGGACATAGTAATTCATCTAGTTGATAATGTCCACCATATTGTTGTGCGAACGATGCCAGGAGAACCCGGGATGGGTGAGGGACGGCTCCCAGATGAAAAGTGGAGGTCAGCACCTCTACCGAACCTGGAAGGCTTTTTGAAGCAAGGCCTGATTCCCCGAGTACATTCGCGAGTTCAATAGGTAGGGCTTAGACTGGCTTGGAGCGCAATAGCCGGCGAGGGGATAGCGTCTATGAGGCAAGCTGCTTGAGCGTAACCACACCAAACCGCCGCATATTCTCCGCAAAGCGGCAAGGCTCTGTCGATTGGGCTGTCCCAAGCTTCATGCGGAAGCTGTTCTCAAGAATCCCTCCCTATTTGTAAATGCGCTCCATCGACGCCTCTTCGAAATGCGTGCTGATGTGAAGAGGGATTTGAAGCTGGTGAAATGACTATTCCTAGTGACAGAATTGCTTCGTTCTACGGGTGGCGGCAGCAACCGCGCCCCCGCCTCCGCCGCCCGGATTGCCGCCGCAGACGAGTTGGCTGCCGTCACCGCCTGGCTCGCGCGCTATACCGACAGCGCGGCGACGCTATCTGCCTACCGGCGCGAGATCGAGCGGCTCACTTTGGAAGATTCGCTTTCCGAACGCGCTGCCAAGCAGCTTTGCCGGAATGAAGGTCGGTATTTCTTTCGCACTTGTTGGCACAATCGTAGGCGAGCTCGTGGCAGGAGAGACTGGCTTGGGGCACGTCATCCTGGTTATCCAAGGCAGCTTTGACACGCCGACCGTCTTCGTCGCGTTAGCGCTGCTGTGCATCCTTGGTGTAATCCTGTTCAAGGGCCTGGAACTCGCCGAAGAACGTATGCTGCCGTGGCACGCGTCGCAACGCGGCAAGCCTGCCGCCGAATCGACGCCCTCCACACAGCCCGACAAGCAACTGCGATTGCTTGCCGATGCCAAGCGCTAACCAGCGCGCGTGCCACTGAGTCGCCCAAGCGTTGTGGAGAGTTTCCACGGGGCTTTGGCCGGGGGTGAAGCTGTTGTCGTCAGCGTCCCAAGGAAGACCCGTCTCACGCTCGACCAAGCGTGCCAGCGTTCGGTCACTCATTGCCAAGCGACTTGCCCACTCAGAGAATGTGCTCCGGTCCGAAGGATCGGTCGTCTCAGGAACGGGAATTCTGAATCAGCAGGCATTGCAAACGCTGGGATACTGGAGACTGCATATTGTCTGGAACGGTTGGTTTGACCGGAGGGTAGAGTCGAAACCTTCGCCGACCGCGAAGGGGGGGTGCGCTCAAAAACGATGAGAGACTAGCAGGCGTAGATACGTAAAATCGCTTCCATCCGTCCAGAACGGCGGAGTGTCATTTCAAAAAAAAAGGAGACGCACATGTACTCTAAAATCCTCGGGCGCCGACAGTTCATATTTTCCTTGGCCATTGGTGGTCTTCTTGGCCCTTTACAGTCGCGCCCGACCGCCGCTCAGCTCGTTGCAGGCAACCAAGTTCGACTAGTAGTGCCATTTCCTCCCGGAGGAGGTACAGATGCGGTGGCCCGCCTAATCGGTGCCAGGCTCAGTGAGCGCATGGGCATGCCAGTGGTGGTAGATAACCGGCCCGGCGCCAGCGGTACCATCGGCGTCGGCGCGGCCGCCAAGATGCCGGCAGATGGACTTAATCTCCTGATCGGCCAAGCCGACAACCTAGCCGTCGCCCCCCTCCTAATCAAAAGCGTGCCGTACAACCCATTGACCGACTTACAGGCCGTAGCATATCTGGCCGACATCCCAATCCTGATCGTGACATCAGTTGGACAGCCATACAAGACGCTGGCTGACGTGGTGCGCGCGGGAAAGGCGGACCCGAACCTGTTGACCTTCGGTTCTGCCGGCGTGGGCACTACGCCCCACCTTTCGGGCGAATTGTTCGCCCAGGCGGCCGGCATCCAGATGCGCCACGTATCCTATAAAGGCTCGGCCCCCGCGCTGACCGATGTGATGGCCCAGCGAGTGTCGCTGATGTATTCGTCCATCTCGCTGGCCGTGCCTCACATCAAGGCCGGCAAGCTCCGGCCACTGGCTGTGACCAGCCTTAAGCGGAGCACAGCGCTACCTGACATCCCCACGGTTGCTGAAGCAGCGGGGCTGAAATCCTTCAATATCGGTACGTGGTATGGCATCTTCGCGCCAGCCGGCACGCCTCGGGAGGCCGTGCAACGCCTGAACGACAACATCAACTGGGTGCTCGCGCAGGATGACGTCAAGGCATTCCTGGAAGGGTTGGAGGGCGGAAGTATCCGCCGCACCCCGCCGCAGACCCTCGCCGACCAGTTGCGCACCGACATTGCTCGCTGGGAGCGCGTGATTCGCGACGCCAAGGTGACGCTGGAATGAGCCTCAACGATTCCGACTTTGCCGCAGTATTGGCCGGATATGCGGACTGGCTCGGCTACTGCCATCGGGAACGCGCGCCGCTGTGGGTGGAGCGTTTTCGCATGAACGAAGAGGAGCTGTCGCGTTTTCGCGCTGCAGCAACGCCACAGGGACCAACCTACGTGGCAGAGCCGGTACGAATCGAAGCGCCCGAGGCGCAGCTCGCCCCGGCGCCAGCTAGCGGCCTGACGGCGCAGGAGGCGCTGGTCCGCGCGCAGGCCCAACCGCATCTCAATGCCTTCACGTACCTGCCCGAGCGCCTGGCGCCGCCAGCAGATGGCTATCTACGCGGAGTCCCATTCGCGGTCAAAGATCTGATAGGCGTCGCAGGAATGCCACGCACGGGCGGCAGCGCGTCGAGCGACGCCAGTCCTTTCGCGGCTGACGCTGCCGCAGTGGCCGCGATGAAGCGGCAGGGAGGCGTGGCAATGGGGCTTGCCAACCTGCACGAGCTGGCACTTGGCGCGAATAGCGCAAACCCCGTGTTCGGCCGGGTGCTGAACCCCTTGAGCCCGGAGCGTATTCCCGGCGGCTCTAGCGGTGGATCTGCTGCGGCGGTGGCCGCTGGCATTGTGGATGTCGCGCTGGCCACGGACACCGGCGGTTCGATCCGAATTCCCGCTGCCTGCTGTGGTGTCGTTGGCTTCAAACCGAGCTACGACGCCGTCTCGCGTGAAGGCGTGATTGACGTGGCAGCTTCGCTTGATCACGTGGGGCCGATTGGACGCACTGTAATGGACTGCGCCCGGTCTTTTGCCGCCCTCACCGGCCTGCCGGCCTTTCCCGGTCTATCGGAAAGACCGCTGCGCGGCCTGCGGGTCGCGCGGTTAGGTGGTTTCTTCGATGCCCCGCTGGACACGCATGTCCGTGCCGCGATGCAGCACGGTGCACAAGTGCTGACAGACGATGGCGCTCGCGTGTTCGACTCCGTGGTAAGCGGTATGGATCTGGCGCCGGCGATCCAGTACATCACGGTATCGACTGAAGCGGCCGCCGCCCATTCGGAACGCCTGCGGGATTGCGGCGAAAAACTGGGTGAGGACGTACGTGTGCGCCTTGAGATGGCGCAGTTCCTGCCGGGGCACTGGTACCTAAAGGCACAGCGCCTGCGGCGCATGCTAGTTGAGCAGATAATGGCTCAGTTCGAGCAGGCCGACATGCTGCTGTGCCCCGTCATGCGGGCACTGGCCCCAAACGTGGGTGATGCCGATGTGCTAATCGACGGATACCGTTACCCACTTCACACGGCAGTATCCAACCTAACACTGCCATTCAGTTTGAGCGGTCTGCCTGCAATCTCGCTGCCCTGGGGACTTGAGTCCGGCGGAGCCGCAATAAGCCTGCAAATCGTGGGGGCTCCAGGGCGAGATTGGGAGGTACTCAGGGTGGCCCACCGGCTCGAAAGACTGCAGGCCGAACTGCTGCCGTTGGCGACCGCTAAATTATCATAGCGTGAAGGAAAGCCTGCAAAAGTTGGGAGGCCGATTTCGTCAGGCGCTCGGCCTTTCCGCGAGCATGTCACGGTTCATTTTGTTCGGCGACCGGTGCCAGTTCGGCGATGCTGGCCCGGTGGATTGGCTGTGACGCGAGACAGCGAGCTCGAGCGCCGAGATGCGGTTGGGTGAGAGTTCCCCGTTCAAAACCGCGACCCTGACCTGCACCATGCAGGGCGCTCCTTGGTCCATCCAGCGCAT
>NZ_JARJLM010000031.1 GCF_029335485.1 Cupriavidus basilensis
ACCGCGGTCAACAACGTGGCGATCAGCAAGAGCTTCGAATGGTTCGAGAACAACGTGATCTACCACGTGCCGCAGGGCTTCCCGGGCGTCGGTCGCCGCGTCTACCCGGGCTTCCTGCAGCACACCGGCTTCGTCGCGATGAATCCGGACCGCCACGTGAGCAGCCACTACGACTACTTCAAGGACCTGATCAAGGGGGACGACGCCAGCGCCGAGGCCCACCGCAAGTTCTATGATGAGTACAACGCCGTGCTGGACATGGATGCGAACTACTACCTTGACACTATCCGCACGGTGTTCCAGGAATTCAATCTCGTGCACGGCACCTGGGACGTCAAGAACCCTGAAGGCGTGCTGGAGCGCGTGCGTCCGCAGGACATCCATTCGACCGCGCTCTTGACCGTCGAAGGTGAGCTGGACGACATCTCAGGCTCCGGCCAAACCCGCGCCGCGCATGAGCTTTGTACCGGTATCAGCCAGCCTCACCAGCGACACTACGAAGTCGAGGGTGCGGGCCACTACGGCATCTTCAGCGGGCGTCGGTGGCGTGAGCAGGTTTATCCCGAGGTACGGGCGTTCATCGCAGCGAGAGAGCAACGCGGCGCGAAGAGTGGACTGAGCGATGTCTAGCACGGGCGCTCCAAGCTGGCTTGCGCCGCGGAGCATTGCGATGTACGAGGTCCGTGCCGGCCTGCTCCGGGCACCGACGACAGGCATCGGGAAGGACGCTTCACCAAGCTGCTAGCCGAGGGCTTCACGCCGATCCATTTGGGCTTGCCGAAGGACGTGGGGGGCGCGGCGCCCACGCCCGGCGCCGCCGATCTGCCCTTCACGACCGATGCGGGCATGCAGGTCGATGGCGGCACGCAGGTCCACCCGTACTGAACTCATCGCGAAAGCGGACACCATGCGTCGATCCATTGCCACCGTGTCGCTCAGCGGTACGCTGCGTCAGAAGCTCGAGGCCATTGCGGCTGCGGGCTTCGACGGCATCGAGCTGTTCGAGAACGACTTCATCAACTTCAACGGCACGGCCGCCGAGCTGCGCCGCATCACCGAAGACCTCGGCCTTTCGATCGAACGGTACCAGCCGTTCCTTTTGAGATCGTGCAACGTGCTGACTCTTACGACGCCTATGGCGCGACCAACGCGCCGGCACGGATGGCCGCCCAGGCGCAGAGGTAGTCTCTCTTTATAGGGAGACATTGGATGAAACACACGAAGCCTGCGGTATTCGCCGTCGTCGCCCGCTAAACCTCGATCAGCAGACTCTCAAATCAAAAATACTGGAGACCACAATGGCAGACACCTCGGACCACGAGCCCCACGCAAGACAACAGACCAAGAAGGCTACTGCCAGCGGATGGATCGGCTCGGCGCTGGAGTATTATGATTTCTTCATCTACGCCACTGCGGCATCGCTGATCTTCCCACAGATCTTCTTTCCCAAGACGGATCCCAAGGTCGCCATCATCGCGTCATTGGCGACCTACGGCGTGGGCTATGTCGCGCGCCCGATCGGTGCCTTCTTCCTCGGGCATTGGGGTGACACGCATGGGCGCAAGCAGGTGCTGATCCTGTGCATGTTCCTGATGGGTTTTTCGACGGTGGCCGTCGGGCTGTTGCCGACCTACGACCAGGTCGGTCTGCTCGCCCCGGCGCTTCTTGTCTTGCTGCGACTGGTCCAGGGCTTCGCCGTGGCCGGAGAGATATCCGGCGCCAGCTCAATGATTCTCGAGCATGCGCCGTTTGGCCGGCGCGGCTTCTACGCCAGCTTCACATTGCAGGGTGTACAAGCGGGACAGATTCTCGCCGCAGCGGTCTTCCTGCCGCTCGCCCACTACATGCCCACGGAGGCGTTCAACGCCTGGGGCTGGCGTATCCCCTTCCTGCTCAGCTTCATTGTCATCATCGCGGGTTACATCATCCGCCGCGAGGTCCACGAGACACCTGCATTCGCCGAAGAGGGAGCACACGGCGCGGTCCCGAAGGCGCCGGTTATCCAGGCCGTTACGGAAAGCTGGAAGGACATGCTGCGCGTGATGTGCTGCTCGCTGATGAACGTCATTCCGGTGGTCACGACGATTTTCGGAGCGGCTTACGCCGTCCAGCCAGGCTATGGCATCGGATTCGAGAAGGACGTTTACCTGTGGATCCCCGTCATGGGCAATATCGTCGCGGTGTTCGTCATCCCGTTTGTCGGCAACCTGTCGGACAAGATCGGCCGCAGGCCGCCGATCATCATCGGTGCGCTCGCTTCGGGGTTGCTGTCGTTCGGCTATCTCTATGCCATCAGCATTCACAACGTGCCGCTGGCTATCGTGGCGTCCCTGTTGATGTGGGGAGTTCTCTATCAAGGTTACAACGCCATTTTCCCGAGCTTCTATCCCGAAATGTTCCCAACGCGCACCCGCGTCTCGGGCATGGCCATTTCGCAAAACCTCGGCACCCTCGCCACGGCTCTGCTGCCGGCGCTGTTCGTCGCTGTCGCTCCGCCCGGTGCAGTCAACATCCCGATGACCATCGGGGCGATCACCCTGGGCGTGACAGTCGTCGCGGCTATCGCAGCCTGGACCGCCAGGGAGACCTATCGGATCCATATGAACGACCTGGGCAATCCCAGCGCGGCTCCTGTGCCTAAACAGGAGTACGAACGGCTTCGGGAGCAGGCTGTGGTCGACGCGAGGGCGGGTAAGGCATCTGCCTGAGCCGCAGCTTGCGCCGTGGACTACACCCGGTTGCGAGGCGCCTGGATTGCCCTGAACAGCGCAGCAGCCTTCGCCAACAGCGGAAATACATTTGGAAATGGAAATCGGCTTGGCACGATGGTCGGCATCCGCCATAAGTTCTGGGTTTTGCGCTGCCGCGCCGACTTCAGTGGGGAGGAGTCGGCGCGAATCTGTCGCCTTCTCGCCTGAGGGCGCGGAAGCCGACATGGCCATCACCGCGCGGCGGCGAAGCACCTCTGCGGGTCTAGATCAATAGCCTGGCCGAACGCAGCAGACATACAGAACACATAGGAGTTAGGCAATGCGACAGGACATCAGGGAAGCCATCAATCAGAACGCCATGAGCTCATTCCAGATCACGGCGGTCGCAATCTGTATCGTGCTCAACATGTTGGACGGATTCGACGTGCTAGCAATGGCATTCACCGCCTCACACATCTCTTCGGACTGGCACCTGAGCGGCAAGGAGATCGGCATGCTGCTGAGCGCCGGATTGTTCGGCATGGCTGCAGGGTCACTCTTGCTCGCACCCCAGGCCGACCGGTTCGGGCGCCGCCCGATCATCCTGTTCTGTCTGGGGACGATCTCGTTTGGGATGCTGTTGTCGACGTTCACGCAATCGGTGCTCCAGCTCGCGGCGATGCGGGCAATGACTGGTATCGGGATTGGCGGCATGCTGGCGAGCATCAATGTCATCACCGGGGAGTATGCTTCGAACAAGTGGCGCAGTACTGCCATCGTCCTACAGGCAACCGGCTATCCCGTCGGGGCGACGATCGGTGGCGTGATCGCCGGCGTGCTGTTGACGCATTATGGCTGGCGCAGTGTGTTCGTATTCGGTGCGCTGGTGACGCTGGCCATGGTCCCGATTGTGATGGCCCGTCTGCCCGAGTCGCTCGACTTCTTGATTGCCAAGCGCCCTCGGGAGGCGCTCGGCAAAGTAAACAAGCTGCTGCAGGCAATGGGGCGCGAGCCTATCCAAGCACTGCCATCCGTCGCCGCTGCAGCCACGGAGCCCGGAAGCGGCTTGGCCGGCCTGTTCTCGAGAGGGCTCGCGGTGCAAACCGCGATGATCTGGGCGTCATTTTTTCTGGTGATGTTCACCTTCTACTTTGTCCTCAGCTGGACCCCGAAGCTGCTGGTAGCCGCAGGCATGTCGGCGCAACAAGGGCTCACCGGCGGCGTGCTACTGAACGTGGGAGGCATCGTAGGTGGCACGATGTTCGGCTTCCTGTCGTCTCGCATCGGGCTCAAGCCGCTGTTGTGGGCCTGTTTTGTTCTAACCTCCGCATTGCTCGTGTGCTTCGGTATGTTTGCCAATACACTTGCCATTGCGTTTGCCGTCGCAATATTGATTGGTGGCGGCATCTTTGGATGCATGGTTGGCCTGTATGCCTACGCACCGATCCTCTATCGTGCCGAGACTCGTGCCACAGGCATGGGCTGGTCGATTGGTATGGGCCGCTTCGGCGCAGTGCTCTCACCAATGGTTGCAGGCGCACTGGTGGATGCCGGCTGGCCGACCGCCAATCTCTACTACGCGTTCGCTGTGCCACTGCTTGCGGCCATAGCAAGTGTTGGCCTGCTTGGCAATTCGGGGGCGAACGCCGTGCCGCAGGCACGCTCCACACCTTAGTGATGGGTCGCTTCCGCTAGTTTGAACCACAATGACATGCTGCAAAGCGTTCGGCGAGTCCCCATCGGTAACGCGCCGTTTTGCCAGACGCCGATGCAGCGTCAAGCAGAAGGCCGTTCCGGGCGAACGCCGCAGCTATCAGGTACTTTTCTCGCTAGATCGACGATCGTCATAACGCTCTCGCATGAAGCCTTCAATAGGGCATGTCCAGTAACGGCGGCCACGGCACCGGGCCCCGATCGCGTCGCGCAACTTAGTCTCAGTCAAAGCGAGTTCCGCCGTTACAAAGGGGCTGCGCCTAGCCGGCTTTCTTGCGATGGTGCTTTCCCGCAGTGCTCGCTTGTGCCAACTCCCTGAGAATATCCAGCAGCGTGCTACTCAGTTCGTTTGGTGCCACCGCGCTGCGGAGCAGGATTCCCACCGGTTCCGCGCTTCCAGTCGTCGGTAGCGGCAGCTTCACCAGCCAGCCGTGATCGACGTCGTCCTGCGCGACGCGCTCCGGCGTAATCCACACCGTATCCGAGCGCAGCGCCAGCAGGCGGGCGACCGAGGTCGATAGCGTCTCCGTGCAGGCCGCCGGTAAGCGCAGCCCGTGCGACTGGAACATAGTCTCGGTGTGATGCCGTGGCACGGTGCCGGTAGTCGCTACGACCAATGGATACGCGAGCACGGATTGCAGTGAGGCTCCGCCGCCGGGTTCCGCCAGGAGGGGATGGTGTGGCCTCACCACCACCGCCAGGGACTCGGCGTACAACAACTCGAACGAGAGCCCCTGCATCATCGAAGGCTCGGCCATGCGTCCCACCACGAAATCCAGTTCCCCAGCCTTGAGCGCCGTCAGCAGCTCCGCGTTGGTTCCCGTGCGCAACCGGACTCCGGCGTGCGGCCGCTGCGCATGCAGGCGGGAAATGGCTTGGGGAAGCAGGCCGCTAGCCACCGTCGGGAGTGCCCCGAGTTGGACGACCACAGTGGCCGGAGCCTGGGCGCCAGCCAGCGCAGCGACGGCGGATTCCAGCGCGTGCGAGACGCCAACCGCGTGGCGCAGGAAGTGCTCGCCGGCCGGCGTCAGTGTCGCGCCTTGGCGGCCGCGTTCCACCAAGCGTGCACCGGCAAGGGCCTCCAATTCAACCAGAGTTTTCGAGACGGCCGGCTGACTCAGATGAAGCCGCTCTGCAGCGCGGCGCAGGTTGCGTTCCTGCGCGATGGCGAGGAAACAGCTCACATGCCGGAAACGGATGCGAGAGGAGACCTGACGCTCCGCCGAGACGATTGTGGGTGTGTGCCCATCGGCGTTCGATTTCATAACGTATGGTTATCGATTTAGTGATAACAAGTCAATTTACTGCACTTTATCTCAAATATAAAGTGTGGATGTCGCTGCATCACTGTCGGTGCAGCCACTTGATAGGGTTCACAGGAGACAAGCCCATGCAAATCCCAGCCGCTCCCACCAGCCGCGTGGCCCACGGGGAATTCGCGCAGCGCGATACCACGCAGCAGCCTCCGGCCTGCACGCCGATCTACAAGACCAGCGTGCTGCGCTCGCCGCGCAATGCACTGATTTCCACGGTCAACACCCTGTCGGAGATCACCGGCCCGGTGTTCCTGCCGCAGGAACTCGGCCCCCTGGATAACGACCTGATCATGAACTTTGCCAAGGGTGGCCTGCCCATCGGTGAACGCGTCATCGTTCATGGATTCGTGCGCGACGAATTCGGCCGTCCGGTGAGGAATGCCCTGGTCGAGGTCTGGCAGGCCAATGCCGGCGGCCGCTATCGCCACAAGAACGACAAGTACATCGCGCCCATCGACCCGAACTTTGGGGGCTGCGGGCGCATGCTGACCGATGACAACGGCTACTACATCTATCGCACCATCAAGCCGGGCCCGTATCCCTGGCGCAACCGCATCAACGAATGGCGGCCTTCGCATATCCACTATTCGCTGAGCGGAGATGGCTGGGCACAGCGCCTGATTACGCAGATGTACTTCGAGGGCGATCCGCTGATCGCACAGTGTCCCATCCTGAAGACCATCCCCAGCGAGGAGCAGATCCGCGGCTTGATCGCCCTGCAGGACACAGCCAACCACGTGCCGCTGGACAGCCGGTGCTACCGCTTCGACATTACGCTGCGCGGCCGCCGCGCCACTCATTTTGAAAACCAGTTGCAGGGAGCCAAGTGATGACGCCGCATCTGCCTTCTTCCATCGTCCACTATCCGGAAACCGCTTCCCAGACGGGCGGCCCATATGTCCATATCGGCCTGGCGCCAAAGCAGGCCGGTTTCGAGATCTTCGAGCACAACTTCGGCAGCGTCTTGGTCACGCCCGAAACACGTGGCGAACGCATCCACATTGAAGGTCGCGTATTCGATGGCTCCGGCTCACTGGTGCGTGACGTCCTGGTCGAGATCTGGCAAGCCAATGCCGAGGGCAAGTATGCGCACCCTGGCGACCTGCAGGACAAGGCCGTTGATCCGACCTTCCGAGGCTGGGGGCGGACAGGCGCTGATTTCGAGACCGGGGTCTATGCCTTTGAGACGATCAAGCCCGGCTCTGCGGCTGGCCGTGGTGGCGCGGTACAGGCGCCACATATCTGCATGGTGCTGTTCGCCCGTGGCATCAATATGGGTCTGCACACCCGACTGTATTTCAGCGATGAGGCCGATGCGAATGGCCATGACCCGGTCCTCAATGGCATCGAATGGGAGGTACGCCGCAAGACTCTGGTGGCACAGCGCGGCGAGCGGGACGGCAAGGTAATTTACACCTTCGATATCCGTTTGCAAGACACGCCAGACGGCGGCGAGGAAACGGTCTTCTTCGACATCTGAAGTTGGCAGGGCCACAAAGCAAAGCAGCCAGGCTTGCCCTGGCTGTCTTCTATGGACGGCTACCCGCCGTATCAGCACTTGTGGCGCACAAGGGCAATCACATCTAGCCGCGTGGAATTGCCAAAACGGATTGCGCTTGTTGTTGAAATTGGCCGGGCTGTTTCAGCAGCGGCGCACGTTGAAGCAGATTCACGCGGATCTGTGTGCATTCGGAGTCGTCGGATCCTATGATCGGTGGCTGCCTTTGCGCGTCGTTAGTGCCAGGAGCTCATCGTCTTTTTCGCTGATTTCGGCTGTGACGCGAGGCCCGTGCGATGACGGCAGCTAGGATGTCCCACAGCATCTGTGCGGGCATACTCAGAGTCATATCGCGGCGACGCGCGAGGAACAGCTCGCGCTCGATGCGCGGCGCCACCAGCGAGATTGCCCTCAGCCCTTTTAGTTGCGACGCGAGCAGGCCCGGCAGGACGGCGATGAAGTGTCCGTGATTTAGATATCCCATCATGGAGGACAAATGGTCGACTTCATTAAACCAGGGCAGCGCAATTCCTGCCTTGTGGAGAACGGGATCGATCTCCTGCCGAGTCGAGCTGGTTGGCTTGAAGGCGAGCACGCGATGCCCCGGCAACTCGTCCCATCGCAAGGTCGCGCGCCGCGCCAGTGGATGATTCTCTGGCAATACCAGCATGAAGGCATCTGTGGCAACCGGTTGCGTTACAAGGTCGCTGTTGGGTTCCCACAGCGTGGTGACGCCAAATTCCACCTCCCTCCCAAGCACCATTGACCTGACACGTGATCCGGCATCGTCCCGCAGGCATACCTGCACATCCGGGGCGCTTCTGTGGAATTCCACGACCGCGGCGGAGAACAGTGAGTGAGCCACGGACGCCATACACCCGACTGTGACCTTCCCGGCCAGGCCCCGGGCGATCCGGGAAGCTTCCTGCAAGCTCTCCTCGAGCGACTCAAGCAAGGGTCGCACTCGTTCCAGCAGCAGCTCGCCCAAGGGCGTCAGAGTCATGCTTCTTGTGGTTCTTTCAACCAAGCGCCCCCCTAAGGCCGCTTCCAGTTTGGCTACCCGCCTGCTTAGCGCAGAGGGGGTGATGGAAAGGGCATCGGCCGCACGATTGAAGCTTCCCAGGCGGGCCAACTCGTGCAATGCGCGCAGGTCGTGCAGGTCGTAATTGATTCTCATAAAGCAATAATCATCGAATATTTTGCAATTGACTACATTATGGCCGATCAGGAAGATGGCGCTACCACAACCTCTGGTCTGGGTATGACATCGTCTTGCGTGACCCTTCGTTCTATCGGCAGCTACTTTGTCGGCGGTAGCAATCACAGACTGGAGGGGCTTCCCGTGCAATGCCGACGGATGGTGCTCGGAGGTGAGCCTCGCCGTGTTGACCCGAATGGTGACCATGTCGCAGGTCAGATGTACGTGCAGGCTTTTCGTCTTGCCCTGCCCCGTTCGCCGCTGCCGGTTCTGCTTTGGCATGGCGGCGGCATGACGGGAAGCAGCTGGGAAAGCACGCCGGACGGACGGTGCGGCTGGCTCTGGCGTTTCCTGAGTGCGGGCTACGACGTACTCGTTTCGGACGCCGTAGAGCGGGGGCGGTCGTCCTGGGCAATGTATCCCCAAATCTATGCGGAACCGCCGATGTTCCGGAGCAAGGAGGAGGCCTGGCGGATGTTTCGCATCGGTCCTCCCGGTGGGTACGTAAGCGATCCTGCACATCGGCAGGTGTATCCGGGTCAACAGTTCCCGACGGACTTCTTTGACGAGTTTGCCAAGCAGTGGGTGCCGCGTTGGGCCGACCACGAGGACATGACCCTGAGCGCCTACAGCGCCCTGGCGGAGAGGACCGGCCCCTGCATTGTGGTGGCGCACAGTCAGGGTGCGGGTTTCGCGGTTGCGGTAGCACAGAGGCACCCCGACATCGTACGTGCCGTCATCGCCATTGAGCCCGGCGGCATGCCGGAGACGCGTGGCGGGTCCCTTCCGCCTCACCTGATCGTGTGGGGCGATCACTTCCGGCAACCAGATCCTGTCTGGCAGGGCTACCGCGCGTTGGCGGACAACTATGCTGCCCATGGAAACAGATTGCCAAGCAATTGCTTCGAGACCCTGATTCTGCCGCTGGCGGGGTATCGAGGTAACTCGCATTTCCCGATGCTCGATCGCAATAGCGATGCGATAGCTGACCTGCTGCTCGAGTGGCTCCGGAAGCAGTCCCTTTGAATCGCTCATGATATCTAAGCAAAGGCCATGATCATAAGACGGTTTGCCCGAGTCGCCGCGGCATGTACCTTGACACTGCTCGCGATACAAAACGCGTTCGCAGAGGACGCCTTTCCGTCCAGGACGATCAAGTTGGTGGTTTCCTATGGTGCCGGAGGCTCTCTGGATGCGATGGCGCGCGTGCTTGCCACTGAGCTTGGGAAGCTTGTTGAGCAGCCTGTAGTGGTGGAGAACATTGCTGGTGCAGGTGGCACGCTAGGCGTCAGACGAGTCGTGGACGCGGCGCCCGATGGATACACGCTTCTGATGGGAGTGACGTCGGATGTCGCGCTAGCGCCATCATCCAATCCGACCGTGAAGTATAGGGCGGGAGACCTGCAAGCAGTCGCCAAGGTCGGCACGAGTGGCATCGTAATGATAGGACGGCCCGGGCTCACCGCAAATACGCTGGCTGAGTTGATCGGTCTCGCTCGAAGTCAGCCTGGGACGTTGCGCTATGGCACCTCGGGAGCCGGTTCCTTGCAGCATTTGGCAATGGAAACACTGAAGCTCAAGACGGGCGTCAACATTCCGTTCATACCATACAAGAGCGCAACACAGGTAGTGGCCGATGTGATCGGCGGCCACCTCGATCTGGGCGTCGTTGGGCTGCCGGCCGTGTTGCCTCATATCTCGGGAGGCAAGGTAAAGGCGTTTGCCATTCTCAGTCGTCAGAGGGATGCGGGTAACAGGAATATTCCGGCGGCCGCGGAGATGCCTGCACTTCAGGCGCTCGACTTTAACCTGTGGACAGGCATCTTTGCACCGAGGGGAACACCCACTCTCATTGTCGACAAGCTAAATGCCAGCATCGCAGCTGCGCTCAGTCGTCCGGAGCTTGTCGAGAAGTATTCGCAGATGGGGGTTGAGATCGCCGCGCCGGCTACGTCTCAGCAGTTTTCGCAGTATGTGGCTGCGGAAGAACGAAAGCTTAGAGTGGCATATGAGAGAAGTGGAATCAAGGAGCACTAGCTGGGCGCGGGCAGGCGCAAGCGCGGCTGCGAGCGACCATTTGGCGGAAAGCTATGCTTGAAAAGCCAGAGATATATGCCGAGATGTTCATTGCGAGCGACGCGGAGGATTTTGCAACGCGTCTTCGACCGATCTGGGGAAACGTTGCGATCGACTCGGGGAGCGAAGATCATCTTGACGTGCGGCTGGCGTCCAGTCTCGCTGGGGGCGCGGTGACGCATCGAATCCAGACGACAACCGGCGTTCAATTCCGATTTGACAGGCAGTTCGACGGCTACGCGCTGGTGGTGCTCCATGAAGGCGGCCTGCGGGCCAGGGTTGGGCAACAGGATCGCGCCTGGTCGGCAGGCGCTTGCGCAGTTCTGGATGCGACACAGGTCAGCCAATGGCAGTGGCAGGCCGGCAGCTACGACATGCTGCTGGTCTCGGCGGGCGATATCGCGCAGCGGCTTTCGAGCCTGCTGGAAGCACCCATGATGCGCCCTTTGATGTTCCAGGCCGAGGTCTCCCCGGAGTCGGACGGGGTGAGATTGGGCCGCGCCGTGATGCAGATGATGCAATTGTGCTTTGGCGATGACAGATCCAGGGTAACGGCGATGGCCACGGCGGCCAGCATACGTGACGTTGCCGTGGGGGCCTTCCTGGAGGGCTTGCCGCACAATTACTCCGACAGGCTGGTAGTCAAGGCGACAGGACCATCACCACGGCACGTAAGATCCGCGATTGAGTTCATCCATGCCTATGCGCGGGACAGCATTCTCGTCGAGGATATTGCCAAGGCCGCCGGCGTCAGCGTGCGCGCCCTGCAGGTGGGATTCGCCACGTTCAAGAGCACCACGCCAATGGCGTACTTAAAGCGGGTTAGGCTGGAGGGCGTGCGCAATGAACTCCTGCATAGCGATGATGCGTCGGTTGCCGAAGTCGCGATGCGCTGGGGGTTCAAGCAGCTCGGCATGTTCGCCAAGGTGTATCGCGATGCGTTCGGCGAGCTGCCGTCGCAGACACGTCGGATTGCGAAGAGGGAATAGGGAAGGCTTCAGTCCTGCCGTCGAGGTACACCCACGCGCCGACCGGCATGAAAAAGGAGGTGATCCGCCACATGGAGATATGGAGGTGGCGGGTCGCCTGCCCGTCAACTGCGGGAGATCAACTCCGCAGGCCGAATACTAGGCAGCCGTACCCAGATAACTATCCATCTCCTGGATGGGTAAAAAAATATCTGCGTTAATCATGGATATTATGCGTTATTGGGATACTACGGAGCCGATCCAGATGGTGCATCGGTTTGTCCGAGAATCGCTGCGCAGACGACAATATGCTGTGGCTGTCGAGTTGGATTTTGCCCTCCTGGGCGGTCAGTTCGCGTGTCCCTCTGAGCATCCTGCGGAGTTCTACGCTGTGGTGCGCGACTTTTGATCCGTCTCATTCGCGAGCCGGCTAAGAGGAGCCGAAGAGGGGGCACCACTTTAGTAGTTGCGGGATACCCAAAGGAATTTCCATGCTCTATCAACTCTACGAAACGCAGCGCTCGCTGGCGGAGCCGGTGACCGACCTCGCTCGAGTCGTCTCCAAGCTCTATGCTCAAGGTGCCGTCTTCGGACAGTTGCCTTTGGCACAGCGCCTCGCGGCGGGATACGATCTTCTCTACCGCCTGGGCAAGGGCTACGAGAAGCCCGAGTTCGGCATCCAGTCCGTGATGGTGGCCAACGCCAATGTGGTGATCCAGGAAGCGGTCGAGATCGAGAAGCCGTTCTGCCAGTTGCGCCGCTTTAAGCGATTCACCGACGACCCGGACACCCTGCGCATGCTCAAGGACCA
>NZ_JARJLM010000320.1 GCF_029335485.1 Cupriavidus basilensis
CTCACGTCGCCCTGGTGCACGTTGGTGATCCTGGTGCCGCCGGTCACGCCGCCGTCCACCGATGTCGTGCCGCCCAGCGTGACGCTGCCCTTGCCCGCGTCGTCGTACTGCACCGCGTTATCCGCTACCGCGCGCAGCTGGTTCACATTGACCGCATCCGTGCCGTTGGTTCCGCCTGCCACGTTCTTGATCTGGCGCTCCATGCCGGCGGCGCCGATCGACAGGGCGCCCCCCGCGGCAATCGCATCGCCGCTGAACAGCGCCGGACCCGCGGCGTTGGCGGCGCCAACGCTCCCAGAGCCCAGCGCGACGCTGTTGGCGACATCCGTCGTGGTGCCCGCGCCCAGTGCCACGGATCCGGTGCCGCTCGCTCTCGTCTGGCCGACAGCATCAAGGCCGGCCCGTGCCGCAAAGGCCGCACGCGAATCCGATGCGCCAATAGCAATGGAGCGAGATCCCGAAGCATTGGCCGAGTAGCCGACCGCGATACCGCTGTCGCCATCGGCCAGCGAGTTGCGGCCGACCGCCACGGCCTGCACGCGGCTGGCGGTGGCGCCGTAGCCCACCGCCGTGGCGCCCGCCGCCAGGGCATGCGCATCGTCCGGAGGCAGGCCCGTGTCGTTGGTGCGCACATACTTCACCCCGCGGCCGTTCTGCGCCACATAGGTGTTGCTGGTGTCGCCCGCCACGTTGGTGATGGTGTCGCCCAGGTTCGTGATGCTGGTGGTGTTCTGCTCCACCTTCTGGTTGGTCGCATG
>NZ_JARJLM010000321.1 GCF_029335485.1 Cupriavidus basilensis
CTCAGGCCGCGATGCGGTCGCCGTCCTTGGCGTCCTGTTCCTTGGCGTACATCTCGCCCAGCGCGCGCTTGTACTCGGTCGGGAAGACCTTGACGAACTTGCGGCGCGCCGTGGTCCAGTCCGCCAGCAGCGCCTTGGCGCGCTCGGAACCGGTGAAGCGGAAGTGCTGCTCGATCAGGCCCTTGAGGATGTTCTCGTCGAGCTCGCGCTTGCCGCCCACCTTGTGCCAGGAGGCCTGGGACTGCCCCTTCTCCTGCTCGGCCGCGGCCAGGACCGCTTCGAGCGCGACCATCGAGGTATTGCAGCGCTTGTCGAACAGGCCGTCCTCGTCGAAGACGTAGGCCACGCCGCCCGACATGCCGGCCGCGAAGTTGCGCCCGGTGCCGCCCAGCACCACCACGGTGCCGCCGGTCATGTACTCGCAACCATGGTCGCCGGTGCCTTCCACCACCGCAGCCGCGCCGGAGTTGCGCACCGCGAAGCGCTCGCCAGCCACGCCGTTGAAGAACGCTTCGCCGGCAATCGCGCCGTACAGTACGGTGTTGCCCACGATGATGTTGCGGGTGGGGTCGCCGCGGAACTCGTGCGGTGCGCGCACGATCACGCGGCCGCCCGACAGGCCCTTGCCGACGTAGTCGTTGCCGTCGCCCACCAGGTCCAGCGTGATGCCGTGCGCCAGGAAGGCGCCGAAGGACTGGCCGGCGGTGCCTTGCAGCTGGATGTGGATGGTGTCGTCGGGCAGGCCTTCGTGGCCATACTGCTTGGCCACCACGCCCGAGAGCATGGCGCCGACGGTGCGGTTGACGTTCTTCACCGGCTGGATGAACGACACGCGCTCACCCTTGTCGATGGCCGGGCGTGCCTTGGCGATCAGCACGTGGTCGAGTGCCTTGCCGGCTTCGAGCGACAGGCCGTGGTCCTGCACGTCGGTATGGAAGCGCGGAACTTCGGCCGGGAACGGTACCTGGTAGAACACGCGGGTGAAATCGAGGCCGCGTGCCTTCCAGTGCTCGATGGCCGGCTTGGTATCGAGCAGGTCAGCACGGCCGATCAGTTCGTCGAACGAGCGGATGCCCAACTGGGCCATGATCTCGCGGGCTTCTTCGGCCACGAAGAAGAAGAAGTTCACCACGTGTTCGGGCTTGCCCTGGAATTTCTTGCGCAGCACCGGATCCTGCGTGGCCACGCCCACCGGGCAGGTGTTCAGGTGGCACTTGCGCATCATGATGCAGCCTTCGGCCACCAGCGGCGCGGTGGCAAAGCCGAACTCGTCGGCGCCCAGCAGCGCGCCGATGACGACGTCGCGGCCGGTCTTCATCTGGCCGTCGGCCTGCACGCGGATGCGGTTGCGCAGCCCGTTGAGCATCAGCGTCTGCTGCGTCTCGGACAGGCCCAGCTCCCACGGCGTGCCGGCGTGCTTGATCGACGACCACGGCGATGCGCCGGTGCCGCCGTCATGGCCGGCGATCACCACGTGATCGGCCTTGGCCTTGGCCACGCCCGCGGCCACGGTGCCCACGCCCACTTCCGACACCAGCTTGACGGAGATATCGGAGCTCGGGTTGACGTTCTTCAGGTCGTGGATCAGCTGCGCCAGATCCTCGATCGAGTAGATGTCGTGGTGCGGCGGCGGCGAGATCAGGCCCACGCCAGGCACCGAGTAACGCAGCTTGCCGATGTAGTCCGAGACCTTGTGGCCGGGCAGCTGGCCGCCTTCGCCCGGCTTGGCGCCCTGCGCCATCTTGATCTGGATCTGGTCGGCCGAAGCCAGGTATTCGGCGGTCACACCGAAACGGCCCGAGGCCACCTGCTTGATCTTCGAGCGCAGCGAGTCGCCGGACTGCAGCTCCAGGTCGCGCACCACCGCTTCGGAGCCCAGCAGGCCCTGCAGCGTGTCGCCCTTCTTGATGGGGATGCCGCGCAGTTCGTTGCGATAGCGCTTCTCGTCCTCGCCGCCTTCGCCGGTGTTGGACTTGCCGCCGATGCGGTTCATCGCCACGGCCAGCGTGGTGTGGGCTTCGGTCGAGATCGAGCCCAGCGACATGGCGCCGGTGGCGAAGCGCTTGACGATGTCCTTGGCCGATTCCACTTCTTCCAGCGGAATGGCGCGCGCGGGATCCACCTTGAACTCGAACAGGCCGCGCAGCGTCATGTGGCGGCGGCTCTGGTCGTTGATGATGTTGGCGTACTCCTTGTACGTCTGGTACGCGCCCTTGCCGTCGTCGGCACGCACGGCGTGCTGCAGCTTGGCCACCGAATCCGGGGTCCACATATGCTCTTCGCCGCGCACGCGGTAGGCATATTCGCCGCCGGTGTCGAGCATGGTTTCCAGCACCGGGTTATCGCCGAAGGCTTCCTGGTGCAGGCGCAGCGCCTCCTCCGCCACCTCGAAGATGCCGATGCCTTCGACATTCGATGCGGTGCCATGGAAATACTTCTGCACCAGTTCGCGCGACAGGCCGATGGCTTCGAAGATCTGCGCACCGGTGTACGACATATAGGTGGAGATGCCCATCTTGGACATCACCTTCTGCAGGCCCTTGCCGATCGCCTTGACGAAGTTCTTGACCGCTTTCTCGGGCGACAGGTCGCCCGACAGACCTTGCGCCATGTCGGCCAGCGTTTCCATCGCCAGGTAGGGGTGCACGGCTTCGGCGCCGTAGCCGGCCAGCAGGGCGAAGTGATGCACTTCGCGCGCGGTGCCGGTTTCCACCACCAGGCCGGCCGAGGTGCGCAGGCCCTTGTCCACCAGGTGGTGATGGATGGCGGAAGTTGCCAGCAGCGCGGGAATGGCGACGTGGTCGGCATCGACGCGGCGGTCCGACACGATCAGGATGTTGTAGCCCGAACGCACGGCGTCCACGGCTTCTGCGCACAGCGAGGCCAGGCGGGCCTCGATGCCTTCCTTGCCCCACGCCTTCGGATAGCAGATGTTCAGCTCGTAGGAGCGGAACTTGCCACCGGTGTAGTGCTCGATATTGCGGATCTTGGCGATGTCCTTGAAGTCCAGCACGGGCTGGGACACTTCGAGGCGCATCGGCGGGTTGATGTTGTTCAGCTCGAGCAGGTTGGGCTTGGGTCCGATGAAGGACACCAGCGACATCACCATGTTCTCGCGGATCGGGTCGATCGGCGGGTTGGTGACCTGGGCGAACAGCTGCTTGAAGTAGTGGTACAGCGTCTTGTTCTTGGACGACAGCACCGCCAGCGGGCTGTCATTGCCCATCGAGCCGGTGGCTTCCTCGCCGGCCAGCGCCATCGGCGCCATCAGGAACTTGACGTCTTCCTGGGTGTAGCCGAAGGCCTGCTGGCGGTCCAGCAGCTTGGCCGACGGCTTCTTCTCGGCGGCCACGTCCTCGGGCTTGGCGTCCAGCTCGTCGAGCTTGATGCGCACGGCGTCGATCCAGCTCTTGTAGGGCTTGGCGTTGGCCAGGTTGTCCTTGAGCTCCTTGTCGTCGATGATGCGGCCCTGCTCCATGTCGATCAGGAACATCTTGCCCGGCTGCAGGCGCCATTTCTGCACGATGCGCGACTCGGGGAAAGGCAGCACGCCGGCTTCCGAAGCCAGCACCACGACGTCGTCCTCGGTCACGTAGAAGCGTGCCGGGCGCAGGCCGTTGCGGTCCAGCGTGGCGCCGATCTGGCGGCCATCGGTGAAGCAGATCGCGGCGGGGCCGTCCCACGGCTCCATCATGGCGGCGTGGTACTCGTAGAAGGCGCGGCGGTTGTCGTCCATCAGCGTGTGCTGCTCCCAGGCTTCCGGGATCATCATCATCATCGCGTGGACGAGCGGGTAGCCTGCCATCGTCAGCAGTTCGAGACAGTTGTCGAACGAGGCGGTGTCCGACTGGCCGGGATAGATCAGCGGCCACAGCTTGGGCAGGTCGTCGCCCAGCACCGGCGAGGAGATCGCGCCGGTACGCGCGTTGACCCAGTTCACATTGCCCTTGACCGTGTTGATTTCGCCGTTGTGGGCGACCATGCGGTACGGGTGAGCCAGTTCCCAGGCCGGGAAGGTGTTGGTGGAGAAACGCTGGTGCACCAGGGCCAGCGCCGACACGGCGCGCGGGTCCTGCAGGTCCAGGTAGTACTCGCCGACCTGGTTGGCCAGCAGCAGGCCCTTGTACACCACCGTGCGCGCCGACATCGACGGCACGAAGTATTCCTTGCCGTGCTTGAGCTTGAGCGCCTGGATGGCGTGGCTGGCGGTCTTGCGGATCACGTAGAGCTTACGTTCCAGCGCGTCCGTGGTCATGATGTCGCGGCCGCGACCGATGAAGATCTGGCGGATCACCGGCTCGGTGGTGCGCACCGTCGGCGACATCGGCATGGCGGCGTCCACCGGCACATCGCGCCAGCCCAGCACGACCTGGCCTTCCAGGCGCACCGTGCGTTCGAGTTCCTGCTCGCAGGCCAGGCGCGAAGCGTGTTCCTTCGGCAGGAAGATCATGCCCACGCCGTACTCGCCGGACGGCGGCAGGGTCACGCCCTGCCTGGCCATTTCCTCGCGGTAGAACTGGTCCGGGATCTGGATCAGGATACCGGCACCGTCGCCCATCAGCGCATCCGCGCCGACCGCGCCCCGGTGATCCAGGTTCTCCAGGATCTTCAGGCCTTGCTGGACGATTTCATGGCTCTTCTTGCCCTTGATGTGGGCAACCATGCCGACGCCGCAGGCGTCATGTTCATTGGCGGGGTCATACATGCCCTGAGCCTGCGGACGCGAGGCGGGCGCGAGCGCGGCGGCCTCAGACGCTACGGCCTGGGCTTGGGCCATCGTTTGCTTCGATTGGGATTGCGATTGGTCCACGGGCTTGATTCCGGTGAGGGCTGCGCAGCCAGCAAGGCAGACCGGAACGGGAACCGCACTCTTCCACCTGGACCGGCTTGGAAACCGGCTCGGGGGCAACAAGAGGGACAGCGGGGCCGCAGCGGCGTACGCAAGCGTGACGCGCCGCACAATGAATGTGGGTGGAGGAACTATAAAAGAATCGTTCCCGTCCCGCAAAAATTTTAAATGGGGTCAGATCATAATTTTCCCCGCACCACATCGGGGATGGCATTTAAATGGGGACACACTAAAGATGGTGCATTGCGGTGCGTGCCGTGGAAGGCTCGCACGGCTGCGCGGCTTGGCGTGACGTCCGCTTTACGCAGGATCGGGTTCGGGCTCGCGGGCCTGGGCGGTGCGGCCCGCCGGCCGCCCCTTCGGCAACGGGTGCACACGCCGCCCGCCCTGGCGTTCGAGCTGCGCCAGGAACGCGGCGTCGCCCAGCGGCCAGCCGCTATGCGCGTGGCTGCGCAGCGTGGCCAGCGTCATGGACGACAGGCCCTCGGCCACCACGCCGCGATAATTGGACTGGCGCTCGAACGGCGTATTACCAAGCGCCCAATAGGCAGAGTGATCGCTTACAAAGGGGCTGGCCTCGATGCCGGCATGATGGCGGTAGCTGCTCCAGCGATCGGCCTCGGGCGCACTCGCGTCGCCCGCGCGCACCGCGTTGCCCTCCACGTAAAGCATCGCCGGCAGCATCCATTGCCCGGGATCGAACACCGCCGAGCGGAAGCGGCCATCCCACAGCGTGCCGGTCCGGCCAGCGGCCCGGTTGAAATAGCGCGCATAGCGGCGGCCCACGGCCTGCATGGTCAGGCTGAGCGAATCGGCATGCCGTGGCGTGGCCACCAGATGCACATGATTGGGCCGCAAGGCGTAGGCATGGATCGCCAGGTCATGCTCGCGCGCCGCCATGCGCAGGCAGTCGAGGTAGTGCAGGTAGTCGTCCGCACCAAGAAAGACCGGCTGGCGATTGTTGCCGCGTTGCAACACGAGCGCCGGCAGCGCGGCTGGGGAAAAACGAGGAAGTCGGGCCATGATGGGGTGAAGAAGATCGGCGGCATGCGGCCACCGGGTCACTGTCTCAAGCGAATGCCATGCCCGATGATAGCCTAGCCGCCAGCTGATCCGTCCCCAATTTTTCCGCTGCCCCGGGCGGCGTCAGCTGCCGCCCTCGTCGACCGCGAAGATGCGGCGGTGCTCGCGGATCGCGTAGCGGTCGGTCATGCCGGCGATATAGTGCGAGATCAGGCGGGACTGATCGCGGCCCTGCCCGGCCTGGTATTGCGGCGGCAGCAGGCGCGGGTCAGCCATGAAGGCATCGAACAGGTCGGAGATGATGCGCTGCGCCTTCGCCGACATGCGCATGACAAGGTAATGGCGATAAAGATGACGGAACAGGAAGCGCTTGAGCGCCACCGCTTCCTCGCGCACCGCCGGGCTGAACGCCACCAGCGGGCCGGCTGCCCGCACCGCGTCGATGGTGCGCGGGTTGGCAGCGGCGATATTGCGGCTGGTGGTTTCGATCAGGTCGACGATCAACGTGTTGATCATGCGCCGCACGGTTTCGTTGATGACGCGCCGCCCGTTGATGCCGGGGAACGCTGCCGCCGCCTCGGCCCGGTGCCGGCTCCACATGGGCACCTCGTCCATCTGCTCCAGCGTCAGCAGGCCGGAACGCAGGCCATCGTCGATATCGTGGTTGTTGTAGGCGATCTCGTCCGCCAGGTTGGCCAGCTGGGCTTCCAGCGAGGGCTGGGTGCCCTCCAGGAAGCGCCGGCCCAGCTCGCCCAGCGCCGAGGCGTTGACGCGCGAGCAGTGCTTGAGCACGCCCTCGCGTGTCTCGAAGGTCAGGTTGAGCCCGTTGAAGCCGCCATAGCGCTCTTCCAGCTCATCCACCACCAGCAGGCTCTGCAGGTTGTGCTCGAAGCCGCCGTGGTTCTTCATGCAGTTGTTCAGCGCATCCTGGCCAGCGTGGCCAAAGGGCGTGTGCCCGAGATCGTGCGCCAGCGAGATGGCTTCGACGAGGTCCTCGTTCAGGCGCAGGTTGCGCGCGATGGAGCGGGCGATCTGCGCCACCTCCAGGCTATGCGTGAGCCGGGTGCGGAAAAGATCACCCTCATGATTGACGAAAACCTGGGTCTTGTACTCGAGCCGCCGGAAGGCCGTGCTGTGGATGACGCGGTCGCGGTCGCGCTGGAACTCCGTGCGCGACGACGAGGGCGGTTCAACATGCACCCGCCCGCGGGTGTGCGCGGAACGGGCGGCATAAGGGGCGAGATGGCTTTCGAGGTCGGTCATGCGGCAATCCGGTCGGGCGTCCGCCCGGGTGGCCGTGCGCCGCCCGGGTGGGGTTGCAAGGCACAACCGATCGCGTCAGGCGACCGGCGCCTCGGTAGGCGGCCTGAGCACCGCATGCTGCAAGGTAGCGCGCAGGTCAGGATCCGGCACGGTGGTAATGAAGGCTTCGCCCAGCTTGCGCAGCAAGATGAACTTGACGCTGCCGGCCTCGGCCTTCTTGTCCACTTTCATCAGTTCGATGTAGCGGTCGGTGCCGAGTTCCGGCGCCACGACAGGCAGCATGGCGGCGCGCGTCAGTTGCACCACGCGCGAGCGCGTCTCGGTATCGATGAATCCCAGGCGATGCGACAGGTCCGCCGCCATCACCATGCCGCAGCCCACCGCCTCGCCGTGCAGCCACTCGCCGTAGCCCATGCCGGCCTCGATGGCGTGGCCGAAGGTGTGGCCGAAATTCAGGATGGCACGCAGGCCGCCCTCGCGCTCGTCCTTGGCCACCACCGCGGCCTTGATCTCGCAGGAGCGCTGTACTGCCAGCATCATGAGGTCGGGGTCGCAGGCGTTGAGCGCGTGGATATTGCGCTCGATCCAGCCGAAGTACTCGGCATCGGCGATGGCGCCGTGCTTGATCACTTCGGCCAGGCCAGCCGCCAGTTCGCGCTCCGGCAGCGTGCGCAGCGTGTCGATATCGGCGATCACCGCGTTGGGCTGGTGGAAGGCGCCGATCATGTTCTTGCCCAGCGGGTGGTTGATGCCGGTCTTGCCGCCCACGGAGGAATCCACCTGGGCCAGCAGGGTGGTAGGCATCTGCACGAAGGGCACGCCGCGCATATAGCAGGCGGCGGCAAACCCGGTCATATCGCCCACCACGCCGCCGCCCAGGGCGATCAGCGTGGTCTTGCGGTCGGCGCCCGCGGTCAGCAGCGCGTCGAAGATCAGGTTGAGCGTTTCCCACTGCTTGAAGGCTTCGCCGTCGGGCAGGGTCACGGTGCGCACGGTCTTGCCAAGCGCCGCCAGCGTGGCCTGGACCCGGGCGGCATAGAGCGGCCCCACGGTTTCATTGGTGACGATGACGGCGTGCTGCCCGCGCACATGGGGGCGGAGCAATTCGGCCTGGTCCAGCAGGCCGGTGCCGATATGGATGGGGTAGCTGCGCTCCCCCAGACTGACTTCAAGGGTGATCATCGTGATTCTGGTCCTGCGCCGGGAGCTTTTCCGCGCACTCGCCGTCGTCCCTTTCGGGCTCTTCGGCGGCCACGGTGAAACCGGCCATCTCAAGTTGCATCAACACCATATTAGCAAGCTGCGCCACCGAAGGCTTGCCGGTTTCGATGATGAAATCCGCCACCTCGCGGTACAGCGGGTCGCGCTCGCCATAGAGCGCTTCCAGCCGCCCTTTGGGGTCCTCGGTCTGCAGCAGCGGGCGATTGCGGTCGTGCCTGGTGCGCAGCCACAGGTCGTGCGGGCTGGCGCGCAGGTAGACCACCGTGCCGCGCGCCTTCAGGTGGGCGCGGTTCTCCGGCCGCAGCACGGCGCCGCCGCCGGTGGCCAGCACGATGCCGCTGCGCTGGCTGAGCTCGTCGATCATCAGCGCTTCGCGGTCGCGAAAACCGGCTTCGCCCTCATGTTCGAAAATGATCGGGATACGCACGCCGCAACGCGCCTCGAGTTCGTGGTCCGAATCGAAGAAGGGGTAGCTCAGGCGCCGGGCCACGGTTCGGCCGACGGTGGTCTTGCCGGCACCCATCAGGCCAACAAAGAAAAGGTTCGGGCGGGTGACTGTCACTGGCGTGTCGGGCGGGAGCCGGGTCTCTGGCCGGTCCTCGCGGTAGAAAACTGCATCATCTTCTTATGTTGGGACGTTCCGGGCAAGTGGCGCGGCGCAATCGACACAAGGCAACCCGCCTTGCGACCAGCCTTGCACGCCTGCCATGCACCCTCGCCCAGCTCAACCGCCTGGGCAATAAAAAAGCCGCATCGGATCGATGCGGCCTGTCAGTCTACTGCATCCGGCGCGGCCGGGGCTATTTCAGCGACACGTTATCGTTGAGCACCCGCGGTGTCAGGAACACCAGCAGCTCGGTGCGGTTGTTCACCTTGGCGTTATCCTTGAACAGGTTGCCGAGCACCGGGATGTCGCCCAGCAGCGGCACCTTGTTGACGTTGGTGGACTCGGTTTGCGTATAGATGCCGCCAATCACCACCGTGCCGCCGTTCTCGACCAGGACCTGTGTCTGCACGTGCTTGGTGTCGATCGCAAAGCCCGAAGTGGTCTGGATGCCCACGCTGTCCTTGTTGACATCGACGTCCAGCAATACGTTGCCTTCCGGCGTGATCTGCGGCGTCACTTCCAGCTTGAGGTTGGCCTTGCGGAACTGCACCGAGGTCGCACCGCTGGACGTGGCTGCCTGGTAGGGCAGCTCCGTGCCCTGCTCGATCAGCGCCTTGATATTGTTGGCGGTGACCACGCGCGGGCTGGAGATGATCTTGCCCCGCCCATCCGCCTCCAGCGCGGACAGCTCCAGCGCCAGGAACCGGCCCGCCGTATTGCTGAACAGGCTGACCGCGACCGAGCCGGGGTTGACGCCGTTGATCGCCGCCGCGGGCAGGCTCAGCGCGGGCCCGTTGTCCCAGGTGGCGTTCTGCGTGACCGGGCTCACCACATTGGTGTAAGTGTTGCCGTAGCCGGCGCCGGCCGTCTTTGAGGCAAAGCCCAGCCTCACGCCCAGGTTGCGGCTGAAGCTATCGTTGGCCTCGACGATGCGCGCCTCGATGATGACCTGGCGCACCGGAACATCGATCTTGCCGAGGAAGCTCTGCACTTCTTCCAGCTTGATCGCGATATCGGACACGAACAGCTGGTTGGTACGGGGATCGGCAGTCAGCGACCCGCGCTTGGACAGCATGCGGGTATTGGCTGCCGCGCCGCCCACGCCAGCCACAACGCCGATCCCGCCCATGCTGCCAAGCGCGCCTGCTGCCGCACCGCCGGTGCTGCCCACCGCGGCCAGGCCGAGCAGCATGCGCCTCACGTCCTCGGCGCGCTGGTAGTTGAGCTGGAACACCTGGCTTCGGATCGGCTCGAGGTCGTTGATCTGTTGCTGCGATTCGAGCTCGAGTTTTTCCTTGGTGGCCAGCTCGGCCTTGGGTGCCACCCACAGCACATTGCCGTTGCGGCGCGAGGCCAGCCCCTTGGCGTCGAGCACGATCTGCAGCGCCTGGTCCCACGGCACATCCTTCAGCCGCAGCGTCAGGTTGCCCTGCACGCTTTCGCTGGTGATGATGTTGAGGTTGGTGAAATCGGCAAACACCTGCAGCAGCGAGCGGATGTCGATGTTCTGGAAGTTCAGCGAGAGCCGTTCGCCGCGGAAGCCCGCGCCGCTGATCAGCTTGGCAGGATCCTCCTTGACCGGGCGCACCTCCACCACGAACTGCGTATCGGTCTGGTAGGAGCTGTACTCCCAGTTGCCGCGCGGCTCGATGGTCAGGCGGGTGCTGCCGTTGTTGTCCGCTGCCCGCATGCCCTGCACGGGCGTGCCGAAGTCGGTCACGTCATAGCGCCGGCGCAGGGCATCGGGCAACGACGCGTTGAGGAAGTCGACCACCACGTTCTGGCCCTGCTGCGCGATATTGATGCCGGAATCGCGCGCGGAAAGATCGACCACGACGCGCCCCGCGCCATCCGGCCCGCGCCGGAAGTCGATATTGCGCACGGCGGGCCGGTCCGCCGGCACCGTCTGCGCGGAGCTGGGCGCGAAGGTGGGCACCGCCGCCCGCGCTGACGGAGCAACGTTGTCGAGCAGCACCACGAACAGGTTGCTGCGCACCTCGGTCCGATAGCTGGCCACACGGGCGAGGTCGAGGATCACACGGGTGCGATTGCCGATCTGCACCACATTGGCGCTCTTGAGCAGCTTGCCGGAATAGTCGTACTGCGCGCGTCCGGCGGCAAAGCCGGTATCGAGAAAATCGATGGCGAGCTTGGGCGGGTTCTGCGTGGTGAAATCCGCCGGCTTCTGCGCCGGCGGTCCCTGCAATTCGACGGTGAAGACGGTCTGCTCGCCCACCATGCTGGCATCCACGCGCTTGACCGTGTTGCCGGTTGTCGAAGATTGCGCCGATGCAGCCGGCGCGCCCAGTACCAGCATCATCACCGCGGCGCCAGCGAGCGCGCGGTACCAGCGACCCATGATCATGCCGACCCCTCCAGCTTCAGGCTGGTCATTTTCTCTTTCCACTCGGCTACCCCTTCCCTGACCAATTCGCGCAACACGATCTCGGAATCGCTGATGCGGACCACCCGGCCATAGTTCTGGCCGAGATACTGCCCCACCTTGACGTGGTGGATCTTGTTATCTACCTGCACGATGCCGTAGGTCTCGCCGCGCTTCTTCATCGAGCCCAGCATCTTGAAGTTCTCAAGCGGGTAATCCTCCAGCGGCTCGCGGCGGCGGCCGGATTCCGGCGACTCCGCCAGCACCCGGTTGAGGTCGCCGATCTTGTTCTGGGCAAAGGGCTCGGGCGAGTTGCGCCCGGCATAGTCGCGCGGCACGTAGGGCCTGGGTTCGGGCAACGGTGCCGGCGGCGGCGCCTTGGCGGCACGGGATTGCGCCATCCACTGGCGCAGGCCGTCTTCCTCGCTGGCCCCGCAGGCCGCCAGCAACGCAGCGCCGGCGAGCGCACAGGCGCAGGCGCGCAGGCGCGAAAGCTGGATCGCTCGCCTCATTTCTTCGCTCCCGCGGCCGTCTTGGCCGCAGCGGCCTCCGCCTTGCGCTGCGCCGCCTGTTCCTCTGGGTCGAGCGCGCGATAGGCCATTGCCACGGCCTCCATCGTCAGGCCGCCGTCCTTGCCGGTCGTGAACTGCATCCCCTGCATCGACACGATGCGCGACAGCGCGGCAACGTCGGCATTGAACTGCGCCACGTCGTGATAGCGACCGGTGACTTTCAGGTTGACCGGGATCTCGGCAAAGTAGGGCTTGAGCACGGCGGGCTGCGGCTTGAACAGTTCGAACTGCAGGCCACGCGCCACGCCGGCGTGGTTCACGTCGGCCAGCAGCGCATCCATCTCCGTCTTGTTCGGCAACTGGCGCTCGACCAGCGCCACGCGCTGCTCCACTTCAGCCTTTTGCTTGCGCAGCGCGTCCAGGTTGGCCACCTGCGCCACCTTGCTCTGGTAGGCCTGCTTCAGGCTTTCCTGCTCGGCGTGCTTGCGATCCAGTTCGTCGAGCTTGCCGCTCCAGTAGAACTGCCAGCCCAGCAGCAATACCAGCACCGCCGCCAGAACGGCGAACAGGATGCGCGGCGCGGCCGGCCAGGTTTCGGGCTCGTTGAGGTTGAGGCCGCGGAACTGCGCGCCGAGATCGTTCAGCGCGGCCAGCGAGATTTCGCTATCGAGTGCCATGATCAGCCCTTCCCGCCGTTTGCCGCACTGGCGGCGCTCGCACCGCCGGCCTTGCCCGTCTTGCCGTCCTCCGCCGCTTCCGGCGCGCGGTAGGCGAAGCGCATCGAGAAGTCGAACAGGCGCCGCTGTTCACGCAGGTTGTTGGTCATCATCACGGCCTTGGATTCGATCAGCTCGGCCTTGTCCAGCCACTGCACCTGGCCGAGATTGTGCAGCAGCTCCGACACGCGCTCGTTCGACTGGGCGATGCCCGTCACGGTGAACGCGTCGCCGCTCTGCTTGAGCGTGGTCAGGTAGACGCCTTCGGGCACCTGCCGCACCAGTTCCTCCAGCAGTTGCACGGGGCGGTTGCGCTCGTTCTGCAGGCCCTCGATGGCCTTCTGGCGCTGCAGCAGCCCTTCGATATCCTTGCGCAGCGTGTTGACCTCGCGGATCTGCATATCCATGCGGCCATTCTCCGCGGCCAGCACCTGGTTCAGGCCGGAGATGGCTTCGATGCGGTGATCGATATACGCACCGCCCAGCACCACCACCAGCGCGCCGGCTAGCGCCGCCCCGCCCAGCATGGTGTAGACCTTCTTGCGCCGCGCTGCCTTGCGGGCTTCGTGGTAAGGCAGCAGGTTGACTGTCGGGATCGTGTTGATAGACATGCGGCTTCCCTCGCTGGCTTACTGCAGGCCGCGCAGCGCAAGCCCGGCGCTCACGATGTAGGCTGGCAGGTCGCGCTGCAGATAGCGCTCGTTGACCTTGCCGGCTGTCATCATGTTGGCGAACGGGTTGGCCAGCGTGGTGGTGATCCCGGCCTGCTGCTCGATGGCCGACTGCACGCCGATCAGCGATGCGTGGCCACCCGAGAGCAGGATCTCGTCGACCCGGCCAGTGCTCGAAGTCGCGAGGAAATTGCGCACCGCGCCGTGCACCTCAGCCGCCAGCGCCTCCAGGGAGGGCTGCAGCAATTGGGTACGCCAGGCTTCCGGCAGGGTGTTCTTGCGCTTCTTGATCTCGGCCTTGAGGGCGTCCAGCGTGAACATGCGCGCCGCGCTCTGGGTGAGCTGGTCGCCGTAGCTGTTGAGCGGTTGCTCGTAGAGCTCTTTCCAGCCCTGGTAGAAGATCGCCTTGGAACGGCTGCCGCCGAGGTGAACCACCGCCACCACGGGCAGGTCCTTGGCATCGGTCTCGCTGATGTCCGCCGGCACGCCCAGCATCTGCACCACCGAGCGCTGGACCGCGTATTCCTCGACATCCATCACATGCGGCTTCAGCCCTGCCATCTCGGCGGCGGTGACGCGCTCCTGCACGCGGTCGCTGTTGGCTGCGGTCACGCGCACGCCGATGCCGCCCTCGGTCTCGCTGGGGCCGATCACGGCAAAATCGAAATTGACGGCCTGCGATGGCGGATAGAGACGATGCGCCTCGGATTCCACCTGCACATAGAGTTCGTCCTCGGACAGATTGTCCGGGAGGCTGACGGTCTGGGATTCCGTCAGCATCGAGGGCACGCCGAGCACAACCTCCCTGGTGCGAATCCCGGCCTTGCCGAGCGCACGCTTGAGGGCAATGCCCACCGCTTCGATATTGACCACGTTGCCATCGGCAACGGCCTGACGGTCCAGCAATTCGCTGGCGCATTTCTCCAGGCGATAGTCCTGTTTGCCGCTGCCCACCGACAACTCGACTACCTTAACGCTGGACGACCCGATGTCAACGCCGACCGTCGTACGGCGCAACAACCCCGACAAGATACCTCGCCGCAAGGTGACCCCCTGACCGTTGAACTCGCCTTGGCTTGGTTGCTCTAATTTGGCGAGTCTGTATTGTTTCTTGGATGAAACGTTTTGCTCTTTTAGTTGGTGGATTCTCACTAAAAAACGGGGCGCTGGCAATGTGCCGGTTTGACCACGATTGCTTTTCGTGGGCCCCTCACATAAAGCGTTGCCAAAATCCGACGCTCGTCCTTCCCCGCTCCGCCCCGCCCTTCTTTTCATTTCATGCAGGTCTCAATCCCATTACATCTTGTAACAGCGCAATAGCGGCGGCCGCGCCACAGCGCGCCGAGGTCAGGCGATCCCGGGAGATATAATCCCGGCACCTCTAACTAGGTATTTCCCTATGGCCACAGCACAACAGAAGCCGTCCCTGCCCGCCCGGCGTCCGATCTGGATGCGGATAACGTTCTGGGCTCTGGGCCTGCTGGTGGCCGGGATCGTGGCGGTGGCTCTGCTGGTGGGATACGCGCTGCTGGTGGCCGCCCCCAACCTGCCCTCGCTCGATACCATCACCGACTACCGGCCCAAGATCCCGTTGCGGATCTACACCGCCGATAACGTGCTGATCGGCGAGTTCGGCGAGGAACGACGCAATTTCGTGCCGATCGCCCAGATCCCGGACGTCATGAAAAAGGCCGTGCTGGCCATCGAGGACGACCGCTTCTACGAGCACGGCGGCGTCGACTTCGTCGGCGTGCTGCGCGCCGGCCTGGCCAACCTGCGCGGCGGTCTGTCGCAGGGCGCCTCCACCATCACCATGCAGGTGGCGCGCAATTTCTTCCTGTCCAGCGAGAAGACCTTCACCCGCAAGCTCTACGAGATGCTGCTGGCCTACAAGATCGAGGCCAACCTCTCCAAGGACCAGATCCTCGAGCTGTACATGAACCAGATCTACCTGGGGCAGCGCTCCTACGGCTTCGCCAGCGCGGCACGGGTGTATTTCGGCAAGTCGATCAAGGACGTGACGCCGGCCGAGGCCGCCATGCTGGCCGGCCTGCCGAAGGCGCCTTCGGCCTACAACCCGGTGGTGAACCCGAAGCGCGCCAAGGTGCGGCAGGAATACATCCTGCAGCGCATGCGCGACCTGCGCTATATCACGCCCGAGCAATACGAGCAGGCCATCCATGAAGAACTGAAGGTCCGCGGCGAAGGCAACGAATTCTCCACCCACGCCGAGTACGTGGCCGAGATCGTGCGCCAGCTGATGTACGCGCAATACCGCGAGGAAACCTACACCCGCGGCCTGACCGTCTACACCACGCTCAACAAGACCGACCAGGACGCTGCCTACGAGGCCGTGCGCTCGGGCATCATGAACTACGAGCGCCGCCATGGCTACCGCGGCCCCGAGGCCTTTATCGACCTGCCTTCCAGCGCCGACGAGCGCGAGCAGGCCATCGACGACGCGCTGCTGGAGCACCCGGGCAGCGACGACCTGCGCTCGGCCGTGGTCACCAGCGTTTCCGCCAAGCAGGTGCAGGCCACGCTGCTGTCGGGCGAAGTCGCCACCATCGAAGGCCAGGCGCTGCGCTTTATCGCGCCCTCGCTGGCGTCCAACGCGCAGCCCAAGGCCAAGATCCGCCCGGGTGCGATCATCCGCGTCACGCAGGACGAGAAAGGCGCATGGACGGTCACGCAGTTGCCTGAGGTATCGGCTGCCTTTATCTCGCTCAACCCGGAAGACGGCGAGATCCGTTCGATGGTCGGCGGCTTCGACTTCAACCGCAACAAGTTCAACCACGTGACGCAGGCCTGGCGCCAGCCGGGTTCGAGCTTCAAGCCGTTCATCTATTCGGCGGCACTGGAAAAGGGCTTCTCGCCCGCCACCGTGATCAACGACGCGCCGGTGAGCATCAGCGACAACGGCGGCCAGGTGTGGGAGCCGAAGAACTACGATGGCAAGTTCGAAGGCCCGATGACCATGCGCCGTGCGCTGGCCAAGTCCAAGAACCTGGTGTCCGTGCGCATCCTGCGCGCCATCGGCACGCAGTACGCCCAGGACTACATCACGCGCTTCGGCTTCGATGCCGACAAGCACCCTGCCTACCTGCCGATGGCGCTCGGTGCCGGCAGCGTCACCCCGCTGCAGATGGCGGGGGCCTACTCGGTGTTTGCCAATGGCGGCTTCCGCGTCAATCCCTACCTGATCCAGAAGGTGGTCGATGCCCGCGGCAACGTGATTTCCGAGACCAAGCCCCAGCGCGCCGGCGAGGATGCGGTGCGCGTGCTCGACGCCCGCACCGCCTTCATCGCCGACAGCATGCTGCGCGAGGTCGTGCGCAGCGGCACGGCGAACAGCGCCAAGCAGCGCCTGGGCCGCAACGACCTGGCCGGCAAGACCGGTACCACCAACGACGCCGTGGACGCCTGGTTCGCGGGCTACACACCCAAGCTGGTGGCCATCGCCTGGATGGGCTACGACCAGCCCAAGAGCCTGGGCGTGCGCGAGACCGGCGGCGGCCTGGCCCTGCCGATCTGGGTGGGTTACATGGGCAAGATGCTCAAGGGCGTGCCGGAGATCCCGGAGCGCCAGGCGCCGGAAGGCGTGGTGATGGTGGGAGGCGACTGGGCCTTCGAGGAAAACGCGGGCGGCGCCGGCGTGGCTTCGGTGGGCCTGGGCGATCCATGGCCGGGCAAGCCGGAAGAGAGCACGCAATCGCCTGCCGACGTCGAGGCGGAGAAGAAGCGCATCCTGGAGATGTTCGGCGGGGGCTGAAATCCGCCCCGGGAGCTTCGGCCCAACAAAAAGCCGGCTCGATCGAGCCGGCTTTTTCGTTCCCGCGCTGCGTCAGGCCAGCTTCAGCGTGACCCCCGCCTGCTGGCTTACATAGCCGGACAGCGCCGCGTACAGCTCGCCGCCGCCGCGCGTATCGATCCAGTGCTGGCCGTCGTGGCGGAAGTGGAAGCCGCCCGCGCGCGCCGCCACCCACAGCTCCTGCATCGGCGCCTGGCTGTTGACGATGATCTTGGAGCCGTCTTCAAACTCGAGCTCGATGAGGTTGCCGGCGCGGTTGATTTCGATATCCGCGTCAGCCGCATCGGCGGCGGTTTCCACCGCGCTCTCCAGCCGGTCCAGCTCTTGCTGGGCCAGGGCCAGGAACTCACTTTCACTCATGGGGGGCATGCTAAACTCCAGGGCCGCCGGCCAGCGCCGCTCGGCCGGTAACGTGTTGAACAGGTTTTCGTATTTCCGCAGGTCCCGCCGCCCCCATTCCGTATGGAGGGATCGGCCCGGGACGACTCTTTAAGGACGACCCGATGTTGCGTCGTGTTGCGATTGTATCGGCGATTGCCGCCAACCTTGCGATGCCCCTGCTGTCGGGATGCGGCATCCGCGGCCCGCTGGTGATGCCCAAGCAGCCACCCGCGCCGGCCCAGCCCGGTGTACCGGATCCCGGCCTGAGCAATCCGGCCATGCCGCTGCCAGCAGCCCAGGGTTCCGCACCGGCCCCGGCCGCCCCCCCCACCGCCAAGTAACCATGACCGCTTTCTTCCATCGCCACGACGGCGCGCTCGCCGTCGAGCACGTCCCCCTCGCGCGCATCGCAGCCGAATACGGCACCCCCACTTTCGTCTACTCGCGCGCCGCGCTGACCGCCGCCTACAACGCCTACGCCAAGGCCTGCGAGGGCCGCCGCGCGCGCGTGCAATATGCCATGAAGGCCAATTCCAACCTGGCCGTGCTGCAGGTCTTCGCCAAGCTCGGCGCGGGCTTCGACATCGTTTCCGGCGGCGAGCTGCAGCGCGTGCTGGCGGTGGGCGGCGATCCGCGCAAGGTGGTGTTCTCCGGCGTGGGCAAGACCGCCGCCGAGATGGAACTGGCGCTGGCGCACGATGTGCTGTCGTTCAATGTGGAGTCGATCCCCGAACTGGACCGCCTCAACGCCGTGGCCGGCAGCCTGGGCAAGCGCGCGCGCGTATCGCTGCGCATCAACCCGGATGTGGACGCCAAGACCCACCCGTATATCTCCACCGGCCTGAAGGGCAACAAGTTCGGCGTGGCCTTCGAGGACGTGCTGCCCACCTACCGCGCCGCCGCCGCGCTGCCGCACCTGGAAGTGGCTGGCATCGATTGCCATATCGGCTCGCAGATCACCGAAGTCGCGCCCTACCTGGAAGCGCTGGACAAGGTGCTGGACGTAGTGGAAGCGCTCGAACGCGAAGGCATCAAGCTGGAACATATCGACGTTGGCGGTGGTCTCGGCATCACCTACGACGACGAAACCCCGCCGGACATCACCGGCTTTGCCCGCACGCTGCTGGACCGCGTGGCCGAGCGCGGCCATGGCCATCGCGAAGTGCTGTTCGAGCCGGGCCGCTCGCTGGTGGGCAATGCCGGCGTGCTGCTGACCCAGGTCGAGTTCCTCAAGCCGGGCGCCGCCAAGAACTTCTGCATAGTCGATGCCGCCATGAACGACCTGGCGCGCCCTGCCATGTACGAGGCCTACCACCGTATCGAGCCGGTCCAGTCGCGTGACGCGGACGGCATTGCCGCGATCACCTACGACGTGGTCGGCCCGGTGTGCGAATCCGGCGACTGGCTTGGCCGCGACCGCGCGCTGGCAGTGCAGCCGGGCGACCTGCTGGCGGTGATGTCGGCCGGCGCCTACGGCTTCGTCATGAGCTCCAACTACAACACCCGCCCGCGCGCGGCCGAAGTCATGGTCGACGGCGCCGACGTGCACCTGGTGCGCGGCCGCGAGCGCGTGGAAGACCTGTTCCGCGACGAACGCCTGCTGGCAGGCTGAGGCGCCTTTCCCGCCGGCGCGTCCGGCTGGCCGCGATGGCATGCGGCCGGCCGGATATGATCGCGCCCGATCTTGAGCGCCAGCCGAAGACCGGCGGATCACCGGCGCGCAGGCTTGCGCCACCACCACCAGGCCCGCATCGCCAGCATGCCGAAAACCGCCGCCGCATAGATCGAGACCGTGGCGAAATCGTGCTTGCCGGCCTTGTGCCACCAGTAGTGCAGGATGGCCAGCACGGCGATGGCATACACCGCGCGATGCAGGCATTGCCAGCGCTTGCCGCCCAGCCGCCTGACCATGGCATCGGCGGAGGTAGCAGCCAGCGGCACCATCAGCACGAAGGCAGCAAAGCCCACCGTGATAAAGGGTCGCTTGGCGATGTCCTTGATCATGTAGGCGACATCGAACCCGCGGTCCACCCCGATCCACAGCAGGAAATGCTGCAGCCCGTAGAAAAAGGCGAACAGCCCGAGCATGCGGCGCAGGCGGATCAGCCAGTTCCAGCCGGTGAGCCGGCGCAGCGGCGTCACCGCCAGCGTGACGCACAGCATCACCAGCGTCCACGTGCCGGTGGAACGCGTGACGAACTCCAGCGGATTGGCGCCGAACTGGCCGGTAAAGCCGAGATACAGCAGGCGCAGGAACGGCAGCATGGCAAGCAGCCACACCGCAAGCTTCACCTTGCGCAGGCGCTCGGGGGCGAGATTGGCCAGACCGGGCTGCCCACCGCTGCGCGCCGCGCTTGCCGCCGCCGCGGGCACTGGCCGGCGCTGCGATGAGAGTTCCGGGGACGGCATCAGAAAAACCTCCTCAGGTCCATGCCCTGGTACAGCGAGGCCACCTGCGCAGCGTAGCCGTTGAACGGCAAGGTCTTGCGCTTGGGCGCGAACAAGGCGCCAAAGCCACTGCCCTTGTCCTCGCCGATGCGGCGCTCCGTGGCCTGGCTCCAGCGCGGGTGGTCCACGTCCGGATTGACGTTGGAGTAGAAGCCATACTCCTGCGCCGCGGCCTGGTTCCAGCTGGTGCCAGGCTGCTTGTCGACAAAGCGGATCCTGACGATGGACTTGGCGCTCTTGAAGCCGTACTTCCAGGGCACCACCACGCGTACGGGTGCGCCGTTCTGCCTGGGCAGCACCTCGCCATAGAGGCCGAAGGCCAGCAGGGTCAGCGGGTGCATGGCCTCGTCCATGCGCAGGCCCTCGGTATAGGGCCAGTCCAGCACGCGGCTGCTGACACCCGGCATCTGCTTCTTGTCGTCGAGGGTGACGAATTCCACGTACTTCGCGCCGGCCTGCGGCTCGACGCGGCGAATCAATTCGGCCAGGGAATAGCCGCTCCAGGGAATCACCATCGACCAGCCCTCGACGCAGCGCAGCCGGTAGACGCGCTCTTCCATCGGCATCAGGCGCATAAGCTCGTCGATATCGTAGACCTTGGGCTTCTTCACCAGGCCTTCGACCGCGACCTGCCAGGGCCGGGTACGCAGGGTGCCCGCGTTGCGCGCGGGGTCCGACTTGTCGGTGCCAAACTCGTAGTAGTTGTTGTAGGTGGTGACATCCTCGTATGGCGTGCGCTTCTCCGTCACGACATACGCGTTATTGGGCGTGGCCGGCAACTTCTGGCCGCGCGGAGCCTGCGCCAGCGCATCGCGCGCGAACCACGGGGCCAGCGTGCTCCCTGCTGCGCCCGCGGCGGCGGTGGCGAGCAGGCGGCGGCGCGCCTGGAAAACACCGCGCGGCGTGATCTCGCTGGCAGCGATATCGTCGCCGCGCAGCCATTTGGGAGAGGGAATCAGCATCGTTGTTCCTCGTTGCATGCCATGGATGGAAAGCGCCTCGCCATTCGTGCCGGCCCTTGGCCAGGCCCATGTGCACGATGATTGGACTCCAGCTTGAGTCGGATGGCCCCTGTAAAACCTGACATCTTTATTTCGCGGCCACCACGCTTGGTGCCGCCGCCCGATGTGCGCAAGCGGCCCGGCGGTCGGCTGCAGGCAAGCCGCAAGGCAGCCCTAGCCACCTTGATACTGCTGATAGACAGCCTGCGCCAGCGCCAGCAGCGGTGCGCGCTCGATCCGTCCGGCCAGCGCGAAGCCGATATCCCGGTCCACCCAGTAGAAAGCCATGGTGCCGGCCGCGGCGGGCGCGCGATCTCCGGGACCGGAGCCGATCCGCTCCAGCCGGAAGCCCGTATCGGGTGTATCCCGTGCCATATGCCGCAACTGCAGCGACAGCCGGGTTCCGTCATCGGCCTCGTACATCAGGATCGCCGACGGACCGCCTTCGGCCACGCCCAGCCTCCCGCCGATCAGATGAAATCCCTGTCCGCGCAGGTCTGGCACCCGCAAGGGCGCGCCGAGCCGCTTGGATAGCCAGGCGACCAGGTGGGCTTCGTCGCTGGCTGCCACTTCCACCGGATGGCGCACCTCGGGCGCATAGACCGCGTGGCT
>NZ_JARJLM010000322.1 GCF_029335485.1 Cupriavidus basilensis
CTCATGGGCACGGTTGAGCTGCCAGTTGCCGAGTGCGCAGGTGGCGGCGATCACCACCAGCGCGGCGGCAATGGGTACCGGGCTGAGCCCGCGCCATATCTTCACTGACGGCTCCGGTGTGCTGTTGCGCACGCACGGGTGCGATAATGGCGCCTCACCTCCAGCTGACCCCGCGCTTGCGGGCCCCCCATGCGCATCATCATCATCATCGCGTTCATCCTCATCGTCGGCAGCCTGGCCTCCGCCCTGTTCTTCATGATGCGCGACCGCGGCAAGACGCCAAACATGATGCGCTCGCTGATGTTCCGGGTCGGTTTTTCCGTGGCACTGTTCATCTTCATCCTGTTCTCGCACTGGATGGGCTGGATACAGAGCACGGGCATCCGCATGGGACCTTGAGCCTGGCGCGGCTCTCGGCCCACCCTGGCTACCTGGTTTGAACCACAAAAAACAAGCGCCACAGGCTGGCAAAACTCCTGCGGCGCTTGTTTTTTGTTGTTCTTCGCCGAAAAGCCAGGCCTTCAGGCGATTCCGCCGGCGTCGCCGGCGGCCACTGCAGTCGGGTGCCTTACAGCCAGTACACCACGATGTAGAGGAACAGCCACACCACGTCGACGAAGTGCCAGTACCAGGCGGCACCCTCGAAGGCGAAGTGGTGATCGGGCGTGAAGTGGCCCTTGAGCACGCGCACCAGCACCACCGTCAGCATGATCGCGCCCATGGTCACGTGAAAGCCGTGGAAACCGGTCAGCAGGAAGAAGGTGGAACCATAGATGCCCGAGGTCAGCTTGAGGTTCAGTTCCGTGTAGGCATGATGGTACTCGTACACCTGGAAGCACATGAAGACCGCGCCCAGCAGGATGGTCAGCACCAGGCCCTGGATCAGCTGGCTGCGCTTGTTGGCCAGCAAGGCATGGTGCGCCCAGGTCAGCGTCACGCCGGACATCAGCAGCAAGGCGGTATTGATGGTCGGGATCGGCCACGGACCCATGGTCTGGAAGCTTTCCACCACACCGGCCGGTCCGGAGTTCGGCCACACTGCGGCGAAGTCGGGCCACAGGATCTTGTTGTTCAGGTCGCCCAGCCACGGCATGGCGATGTTGCGGGCATAGAACAGCGCGCCGAAGAACGCTGCGAAGAACATCACTTCGGAGAAGATGAACCAGCCCATCGACCAGCGGAAGGACAGGTCGATGTTCTTGCCATACTTGCCGGTCTCGGATTCACTGATGGCGTCGCCAAACCAGCTCTTGAGCACGAACAGGAACCACAGCAGGCCCAGGCCGCAAAGGTACGGCCCCCAGGACTGCCCGTTTACCCAACCAGCGGCACCCCCGGCCGTCATCAGCAAGCCAAAGCTTGCCGTGATCGGATGGCGCGAGGGGCCCGGTACGAAGTAGTACGGAGCGTTTGCGCGATTCGCACTCATTCTTTTTTCTCCAGCTCAGAGTCTCTGATTCAGTAATCGTTATCCGCACATCCAGCCCTGACGGGACCGGCGGCTGCTTTTGCCCTGCTTTTTTACTTTTTTCCTGCCCTGCCCCGTGCTGCGTGGCCTCACCCTACCACGACGCGCACGACGGTAATCAGCACCGCGATCAGGATGGCTACCCCGATCAGGCCGGCGACAATCACATGGACCGGGTTGAGCTGGGCCATGTCGCGCTCATGCTCGCTTCCCTTGCGCAGGCCGATAAACGACCAGAACACCGCGCGCAGGGTCTGCGCAAACGACAGCTTGCGCTTGACCGCGTCCTTCATTTCTTCCACGGCTACACCCCCCACAACCACTTCAGCTGCGACGGCAGCTGCAACTCAAATGCCCTTGCCCGCTCCGGCCTGCTGCGCATCGAGCGGCCCATGCGGCACTTGCGCCACCGGCGCCCCGACCTCGAAGAAGGTGTAGGACAGCGTAATGTTCTTTACGTCTTTCGGCAGGTCCGGATCGATCACGAACACCACCGGCATCTCGCGTGCTTCCTTTGCCTTCAGCGTCTGCTGCTTGAAGCAGAAGCATTCGATCTTCTTGAAATACTGCGTGGCCAGCTTGGGCAGGTAGCTCGGAATGGCCTGGGCCGAGATATCGCGCTCCTGCCCGTTCGCCACTTCGTAGACGATGGTGGTCATTTCGCCCGGGTGCACTTCCATGCTGCTCTTGACCGGACGGAAGGCAAAGGGCCCACGCGCGTTGGAATCGAATTCGACCGTGATGGTGCGGGTCTTGTCCACCTGCGTGTTCTTTGCCTGGCCGCCATACAGGTCGCGCGTGGTCAGCACGTTCAGGCCGGTGATCTCGCAGATCTTCTTGTACAGCGGCACCAGCGCATAGCCAAACGAAAACATCAGCGCCACCACCACCAGCAACCGCAGCAACATCCCGCGGTTAAAGCCCTTGTCGGTGGCATCGTTCGACTGCTGGTCCATGCTCATCTCGATTCCCTGCAGCGTCAGCCAAGAAGGATCATCTTGGCGAAGAAACCCAAAAAGAAAACCATCACGATCGAGAAAAGAATCAGGCCGAGACGACGATTGGAGGCCTTGCGGTCTGCCTGCGATGGACTTTTGTTTGGATCCTGCATAACACCTTGCTTCGTGCTTGGGTGACGCGGAAGAACGGGCTTTGCCCATCCTTCCGCGCATTGATACGGCTTACTTGACCTGCGGCGGCACTTCAAAGGTATGGAACGGAGCCGGCGACGGCACGGTCCACTCCAGGCCCTCTGCGCCTTCCCAGGGCTTGTCCCCGGCTGCCTTGCCACCACGGTAGGACGGCAGCACCACGAAGAAGAAGAAATACACCTGTATCAGCCCGAAGCCCAGCGCGCCGATCGAGGCGATGGCGTTGAAGTCGGCGAACTGGGTCGGGTAGTCGGCATAGCGGCGGGGCATGCCGGCCAGACCCAGGAAGTGCATCGGGAAGAAGGTGACGTTGAAGAAAATCATCGAGCCCCAGAAGTGGATCTGGCCGCGGGTTTCGTTGTACATGAAACCACTCCACTTCGGACCCCAGTAGTAGAAGCCCGAGAACATCGCGAACAGCGAGCCCGCCACCAGCACGTAGTGGAAGTGCGCCACGATGAAGTAGGTGTCCTGCAACTGGATGTCGATCGGGGCAACCGCCGGCATCAGGCCCGTGAAACCGCCGATGGTGAACACGAAGATAAAGCCGATCGCGAACAGCATCGGGGTCTCGAAGGTCATCGAGCCGCGCCACATGGTGGCGATCCAGTTGAAGATCTTCACGGCCGTCGGCACCGCGATCAGCATGGTGGCGTACATGAAGAACAGCTGGCCGGTCACCGGCATGCCAGTGGTGAACATGTGGTGGGCCCACACGATGAACGACAGGATGGCGATCGAGGCGGTCGCGTACACCATCGAGCTATAGCCGAACAGGCGCTTGCGGGCGAAGGTCGGCACGACGTGCGAGATGATCCCGAACGCCGGCAAGATCATGATGTAGACCTCGGGGTGGCCGAAGAACCAGAAGATGTGCTGGTACATCACCGGGTCGCCGCCGCCGGCTGCCGAGAAGAAGCTGGTGCCGAAGTGACGGTCGGTCAGCACCATGGTGATGGCGCCGGCCAGCACCGGCATCACGGCGATCAGCAGGTAGGCGGTGATCAGCCAGGTCCAGCAGAACATCGGCATCTTCATCAGCGTCATGCCGGGTGCGCGCATATTGAGCACCGTGACGATGATATTGATCGAACCCATGATCGACGACGCGCCCATGATGTGCATGGCGAAGATGGCCATGTCCATGCCGGGGCCCATCTGCACCGACAGCGGCGCGTAGAGGGTCCAGCCGGCGGCAGTGGCGCCGCCCGGGGCGAAGAACGACAGCGCCAGCAGCAGCGCTGCCGGCGGCATCAGCCAGAAGCTGAAGTTGTTCATGCGCGCGAACGCCATGTCGGATGCGCCGATCTGCAGCGGGATCATCCAGTTGGCGAAGCCGACGAAGGCCGGCATGATCGCGCCGAACACCATGATCAGGCCGTGCATGGTGGTGAACTGGTTGAACAGTTCGGGACGGAAGAACTGCAGGCCCGGCTCGAACAGCTCGAGACGGATCAGCAATGCCAGCACGCCGCCAGACAGCAGCATGGTGAAGGAGAACAGCAGGTACAGCGTACCGATGTCCTTGTGGTTGGTGGCGAACAGCCAGCGGCGCCAGCCATGCGGATGATCGTGGTGCTCATCGTGGGCGTGGTCGTGCGGGTGGGCGAGCGCGTCCGGGGTAGCAGTACTCATCGCGAAAACTCCTGAAATCCTGTTCAGCCTGCCGCGCGGTCACCCGCGGCGCTTGCCTGCTTTTCAGCGGGCTTGTCTTCCGTCTTGGGCGCGGCATCGCCGCCGGAGGCGCCAGGTGCGCCGCCGCCTTCCCGGAACTTGCCGGCGCGGGCGTTCACGAAATCGCTCGGTTGAATCACTTCACCGGTCTTGTTACCCCAGCTGTTGCGGGTGTAGGTCATGACAGCGGCGAGCTCGGTATCGGAGAGATGCTTCCACACCGGCATGGCACCCTTGCCCTCGAGCAGGATATGCATCTGGCCGGCGTCCGGACCATTGACGATCTTGGAGCCGTCCAGCGCCGGGAAGGCACCGCCGCCCTTGCCGTTCGGCTGGTGGCAGACCGCGCAATTGGCCGTATAGACCTTCTCGCCACGGGCCTTGAGCTCGTCCAGGGTCCAGGTCTTGTTGGGGTCGTCGGCCTTGGCCGCGAGTTCCTTTTTCTTGCCGTCGACCCACTTGGCGTAGTCGGCGTCGGACACCACGCGCACGACGATGGGCATGAAGGCATGCTCCTTGCCGCACAGCTCGGCGCACTGGCCGCGATACACGCCGACCTTCTCGGCCTTGAACCAGGTATCGCGCACAAAGCCGGGAATCGCATCCTGCTTGACGCCGAAGGCCGGGATCATCCAGGCATGGATGACGTCGTTGGCCGTCAGCACCACGCGGACCTTCTTGTTCACGGGCACCACCATCTCGTTGTCCACCTCCATCAGGTAGGTGTTCGACTTGGGCGCCTCGTTGTTGATCTGGTCGCGCGGGGTGGTCAGGGTCGACACGAAGGAGATGCCTTCGCCGTCACCCTTCAGGTAGTCGTAGCCCCACTTCCACTGGTAGCCAGTGGCCTTGATGGTGAGGTCGGCGTTGGTGGTGTCCTTCATCGCCACGACCGTCTTGGTGGCAGGCAGGGCCATGCCGATCACGATCAGGAAGGGGATGATGGTCCAGATCACCTCGACGGTGATGCTTTCGTGGAAGGAGGCGGACTTGGCGCCCTTGGACTTGCGGTGCGTAAACACGGAATAGAACATCACCGCGAAAACGCCGATGAAGATCACCGTACAGATGATCAGCATCATCCAGTTCAGCCAGTGAATCTGCTCGGCAATCTTGGTGACCGGCTCGGTCAGATTGAGCTGACGCACTGCGGGGCCGCCTGGCATGTCCTCCACTGCCAAGGCTGCCTGACCGGTGAGCAGGGACAAGCCCACCAGACATGCTGCGGATGCCTTCTTCCACATTTTCATTTTGTTATCTACCCAATTTACAGATTCAAATCTGTCACTCGTCGGGCTTCAAACCACCTCCTCAGAGGCAACGCAAAGCCGATACGAGTTCCTGCGCGAACTTTCGCCGCTTGTACGGGTCAACGAAACACCCCACCTGTACAGCGCACTTACCCGAGCGCAGCAACACCAGCGCCCGTAATGATTCACCCAGTTCAACCCGCACCCACAGCGGATTGAATTCATGCCGCGTAAGCTGCCCCGCGCTGACCGATTCAACCACCAACATGCCATCGGCCAGGCTGACACGTTCGTAATCTGTCGCGTGCCGCGCATAGACCAGCAGGGCAATGCCCAGGCCCAGCACATCCAGCCCGGCAAAGGGCAGCACGAGCCATGACCCTCGCCACGCGAAAAACGAGGCGATGGCAAGCGAGACAACGACGATGGATAGGTAAAACCAGCCGACCTGGCGTGGAGACAGCGAGCAATTCCGCTTCATCAGCCAGTCTTTACCCGGCGCGCCAGATCCTCCGGCACCGCCGTCGGATTTGTCCTGCGCCGTCTGGAATGCGATACCCAAGTCTTGCATCGCCAACCGCTCTGCTTCGGATGCCCGCCCGGGATGACTGCGCCCAGGCTGCACCATGAGCGTGCGATTCCGGGGCAAATTCTGCCAGGGGACTACTGCGACAAACTGGCGCATTATAGGGCGCTTCGTCTACTCGGACAAGGCCGCTACTTGACCAGGGGGCTAGCGCGCGGGAAGTTTTTGTGCATCAGGAAGGTGCGCGCGGCCACTGCACGCATGCCGGCAACGTTACCGCCGCTGCCGGGCGCGGCCTATTTTTTCGAGCGGCACCACGGCATGCCCGAGTTCGTCGACCGCCTGCCTGCCGCGCGGCGCCAGCTTCCAGGCGTGGCCATAAACGATCTCGAAGGTCAGCGGAATCAGCCCGTCCGCGCCGCGGCGGCGCTCGAGCGCCGCCAGCACCGCCTCCAGCCATTTGCGGCCGCGCAGGCCCTGGCCCACCCCGGCCGGCACGCGCAGCCCGCCGAAGGCCTGTACTTCACGCAACAGCGTGCGCGGCGATTCGTAGGTGACGGTCAGGGTTTCCATGTCCATCACGGGCGTGGACCAGCCGCTGTGCACCAGCATGTCGCCGATGTCGTGCATATCGACAAAACGCAGCGAATGGACGTCGCCGTCGACTTCGGCAAAGGCGGCGCGCAGTTCCGCCAGCGTATCCGGCCCGAACAGGGAAAACAGGACCAGGCCTTCGTCGCGGGTGACGCGGTGCCACTCGGGGAATACCCTGTGTGGCTCGGGGTGCCAGTGCAGGGCGAGATTGGACCACAGCAGGTCGAAGCTGGCCGGAGCGAAGGGTAATGTGGCAAGATCGCCCTGCACCAGGTCGAAGGTCGGGCGCTTGCCGAGCAGGCGGCCGAGCCATCCGGCCTGGCCGGGGCGGCGCTGGGGATCGCGCTGGGCCGCCTCGCGCAGCATGGCCGCGGAGATGTCCAGGCCGGCGATCTGCGCGTCCGGGTATTGGGCGCGCAGCGCTGCCAGGCCGCGGCCATGGCCGCAGCCGATGTCGAGGGCACGCGCCGGCGCCAGGCGGATCATCTGCATGCGCTCCTGCATGCGCTGGCCGATCTCGCCCAACAGGAAATCAAGCTGGCCGAATCCGGCGCTGCGCCGGTCGAAAGCCAGGCGGGTCAGCCGCGCAGGCGGCAAATAAGCATCAGGGGAGTCGGCGTCATGCAGGGACACGGGCAAACCAG
>NZ_JARJLM010000323.1 GCF_029335485.1 Cupriavidus basilensis
CTCCAATGCCGCTGCCGGCAGCGTGACGCTCGACGAGGTCGCGAGCCTGGCGGCGCTGGCCGAAGCCGGGCTGCCGGCGGTGGCGCATCGCTTGTGCCACAGCGAGGACGACGTGCGGCGGGCGCTGGCGGAACTGGGTGCGCCGGTGGTGGCCAAGGGCGTGTCGCCCGACATCACCCACAAATCCGAACTGGGCCTGGTGCGCCTTGGCCTTGCCGACCAAGCGCAGGCACTGGCCGCCTTCGCCGAGCTCGACCGCACGCTGAGAGGACTGGCCGCCAGCCAGGGCATCCGGCACGGCGGCGTGCTGCTGGCGCGCCAACGGAGCGGCGCCTTCGAGCTGGCGGTGGGCGCGCATATCGACGACGTCTACGGACCGGTGGTGATGGTGGGGCAGGGCGGCGTACTGGTCGAGGCCATCGACGACGTACAGTTCCTGGTCGCGCCGTTCAATGCCACACAGGCCCGCGAGGCCATCGGGCGGCTGCGCATTGCGCGCGCCTTCGGCGCGCAGCGCGGTATGGAGGCGGTCGACATCGACGCGCTGGCGCAAATGCTGGTGCGCCTGGGCGACTGGATGGCGGCGGCGCGGGGGCAGGTTCGCTCGGTGGACGCCAACCCCGTCATGGTGAACCGCGGCGAGGTGGCGCCGGTGCTGGTCGATGCGGTGGTGATCCGCGCGGGAGTCAGCGCATGAATGCCGCTACGAACGCCTATGACACGGTACGGCCGCTGCGCCGCGTGCTGGTCGCCAATCGTGGCGCGGTAGCGGCGCGCATCATCCGCGCGCTGCGCGCGCTCGGCCTCGAGTCGGTTGCGGTGTACTCCGATGCCGACGCCGGCCTGCCCTATCTGCGCGAGGCAGATGTCGCGCTGCGCCTGGGCGAAGCTCCGCCGCTGGCCAGCTACCTCGACCAGGACAAGCTGCTGGAGGCCGCGCGCGCCAGCGGCGCGGATGCGGTGCACCCAGGCTATGGGTTCCTGTCCGAGAACGCTGCCTTCGCCGAGCGCGTGGAAGCAGCCGGCCTATGCTTCATCGGCCCGTCGCCGCACTGGATCCGGCGCCTTGGACACAAGACCGAGGCGCGCAGCTTCATGGCGGCGCAAGGCATGCCGCTGGCGCCAAGTTCCGGCGTGCTGCCCGACGATATGGACACCGTTGCGGCAGCGGCCGCACGCATTGGCTACCCGGTGCTGATCAAGCCCGCCGGCGGCGGCGGCGGCATCGGCATGGTGCCGGTGCGCGACGCGGCCGCCCTGGCGGCGGCCTGGCAGCAAGCCCGCTCGGTGGCGCAGCGCAGCTTCGGCCAGGCGGAGCTGTACCTGGAGAAGCTGGTCGAGCAGCCGCGCCATATCGAGTTCCAGGTACTGGCCGACCGGCACGGCGGCGTGCGCATCCTGTGGGAGCGCGATTGCTCGGTGCAGCGCCGTCACCAGAAGGTCATCGAAGAAGCGCGCGCGCACGGGCTGGATCGCGCCGAAGTCGAGGCCATGGCTGCGCAACTGTCGGCGCTGCTGTCCGGCATCGGCTACGACGTGATCGGCACGGTGGAAATGCTGCATACGCCGGCCGCCGGCTTTGTGTTCCTGGAGATGAATACGCGCCTGCAGGTCGAGCATGCCGTCACCGAGCAGATCGCGGGCGTCGATATCGTGGCAGCGCAGATCCGGCTGGCGCGCGGCGAGCGTATCGGCGACGTGCTGCCGGCCTGCACCGGCGGCGTGCCGGCGCAAGGCCATGCCATCGAAGCGCGCGTCTACGCCGAAGATCCGGTGCGCTTCTTCCCGTCGCCCGGCCCGCTCGAGGTGTTCCGCCCGCCGCAAGGCGAGGGCGTGCGCGTGGAGACCGGCTATGCCGAGGGCTGCCGCGTGACGCCGTACTACGACCCCATGCTGGCCAAGGTCATCGCCACCGGCGCCGGGCGCGACGAGGCCATCGCGAGGTTGCGCGCGGCGCTGGAAGGCTTCGCCATCACCGGTGTCAAGACCAATATCCCGTTCATCCTGCGCGTGCTCGCGCATCCGGACTTCCTGGCCGGGCGTATCGATACCGCGCTGGTCCAGCGTGTGCTGGCCGCTCCGGCACGGCACGACGAAACAGACGAAACAGACGAAACACCTACCGATAAGAGAGTTGCCTGATGAACAAGATCGAAGCCGCGGTCAGCGGCCATGTCTGCGCCGTCTACGTGGAAGCCGGCGCTACCATTGCGGCCGGCGACGCCGTGATGATGATCGAGTCGATGAAAATGGAGATTCCGCTCGAATCCGAATATGCTGGCGTGGTCAGGGCCATCCTGGTGCAGCCTGGCGACGCCGTCGCCGAGGGCCAGGCGGTGGTGGAACTCGAATAAAAGGAAAACGGTTTTGGATAGCAACGCGCAGATTGTCCCGGTGGCGCCGGGCACCCCCGAGAAACCCTACTTCGGCATCGACGTGCCGCTGATGCGCCATCTTGGCTTGCAGCCGGTGCGGATGGAAGAGGGCCTGTGCCACACTCGCCTGCCGGTCAGCCCGTCCCTGGTCAACAGCCGGGGCGACGTGCATGGCGGCACCCTGATGGCGACGCTGGACTTTACGCTGAGCGGCGCCGCGCGCTCGCATGCGCCGCTGGAAACCGGCGTGATCACCATCGATATGTCCACGCATTTTCTCGCCGCGGCGCGCGGTGAGCTGCATCTGGAGGCGCGTTGCATGCGGCGTGGCGCCCGCATTGCCTTTTGCGAGGGCGAAGTCAGGAACGCGGCCGGCGAGGTGGTATGCGTGGCGCGTGCGGCGTTCAAGCTGGTGCCGCTGAGCAGCGGCGGAGACTGAGGCTTCAGGCGTTGCCTGCCGCCGGCCGGTAGACCTGCGCGAAGCGCGCCTGCTGGACAATGCCGTAGTCGCCGGGGGCGTACTGCATCAGCCAGTCGCCGGGCTCGCCACGCAGCACATCGCCGCCGGTGGAGCGCGCGATGCTGAAGGCTGCGTCCATCCGCTTTGCCAGCACCACGCCCGGCTTGTTGCGGTAGGCGCCGTCCTGGCCGTGCGTGCCGGCTTGCAGCGGCTCGTACCTGGCGTCGAAGCGCTCGCGCGATACGACCCAGCGGTCGCCGGTGGAGCCGGTGACGATGGCGTCGCCGGGCTGGTAGCGGTTGGGGCCTTCCAGGCTGAGCAGTTCGCCGGGCGCGGCGGCGAAGGCTACCTGGACGACTTCATGTTTCTGGTAGGGGGCGGCGGCGGGGTCGGTGCGCAGGTCGATGTGGGTCAGGATGGGCATGGTCAGGGATGTCGGCTCGAAGGCTTGGCTACAAAGCCAAAGACAAAAGTCAAAGTCAAAGTCGGTTTCGCCTCCCCTGCGGGGAGGCGGCCTGCTTTCTTGTCTTGCCAGGAAAGCAGGCAAGGAAGGCGCGCCGGATGGGGCTCAAAACCCCCTCGCGGCCAGCCCAAAAGAGCGGCCGGACAGCCTGCTCGCGGGCCGGATCGGTAGTGCTGCCCGCTTCATTCAGCCCAGCACCCTCGGCGCGAACCCGTGATTGAGCGGCCCATTGCCCGCCCCAAGTTCGAAATCCGCACCGGCCACGATCGCATCCGCCACAAAATCCAGCGCCGTTTCCACCGCATCTTCCAACGTATCGCCGCGCGCCAGCTGGGCCGCGATGGCCGCCGCCAGCGTGCAGCCGGTGCCGTGCAGGTTGCGGGTGTCGACGCGCTGGTGCGAAAACACGCGCACGCTGCCGTCGGCGCCCAGCAGCAGGTCGTCCAGGCCATCGTCCCCGGCCTCCAGGTGTCCGCCCTTGAGCAGCACCGCCGGGCAGCCCAGCGCAACCAGATCGCGTGCCGCCTGCTCCATGTCCTCGCGCCGGGCGATCGTGCGGCCCAGCAGGTAGGACGCCTCGGGCAGGTTGGGCGTGACCAGCAAGGCGCGCGGGAACAGCAGGCGCACCATGGCCTGGGTGGTGGCGTCGTCCGCCAGCGTGGCGCCGGAGGTCGAGATCATCACCGGGTCGACCACCAGGCGCCGGATGCCGTGGCGGTCCGCCGCGGCGGCCACGGCCTCGACGATGGCGGCGTTGCCAAGCATGCCGGTCTTGGCCGCGTCCACGCCGATATCGCTGGCCACCGCGTCGATCTGCGCGGCCACCATGTCGGCCGGGATGGCGTGTACGCCGGTCACGCCCAGGGTGTTCTGCGCCGTGATGGCGGTGATCGCGCTCATGCCGTAGCAGCCCAGCGCGGCAAAGGTCTTGAGGTCGGCCTGGATGCCGGCGCCGCCACCGGAATCGGAGCCGGCGATGGTCAGGGTGCGGGGAGGGCGGAGTGTCGTCAGGGTCATGTGTGAGGCGGGCGGCAAAGAAAATCGTGGCCGTGGCGATGCGCACCGCCGCAGGTCAGGCTACAATACCGCCACTCCGAGGAGCGTTGCAACGAATGGACGGTATTGTGCCATTCGCCAGGCTCGGACTGTCTTCAACGGCGCTCGCTGATCCGTGGCATACACACGGAGGCGAGTCGACCTATCCGCCCGCCATGCAGCATGCCGCTTGCCGGCACCGCATGGCGCGGCCGTATTCCCGCACTCGTCCTTCGTCGCCACTCTTCATCGGAGTGAAACATGAACGCAGTGACTGATCTGAAGAACGATTACCTGGTGGCCGACATCAACCTGGCTGGCTGGGGCCGCAAGGAGATCGCCATCGCCGAGACCGAGATGCCCGGCCTGATGGCCATCCGCGACGAGTTCGCCGCCGCCCAGCCGCTCAAGGGCGCGCGCATCGCCGGCTCGCTGCACATGACCATCCAGACCGCCGTGCTGATCGAGACGCTGGTGGCGCTCGGCGCCGACGTGCGCTGGGCCTCGTGCAACATCTTCTCGACCCAGGACCACGCCGCCGCGGCCATCGCCGCCTCCGGCACCCCGGTCTTTGCCTTCAAGGGCGAATCGCTGAAGGAATACTGGGACTTCACCCACCGCATCTTCGACTGGGCGGATGGCGGCACCCCCAACATGATCCTGGACGACGGCGGCGATGCCACGCTGCTGCTGCACCTGGGCGCCCGCGCCGAGAAGGACGCAGCGCTGATCTCCAAGCCGGGCAGCGAGGAAGAAACCTTCCTGTTCGCCGCGATCAAGGAAAAGCTGGCCAAGGACCCGACCTGGTACAGCCGCAACCTGGACGCCATCAAGGGCGTGACCGAGGAAACCACCACCGGCGTGCACCGCCTGTACCAGATGGCGCAAAAGGGCGAACTGCGCTTCCCCGCCATCAACGTCAACGACTCGGTGACCAAGAGCAAGTTCGACAACCTGTACGGCTGCCGCGAATCGCTGGTGGACGGCATCAAGCGCGCCACCGACGTGATGATCGCCGGCAAGGTCGCGCTGGTGGCAGGCTACGGCGACGTGGGCAAGGGCAGCGCCCAGGCCCTGCGCGCACTGTCGGCCCAGGTGTGGGTGACCGAGGTCGACCCGATCTGCGCACTGCAGGCCGCGATGGAAGGCTACCGCGTGGTGACCATGGAATACGCTGCCGACAAGGCCGACATCTTCGTTACCTGCACCGGCAACTACCACGTCATCACCCATGACCACATGGCCAAGATGAAGGACCAGGCCATCGTCTGCAATATCGGCCACTTCGACAACGAGATCGACATCGCCTCGCTGGAAAAGTACGAGTGGGACGAGATCAAGCCGCAGGTCGACCACGTGGTCTTCCCCGACGGCAAGAAGCTGATCATCCTGGCCAAGGGCCGCCTGGTGAACCTGGGCTGCGGCACGGGCCACCCGTCGTACGTGATGAGCAGCTCGTTCGCCAACCAGACCATCGCCCAGATCGAGCTGTGGCAGGAACGCGCAAGCGGCAAGTACCCGGTCGGCGTCTACACGCTGCCCAAGCACCTGGACGAAAAGGTCGCGCGCCTGCAGCTGAAGAAGCTGAACGCGCAACTGTCCGAGCTGACCGAAGCGCAGGCAGCCTATATCGGCGTGAAGAAGGAAGGCCCGTACAAGGCCGATCACTACCGTTATTGATTGTTGATTGCCGGCAGGGCGGCGGGCGATCGCCTGGCCGTCCTGCCCCGCCCCGAATCCGTTTAACCCGAGCGAAGGAATCGTCATGAGATTGCTGGCCGTCTGGATCATCAATGCCGCCGCGCTGTTCGTGGTGGGCAACCTGATCAACGGGATTCACCTTGGCGGCTTCGGTTCGGCCATGATCGCCGCGCTGGTGCTGGGCCTGGTCAACACCCTGATCCGCCCGATCCTGGTGATCCTGACCCTGCCGGTGACGCTGCTGACGCTCGGCCTGTTCATCTTCGTGATCAACGCGCTGCTGTTCCTGTTCGTGGGCAAGCTGCTGGCCGGTTTCGTGGTCACCGGTTTTGGCGCGGCCTTGCTCGGCTCGATTCTCTACAGCGTGATCTCCTGGGCGCTGTCGAGCCTGCTGCTGGGCGAGCGCCGCAGCGCCTGAGGCAATGCATTCCGCGTGGCGCCGTTCGGCGCCTGTGCCAATCTTTCAGCGCGCCGCGCCATAGGCGGCGCGCCACCATCATGCAAGACCGCTACTTCAGCTTTGAATTCTTCCCGCCCAAGACGGCGGAGGGCACCGAGAAGCTGCGCAACACGCGCGCGCAGCTCGCTCCGCTGCACCCCAAGTTCATCTCGGTGACCTTCGGCGCCGGCGGCACCACCCAGCAGGGCACGCTGGACGCCGTGCTGGAAATCCAGCGCGACGGCATCGAGGCCGCGCCGCACCTGTCGTGCGTGGGCTCCTCGCGCGAGAGCATCCGCAATATCCTCCAGACCTATCGCGACGGCGGCATCCGCCATATCGTGGCGCTGCGCGGCGATATGCCTTCCGGCATGGGCGAGATCGGTGAGTTCCGCTTCGCCAATGAGCTGGTGGCGTTTATCCGCGCCGAGACCGGCGACTGGTTCAATATCGAGGTGGCGGCCTATCCGGAGTACCATCCGCAGGCCAAGTCGCCACGCCACGACCTCGAGAATTTCGTGCGCAAGGTCAAGGCCGGCGCCAATTCGGCCATCACCCAGTACTTCTTCAACGCCGACGCGTACTTCCGTTTCGTCGACGACGTGCGCGCCATGGGCGTGGAGGTGCCGATCGTGCCGGGCATCATGCCGATCACCAATTCCTCGCAGCTGATGCGCTTCTCCGAAATGTGCGGCGCCGAAGTGCCGCGCTGGGTGGCCAAGCGGCTGGAGAGCTTCGGCGACGACCGCGAGTCGATCCGCGCCTTTGGCCTGGATGTGGTCACGGCGCTGTGCGAGCGCCTGCTGGCGGCCGGCGTGCCGGGCCTGCATTTCTATACGCTCAACACCGCCAGCGCCACCAAGGCCATCTGGCAACGCCTGAAGCTCTGAGGCGCCGGCCAGCCGACCCGCCAGCGTCATGCCAGCCCGCCGCCCCGATCCCTTCATCGACCATCTGCTCGACCTGATGGGGCCGCTGGCGGCGCGCATCGGCCCGATCACCACGCGCCGCATGTTCGGCGGCCATGCCCTCTACTACGACGGCCTGGTGTTCGCGCTGGTGCTGGGCGGGCGCTGCTACCTGAAGGTCGACGACAAGACCCGCGCCCGCTTCGAGGCCGAGGGCGGCGAGCCCTTCCGCTACAGCCGCGCCGGGCGCGAGATCGCCATGCACCACTACCTGAGTCCGCCGCCGGCCTGCCTGGAATCGGCCGAGGCCATGACGGCATGGGCGCGGCTGTCGGTGGAGTCCGCGCTGCGGCTGGCCAACCAGGCTCGCTGAGCGCAGCGCGTGCGGCGCCCGGGCCGGCGGTGGCATACTCTGCTCCATGGCCAGCGCCGTCGATGCCGTTACCGCCACGTTTCGTTTCTACGAGGAACTGAACGACTTCCTGCCGCGTGCCCAGCGCGGCCGGGACTGCGTTTGCGCCTGCGCGCGCGCCGCCACCGTCAAGCACATGATCGAGGCATTGGGCGTGCCGCATACCGAGGTCGAGCTGATCCTGGTCAACGGCGAGTCATGCGGTTTCGACCGCCTGCTGCAGGACCGCGACCGCGTCTCGGTCTATCCCAGGTTCGAAGCCTTCGACATCACGCCGTTGCTGCGCGTACGCGGCGAGCCGCTGCGCACCACGCGCTTTGTCGCCGACGCGCACCTGGGCGGGCTGGCCCACCTGCTGCGCATGACCGGCTTCGACACCCTCTACGACAATCATTTCGCCGACAGCGAGATCGAATCCATCGCCATGCGCGAGGGCCGCATCGTGCTCACGCGGGACCGCGAGCTGCTTAAGCGGCGCGGCGTGACCCACGGCTGCTATGTCCGCGCCATCAAGGCGACGCCGCAGTTGCGGGAAATCTTCTCCCGGCTCGACCTGGGCCGCAGCGCGCGGCCGTTCTCCCTGTGCCTGGACTGCAACGCGCCGTTGCGCCGGATCGACAAGACGGAAGTGGACGGCCGCGTGCCGCCGGGCGTGCTGGCGCGGCACGACCGCTTCGCGACGTGCGCCTGCTGCCGGCGCGTGTTCTGGGAAGGCTCGCACTGGCGGCGCATGCGCGCACTGGTGGACGAGCTGCTGCCGCCCGGCACGGCCTGACCTGGACGTCCGCAAGCCCGCAAGCTCAGAAAGCGCCGGCCTCGCTGACCACCCAGTCCATCGGCAGGTCGTGCGCCTGCGGCGCCAGCGCGATGCGGCAGGCTTCGTGGCCGATGCCGATCGCCAGCGGTGTGCTGCCGGCGGCGGCCAGCGCCGCCAGGGTGCGGTCGTAGAAGCCGCCGCCATAGCCAAGACGGAACTTATCCGGGCTGAAACCGACACATGGAATCAGCAGGACGTCGGGCAGCAGGGGCGGCGTGCCGTCGGGCACCGGAATGCCATAGTGCCCGGTGGCCATCGGCGTGGCCGGCTCCCACCGGTGGAAATCCAGCGGCGCGCCGGGGCGGCTGACCACCGGCAGGGCTGCCTGCCGCCCCGGGCCGGCGGCGAGCCAGCGGGAGACCACGGCGCGGGCGTCGAACTCTTGCCGGATCGGCCAGTAGAAGCCCAGCCGGTGCACCGGCAGGCGCTCCAGCAGGGCGGCGAGTCCGGCCTCGATGCGGGCGTCGG
>NZ_JARJLM010000324.1 GCF_029335485.1 Cupriavidus basilensis
CTCCCCTTATTTGTTCACCAGCCGTGCCGGCACCGTATAGGTCAGCGCGGCGCCGCAGAGCAGCACACCCGCCAGCACGAACATGGCCATGTTCGTGCTTTGCGTCGCGTCCTTGATCAGGCCGATCATGTACGGGCTGACGAAGCCGGCCAGATTGGCGAACGAGTTGATCATGGCGATGCCGGCCGCGGCGCCGGCGCCGGACAGCAGCGCAGTGGGCAGGCTCCAGAACAGCGGCGAGGTGGCGAGGCTGCCGCCAGCCGCCAGCGCCAGCGCCGCGAGGGACAGCACCACGTTGTCGCTGAATATGGCGCTCAGCGCGAGCCCGGCGGCGCCACAGCAGAACGGCACGATCAGGTGCCAGCGGCGCTCGCGCATACGGTCGGAGCTGCGGCTGACCAGGATCATCGAACACACCGCGACGGAAAACGGAATCGCGGTCAGCAAGCCGATATTCAGCGCGCCGGTCACGCCGGCCTGGCGGATCAGCGAGGGCAGCCAGAACGTCAGCCCGTACTGCCCCATCACCGTGCAGAAGCAAATGCAGGCCATCTTGACGATGCGGCTGTCCGAGACCAGCTGGCGCAGGGACATGTGGCCGTCCTTGGCCGCGTTCTCGCTGGCGATGTTGCGCTCGAGCAGGTCTTTCTCGGCCTGCGTCAGCCAGCGCGCCGAGCGGATATTGTTGTCGAGATAGGCCAGTACGGCAATGCCGACCAGCAGCGAAGGCAGCGCCTCGATCAGGAACATCCATTGCCAGCCCCGCAGGCCGGCGAGGCCCTGCATCGACTCCATGATGAAACCGGAGAGCGGCCCGCCGAAGATGCCGGAGACCGGGATCGCGCACATGAACAGCGCCACCATGCGGGCGCGGCGATGCGACGGAAACCAGTAGGTGAGATACAGGATCATGCCGGGATAGAAACCGGCCTCGGCCGCGCCGAGCAGGAAGCGCAGCACATAGAACTGCGTGGTCGTCTGCACGAACACCATCGCCGCGGAGATCACGCTCCACATGATCATGATGCGCGAGATGGTCGCCTTGGCGCCGATCCGGTGCATCAGGACATTGCTCGGCACTTCGAAGAAGAAATACCCGATGAAGAACAGGCCCGCGCCCAGCCCGTAAGCGGACTCGCTGAATTGCAGGTCGGCCAGCATATGCAGCTTGGCGAAGCCCACGTTGACGCGGTCCAGATAGGCCACGACGTAACACAGCATCAGGAACGGCAGCAGCCGCCACGCTACCTTGCGGTAGACGGCTTTCTCCTGTGCCGCGGCGGCACTGGCGGCAGCGGGCTCGGGGGCCAGCGATGGGGCGGTGGTCAGGGACACTGCGGTTTCCTCCTCGGATGGTGTGGCGAGCCACTCTACTGGTATTACCAGTATGATTTGTTAGCGATGAAGGAGAATACGTCCACCAATAATCTCAGGAAACCGGCGTAAACCCTGTATTTTTGCCGACTTGACGATGTCGGCATTAGACCCGATACTGACATTACTGGTACTACCAGTTGAAATGTACAGATCTGCACCAGCCCAATAGCCGCCCTTCCGGCGCCCGTTGAATATCAGGAACCAAGAGGAAATAACGTGTCACCTCCCGACGAAACGGCGATCGATCGCCCAACGCCTTCCAGGCCGCCGGCGGCGCGCCTGCCGGTCGAGCCGCTGAGCGCAGCCGCCTTCGCGGCGTTTGGCGATGTCATCGAAAGCGAGGGGCGTGCGCCGATGGTCATCAATGGCGGCATGACGTTGCGCTACAACGACCTGGCCGGGATCGACGTCGGCGCGGGCGGCGGCCGCGCCTTGATCAGTTTCTTCGATGCGCAGCCCTACGCGCTGCCGCTCGTCATCGCGTCGATGGAAAGGCATCCGCTGGGCAGCCAGGCATTCGTGCCGATGGGAGAAGCGGTATTCCTGGTGGTCGTGGCGCCGGCGGGCGACCAGCTCGACGAGACCGCCATCCGGGCATTCGTCACCAATGGCAGGCAGGGCGTCAACTACGCGCGCGGCGTCTGGCACCACTCGCTGATCGTGACACAGGGCAGCGCCCGTTTCGTGGTCGTGGACCGGGGTGGCGAAGGGCACAACTGCGACGTCACCGAACTGCGGGCCGGACTCGAGATTTCGCCATGACCGGCGGGCCGGGGTGAAACCTCCGTGGCCAGTTCCCCGGCGGCGCCTGCGCCTCTTTTTCGGGCCGGGTTTTTCCAGGCGCGGACAGGAGTGCTCCCCACGTCACGGCAAGCGGGCTTTCCAAGCCCCGGGCACGGTATAAGCTGGTCAATATCGTTCGTGTTACCAAGGGGACTGCCATGGCCGCGCGCTCCATCGCCTCCCTCTCCCTGAGTTTTGGACTGGTCTCGATCCCGGTAAAGGTGTATTCCGCGACCGAAAGCAAAGCCGGGGTGAGCTTCAACCTGCTGCACAAGGGCTGCGGCTCGCGCCTGAAGCAGCAATACGTCTGCCTGCGCGAAGGCGTGGTTGTCGAGCGCGCCGACATGGTCAAGGGCTACGAGTTCGAGAAGGATCACTACGTAGTCTTCGAGCCGGACGAACTCGACGCGCTCGAAGCGTCGGCGCAGCACACCGTCGACATCGTTTCCTTCATGCCCGCCAGCGCCATCGACCCGATCTACTATGAGAAGGCCTACTATCTCGGGCCCGACAAGCGGGGCGCCAAGCCGTACCGCCTGCTGGCCGAGGCGATGAACCAGACCGGCACCTGCGCGCTGGCCAGGTGGGTATGGAAAGGCAAGCAGGCCATGGTGCAGGTCCGCACCGGCGAGGACGGCCTTGTCCTGCAGCAACTGCTGTACGCCGACGAGGTGCGGTCGATGGCCGAATTGCACGTGGAAAAGGCCGACCTGCAAGCTGCGGAACTGGCACTGGCCCGGCAGCTGATCGAACAGAACGCCGTGGCAGGCTACGACCCCACGGCCTACGCGGACGAAGAGAAGGAACGCATCCTCGCCGCCATCGACAAGAAGATCGCCGGCAAGAAGATCACCGTTACCGAAGAGCACCGGGCCGAAGGCGGCGGCGCCGAGGTCATCGACCTGATGGCAGCCCTTCGCGCGAGCGTGGGACAGAAAAAACGGGCGGCCGGCGCGGCCGCCACGTCGCATCTCGAACCCAAGGAGCGCAAAAGCGCGAAGCGTGCCACGCCGGCGACATCCGCACCGGCCCCCGCACGGCGCGCAGCGTCGAAGAAGTGACCAGCGGATGCCGACCTATACCTATACCCTGAGGGAAATCCAGGCGATGCTTGGCATCTCCCGGGGCATTGCCTCCCGGCTGATTGCGGCGGGGATCGTGACCCCGGCCAGGGGGCCGCGGCGCGAGTTCCTGTTCACGTTCCGCGATGTGGTCATGCTGCGCACGGCCCATTCCCTGCGCGCGGCAAACATACCGGGCCGGCGGATCCTTCGCGCATTGGCCCGGCTGAAAACATCGCAGGGCAGCGAACAGCCGCTGAGCGGAGTACGCATCGTCGCCGTTGGCAATGAGGTGGTGGTGAGAGAAGGCAACCGGCAATGGCACGTGGAATCGGGCCAGCAGCTGATGGATTTCAATGCCCAGGCAGGCAGCACAGCCAGCGCGACTGTGGCCCCGCTGCAACGGCAAGCCCCGACCGACAGCGCAGCAGGCTGGTTCCGTGCGGCCTGCGACCTGGAAAGCGCGTCTCCCGCCGAAGCCGAGGCGGTCTATCGCCAGGCCATCGCCGCCGATCCGGACTATCTCGATGCCTACCTGAACCTGGGCTGCATGCTATGCGACGCTAAAAGGTACGCCGACGCAGTGGACCTGTACCGCAACGCGCTGGCGCGTTTGCCGGACGAAGCGCTGGTCCATTTCAATCTGGCGGTGGCACAAGAGGACGACGGCCGCAGGCAGGAAGCACTGGCCAGCTATGAACGCTGCATTGCCCTGCAGCCTGACTTCGCGGATGCCCACTTCAATGCCGCGCGCCTGCACCAGGAACTGGGCGACACGCGGCGAGCGATCCGGCATTTCAACCGGTACCGCAAACTGCAGCCACGCGCGTGAGCCCGGTTGGCGCCGGTAGCGCCAACCCCATCACTCCATCCTGAATAAAACAGCCCCTCAGTCCCGCGACCCCAGCACCCGATTGATCCGCAGCGCCAACATAGTGCACGCAGTGCCCGAAAGCAGGTAAAGACTGACGGCGACAAGGCCAAACCTGGACGACAATCCAAGCGCCACCAGCGGCGCAAAAGCCGCACCAAAGAGCCACGCAAAATCGGAAGTCAGCGCCGCGCCGGTATAGCGGAAGCGCGTCTCGAAGTTCGACGTGACCGCACCCGCCGCCTGCCCGTACGACAAGCCCAGCAAGCCAAACCCGACCACGATGAAAATGCCTTGCCGGCCAAGGCCGCCGCCCATCAGGAACGGCGCGAACAGGCTGAAGATGCCGATCAGGACCGCCAGCACGCCGAGCGTGGTGCGCCGCCCGATACGATCCGCGATCCGCCCGGAGGCAATGGTGCCGAGGATGGCGACCGCGGCACCGACGATCTGGATCACCAGGATGCTGTTGACATCCTCATTGGTATTCAGCTCCACCCAGGACAGCGGAAACACCGTGACAAGGTGGAACAGCGCATAGCTCGCCAGCCCGGCGAACGCGCCCAGGAAGACGTTGTAACCCTGCCCGCGCACGATCGTCATGGTTTCGATCGGCTCCAGTTCGCCTTCGTCCAGCAAGCGGGTGTACTCTTCGGTCAGCACCAGCCTGAGGCGCGCGAACAAGGCCACCACATTGATGGCGAACGCGACGAAGAACGGATAACGCCAGCCCCAGTCGAGGAAGTCCCGGCCGTCCAGGTTGGTATGCAGGAACAGGAACAGGGCGCTGGCGACCAGGAAGCCGATCGGCGCGCCGAGTTGCCCAAGCGAGGCGAACCAGCCTCGCCGGTTGGGCGGTGCGTTGAGCGCAAGCAGCGAAGGCAGCCCGTCCCACGAGCCGCCGAAGGCGATGCCCTGCAGCACGCGGAAGAACGACAGCAGTACGATCGATGCGCCGCCGAGCGTGGCGTAGGTTGGCAGGAAGGCAATGCCGACGGTGGCGGTGCCAAGCAGGAACAACGCCGCCGTCAGCTTGACGCCGCGCCCCCACCGGCGCTGGATCGTCATGAACAGCGTGGTGCCGAACGGCCGGGCGATAAAGGCGAATGAGAAGATGGCGAAGGCATACAGCAGGCCTTCCAGGCGGTCCGCGAACGGAAAGTAGACGGACGGGAAGACCAGCACCGAGGCAATGCCGTAGACGAAGAAATCGAAGTACTCCGACGCCCGGCCTATGACGACACCGGCGGCGATCTCCGTCGGCGCCACGTGGGCGCGGTGCGAGGCGACTTCAGGCGCCGGGGGTACGGAAGGCGAGTGGTGCTGCTGTGTGACGCTTGGCATCATCGTCCCTGCTCGTGAGTCGTCGGGATCGTGCTTCGTATTGCAACCATAAGAATAGGCGAGAGCGATGCCGATGCGCCATAGGGAAAAGGTCCAATGCACGCAAAAAAATCGGCGGCGTAGAGTCAGCGGTCACCGTGACGGTCACGCTACCCCTTGCCGGCAATGCCCATTCTCCAAGCCAAGCGCGGACTGCTGTTACTTCCCGCCGTTGCACTGTTGACCGGCTGCAACGCCGTCCTCCTCTCCCCTTCCGGCGACCTCGCGGTTCGCCAACGTGATCTGATCATCATTTCAACCGGCCTGATGCTGTTGATCATCGTGCCGGTGATCGTGCTGACCCTGCTGTTCGCGTGGCGCTACCGCGCCTCCAACCAGCAAGCCGAATACGCTCCCGACTGGGATCACTCGACCCTGCTGGAACTGCTGATCTGGGCGGCGCCGCTGCTGATCATCATCGCGCTGGGCGCGCTCACCTGGGTCAGCACGCACAAGCTCGATCCCTACCGGCCACTGGCGCAGCTCGATGCCGAGCGCGAGCTGCCACCGGACAGCCAGCCGCTGACCGTGGAAGTCGTGGCGCTGGACTGGAAGTGGCTGTTCTTCTATCCGGAGCAGGGCATCGCCACCGTCAACGAGCTGGCGGCTCCCGTGGACCGGCCGATCCGTTTCAGGATCACCGCCTCCACCGTGATGAACTCCTTCTTCATCCCGGCCCTGGCGGGCCAGGTCTATGCCATGCCCGGCATGGAGACCAAGCTGCATGCGGTCATCAACCAGCCTGGCATCTACGACGGCTTCTCGGCCAACTACAGCGGCGCGGGCTTCTCCGGCATGCACTTCAAGTTCCACGGCATGAGCACCCGCGAGTTCGAGCAATGGGTGCAGCAGAACAAGGCCGGCGGCACCGCACTGACGCGCGACGCCTACCTGAAACTGGAGCAGCCCAGCGAGCGCGAGCCGGTGCGCCGCTACGCCAGCGTGGCGTCCGGCCTGTACGACGCGATCCTGAATCGCTGCGTGGAAGCCAACCGCATGTGCATGAAGGACATGATGGCCGTGGACGAGCGCAACGGCCGCGGCAGAGCCGGCGCCGACAGCTTCGCCGTGCCCGCGGCCGCCACGCGTACCAGCCTGGGCCTGTCGGACATGCCGGCGCGCACCTACGCCGGCCCCGTCTGCACTGCCAGCGACCCTGCCGGCACGGCCGGCGCGCCCGTCCCAGAGCGGGCGCAATGACGAACCGCAAGACGCCTCCCTGTTCTCCTTAAACGTGCCTAGCCGGTGTGGACCAATATGCCTGAGCGCCTAGACTTCACCAAGCTGATCTTCGGCCGCCTGACATGGGAGGCGATTCCGTTCCACGAACCGATCCTGCTGGCGACCTTCGCGGCCGTCGCGCTGGGCGGCCTGGCGCTGGTCGGCGCACTGACCTATTTCCGCGTCTGGGGCTACCTCTGGCGCGAGTGGTTCACCAGTATCGACCACAAGAAGATCGGCATCATGTACGTCATCCTCGGCATCGTGATGCTGCTGCGCGGCTTCTCCGATGCGATCATGATGCGCTTGCAGCAGGCCGTCTCCTTCGGCGACTCCATGGGCTACCTGCCGCCGCACCACTACGACCAGGTGTTCACCGCGCACGGCGTGATCATGATCTTCTTCGTGGCCATGCCGCTGGTCACCGGCATCATGAACTTCGTGATGCCGCTGCAGATCGGCGCGCGGGACGTGGCCTTTCCCTTCCTCAACAACTTCAGCTTCTGGATGACCGCCGGCGGCGCCGTGCTGGTGATGATGTCGCTGTTCGTCGGCGAGTTCGCCCGCACCGGCTGGCTGGCGTATCCACCGCTGTCCGGCCTGATGCAGAGTCCGGACGTGGGGGTCGACTACTACATCTGGTCGCTGCAGGTGGCGGGGATCGGGACCCTGCTCTCGGGCATCAACCTGCTGGTGACCATCGTGAAGATGCGCGCGCCGGGCATGACCATGATGAAGATGCCGGTATTCACCTGGACCGCGCTGTGCACCAACGTGCTGATCATCGCGGCTTTCCCGGTCCTGACGGCGGTGCTGGCGCTGCTCTCGCTCGACCGCTACGTCGGCACCAATTTCTTCACCAACGATCTCGGCGGCAACGCCATGATGTATGTGAACCTGATCTGGATCTGGGGCCATCCCGAGGTGTATATCCTGGTGCTGCCCGTGTTCGGCATCTTCTCGGAAGTCGTCTCCACCTTCAGCGGCAAGCGCCTGTTCGGCTACACGTCCATGGTGTACGCGACGGTGGTGATCACGGTGCTGTCCTACCTCGTATGGCTGCACCACTTCTTCACCATGGGTTCCGGGGCCAGCGTCAACTCCTTCTTCGGCATCACGACCATGATCATCTCGATACCGACCGGGGCCAAGATCTTCAACTGGCTGTTCACCATGTACAAGGGGCGCGTGCGCTTCGAGGTGCCGATGCTGTGGACCGTCGGCTTCATGATCACCTTCGTGATCGGCGGCATGACCGGCGTGCTGCTCGCCGTGCCGCCCGCCGACTTCTCGCTGCATAACAGCCTGTTCCTGATCGCGCACTTCCATAACGTGATCATCGGCGGCGTGCTGTTCGGCCTGATGGCCGGCATCACCTACTGGTTCCCCAAGGCCTTCGGCTACAAGCTCGACCCGTTCTGGGGCAAATGCTCGTTCTGGTTCTGGCTGGTCGGTTTCTATCTCGCCTTCATGCCGCTGTACGTGCTCGGCCTGATGGGCGTCACGCGCCGCCTGAGCCATTTCACGGACACGTCGCTGCAGATCTGGTTCCAGCTGGCGGCGGTCGGCGCCTTCCTGATCGCGCTGGGCATCGGCAGCTTCCTGATCCAGCTGGTGGTGAGCTACCGCCGGCGGGAATCGCTGCGCGACCTGAGCGGCGACCCGTGGGGAGGCCGCACGCTGGAGTGGTCGACCTCCTCGCCGCCGCCCCAGTACAACTTCGCCTTCACTCCCCTGATTCACGACAACGATGCATGGTGGCAGATGAAACAACGCGGATATGTCCGTCCCCGGGAGGGCTTCGTGCCCATCCACATGCCGAAGAACACCAGCGCCGGCATCATCCTGGCCGGTCTCAGCACGCTCTGCGGCTTTGCCCTGATCTGGCACATGTGGCTGCTCGCCGGCCTGTCGTTCTTCTCCGTCCTGGCCGTGGCCATCGGGCATACCTTCAATTACAAGCGGGAGTACTACATCCCGGCCGACGATGTGGTCCGCACCGAGGCAGAGCGCACGCGCCTGCTTGCCGGCCATGCATGACGCCATCGCGCCAGCCGGCCCAGGCGACTTCGACGCTGGCATCACCAGCACGCCGGGCAGCACCCGCCCCGAAGAACTGAGCTTCCACGTCGCCGGCGACTACCACCCGCCCAACGGCACCCTGCTCGGCTTCTGGCTCTACCTGATGAGCGACTGCCTGGTCTTCGCCTGCCTCTTCGCCACCTATGGCGTGGTGGGCCGCCGCTACGCGGCCGGCCCGTCGGGCGCCGACCTGTTCGACCTGCCGCTGGTCGCACTCAACACCACGTTCCTGCTGCTGTCCTCGATCACCTATGGCTTCGCCATGCTGGAGATGCAGAACAACCAGGTACGCAGGACCATGTCCTGGCTCACCGTTACCGGCTTGCTGGGCGCCGCCTTCATCGGCGTGGAACTCTTCGAGTTCGGGCACTTCATCCACGACGGAGCCGGGCCGCAGCGCAGCGCCTTCCTGTCCTCGTTCTTCGCCCTGGTGGGCACGCACGGGCTGCACGTGACCTTCGGCATTGTCTGGCTGATCACCCTGATGACCCAGCTTCGGCAGCACGGCCTGATCCCCGCGAACAAGCGCCGCCTGATGTGCCTGTCCATGTTCTGGCACTTTCTGGATGTGGTGTGGATCGGCGTGTTCACCTTCGTCTACCTGATGGGAGTGTTGCCATGAGCGCGCACGACAGTACCCTCCCGGCCCACGGCCAGGACGGACACCATGGCCACGAGGGCCATGACGACGGCGCCAGCCACAGCACCTTCAAGGGCTATATGACGGGCTTCGTGCTGTCGGTGATCCTGACGGCGATCCCCTTCACGCTGGTGATCGGCAAGGTGTTCGACAAATCCAGCACCACCGCCCTGATCCTGCTGAGCTGTGCCGCCGTGCAGATCGTGGTGCACATGATCTATTTCCTGCATATGAATTTCAGGTCGGAGGGCGGCTGGAACATGCTGGCGCTGATCTTTACGATCGTGCTGGTGGTCATCGCGCTTAGCGGCTCGCTCTGGGTGATGTTTCACCTGAATGAGAATATGATGCCGTCTTTGCACGACATGAAAAACCTGCCTTGACCACCCGACATCCGCACCAAGCACACGACGCCGCCAGTCCGGACCGCCCTTCCCGTTCCCGTGGCACCGCCACGCTGGTGGTGTTTGCACTGATCGCCGCCCTGGTTTTCGCTGGCTTCTTCGCGCTCGGCACCTGGCAAGTCCAGCGCCGGGCCTGGAAACTGGACCTGATCGCCCGCGTGGACCAGCGCATCCACGCGCCCGCCATCGCCGCGCCAGGCCGCGACCAATGGCCGCAGCTCAACGCGGCCAACGATGAATACCGGCGCGTGCGCGCCACCGGCACCTTCCTGAACGATCGGGAAACCCTGATCCAGGCCAGCACCGAACTCGGCACCGGCTTCTGGGTGCTGACGCCGCTGCGCATGGCCGATGGCGCCGTTGTGCTGGTCAACCGGGGCTTCGTGCCGCCCGAGCAGCGCGACCGCGCGGCGCGCGGCGCGACCGAAGCCAGCGGCGAGACCACCGTCTCCGGCCTGCTGCGGATCAGCGAGCCCAGCATGGCCTTCCTGCGCAGGAACGATCCCGCCACCAACCTCTGGTACTCGCGCGATGTGCCGGCGATTGCCGCCGCCCGTGGCCTGACCAATGTCGCGCCCTATTTCATCGATGCCGATGGCCCCGGCGTCCAGCCGCCGGCCGAAGGCGCCCAGCGCGCCTGGCCGGTTGGCGGCCTGACGGTGGTCTCCTTCTACAACAACCATCTCGTCTACGCGATCACCTGGTATGCGCTGGCCATCATGGTGGCCTGGGCCGCCTGGTACGTGGGCAGGGATATGTGGCGGAACCGCCGGAAACCATAGGCGCAGTGAAGACAAGCCCGCTTGCCGCCGGACGAGCGGGACTCATGCCCCCAGCATTCTGATCGCTGCCGCCAGCCGCTGGCCGGCCCGGACGCGGGGATACCCGGCCCACGGATCCGCCCGGGAGAAGGCCTCGGCACGCGCCGGAGCGCTCAGGATGGTCCACTGGTTGCCCGCCTTCAACTCCCCCAGTTCGTCCCACGACACCGGCATCGAGACGCCCAGCCCGGGACGCGCCCGGGCCGAGAATGCGGACACCGTGGTGGCGCCGCGGCCATTGCGCAGGTAGTCCACAAAGATCTTGCCGACGCGATTGCGCGGGCCGCTCCTGGAAACGAAGCGTTGCGGGATCGTGCCCGCCATATGGATCACGACGCTGCGCGCAAACGCCTTCACGTCTTCCCAGGGCAGCCGGGGCGCGATCGGCACCACCACGTGCAGGCCCTTGCCCCCGCTCGTCTTGAGAAAACCCTGCAGCCCCAGTTCGTCCAGCATCGTTTTCGTCAGCGCGGCGGCGTCCAGCACGTGTTGCCATGGCACGCCCTCGCCGGGGTCGAGATCGAAGACGAGGCGATCGGGCTTGCCAATGCTGCGCCTGGTTGCGTTCCAGGTATGGAACTCCACCACATTGAGCTGGGCCGCGGCGGCGATCGCCGCTTCGCCGTCGATCTCGAGCAAGGCCGGATGCCCGGGCCACAACGCGGGGTCCAGCAGCCTGATGCCGGGAATCCTGAGGGTATCGGCATGCTTCTGGAAAAACAGTTCACCCTGGATGCCGGCCGGCGCGCGCACCAGCGACACGGGACGGCCGCGCAGGTGCGGCAACAGCCAGGAGGCGATGCCCTCGTAGAAACGTACCAGGTCGCCCTTGGTCAGGCCGGTGGCGGGATCGATCACGCGGTCCGCGTGGCTGACGACGGTCTTGCGGCGTGCCGGCCGGCTTTCCGGCACGACCGCGACGGCCTTCTCGACCGTCACGGATTGCGGCGGCTTGTCGCTGCGCAAGCCGTGGTAGACGGCCTGGCGCACCCGCCGCTCCCTGGTCCAGTCGGCGAAGGAAACCTCCGCCACCAACCTGGGCTCGACCCAGTGCGCCTTGAGCGCGGGCGGCCGACCGAACGGGCACGCATCGGTGCGCAGCTTGCCGAGGCGCGCGCCCAGGTCTGCCAGCGTTCGCTCGTCAAACCCGCTGCCCACATTGCCCGCATAGGCCAGCCGCCCCTGCTCGTCATGCACGCCCAGCAGCAGCGAACCGAACCCGTGCCGCCCCCCCTTGGGATCGGTGAAGCCGCCGATCACGAACGCCTGCCCTTGCGTGCATTTGAGCTTGATCCAGCTCTCGGTACGCGCCGACACATAGGGCGCATCGGCACGCTTGCCGATCACGCCCTCCAGCCCCAGCCTGCACGCGGCGTCCAGCAGCTCGCCGGGCTCCGCGTCGAAGCTCTCGCTGAAATGCAGGCTGCCGGCCTTTGTGCCGTCCAGCAGGCGGCGCAATACGTCGCGCCGTTCGGCCAACGGCACCGCCCGAAGATCATGCCACTGGCAATACGGGATGTCGAAGAGGAAGTACTGGATCGCCTCCACGTGCGCGCTTTCGAAGGCGTTCTGCAGCGCCTGGAAATCGGTTGCGCCACGCGGGTCCAGCATCACGATCTCGCCGTCCAGCCAGGCGGAATCGAGCCCCAGGCCGGCGATCTGCGAGGCCAGCCCCTTCAGCCTGGATGTCCAGTCGTGGCCATTGCGCGTAAAGAGGTGCACCTGGGCGCCGTCGATGCGCGCCAGTATGCGGTAGCCGTCGAACTTGATCTCATAGCTCCACCGGCGCCCGCGCGGCGCGGCGGTGGCGAAGGTCGCTAGCTGGGGAGCGAGGGTCAGCGGCAAGGCCGCGGGGCTGGCTCCGCCTGGCAGGGACCGGCCGGCCCTCTCGCTTGACCCGGAGCGCCCGGCGGTGGCCGGCCGCGCCGTGCTACGGCCAGCGGCGGGCGCGGCCATCGCCCCCGACAGCACGCTGTCCGGCAAGGCCGCGGTAATGTCATATTCCGCCGCCGGCCGCGCGAATGCATCGCGCTCCTTGATCAGCAGCCACGGCGGCTGCCGCTCGTCCTGGCGGCCATGCATGCGCACCAGCGTCCAGTGGCCCTGCAGCTTGCGCCCGCGCAATTCGAACTTGAGCTTGCCATCGCGATAGCCGGCCACGGGATCGCCCAGCGGGATCCACAGGCCGCGGTCCCAGACGATGACCGTGCCGGCGCCATACTGCTTTTCCGGGATCACGCCCTCGAAGCCGGCGTACGCCAGCGGATGGTCCTCGACCTGCACGGCCATCCGCTTGTCCGCCGGATCCAGGCTCGGGCCCTTGGGCACGGCCCAGCTCTTGAGCGTGCCGTCCAGTTCCAGCCGGAAGTCGTAATGCAGGCGCCGCGCCGCGTGCCTTTGCACGACGAAGGACAGGGCCGGCGCCTCGGCTTCGCGCCCGCGCTGCCGGCCGCCGGGCTCCGCGCTGATGCCGAAGTCGCGCCTGGCCCGGTATGCATCGAGCGGATCGAGGGGATCCGGGAGATGCGCAGGCGGCTGCTCCGCCTTGCCCTGCTTCGTCTTCGCCATGTCGCCTCCGGCCGCCGGCGCGTGCCTTGCGCTATCCGCAAGGATAGCGGCAGCCCTTGCGCCGGGCTACTTCCGCATCGGGTGCGCGAGAAAGAAGCGCACCATCTCCGCACTGGCGTCGGGGCCGCTGGCATCGGTGTAAGACCCGCGCGCGCTGCCTCCCGCCCATGCGTGCGGCGCCCCGTGAATCAGCCAGTACTCCGCATCGATACCGTCGGGCGAAGTCAGGTGCCGCAAGGTAAAGGTGCGCCCGCCGCGGCTGCGTTGCGGCTTGCCGTCCAGGGAAACCCCGCCCTCGAACGCAAGCAGCAAGCGGCCGGCATTGGACACGTGCACCGTGGTGTCCGCATCGCCGTGGAAGACGATCAGGGGCCGCCGCGGCCCGGCCTCCGCCGCTCCCGCACCGGCGCCCATCTTCCCGCCATGCATCGCGGCGAGCGCCGACGGCAGATCATGCGCGCTGCCGCAGGGCAGGCCGGAATGAACTCCCGCGGCGGCATACAGTTCGGGATAGGCCTGGATCATCACGGCGGCCATGGCGCCGCCGGCGGACAAGCCAGCCACGTACACGCGATCGGCATCGACCTGGTGGCTGGCCATCACCTCGCGGGTAATGCCCGCGATCAGCGCGGGCTCGCCAAGGGCGCGCTGCTGATCGGCCGGGTTGAACCAGTTCCAGCATCGGGATGGATTGGCCGTCATCGGCTGGACGGGATAGGCAACCAGGAAGCCATGCCGCTCGGCCAGCGCGTTCATGCGGGTGCCCACGGCAAAATCGTCGGCGTCCTGGGTGCATCCGTGCAGCATCACGACCAGCGGCATGGGCCGGCCCTTGTCGCCGCCGGGCACATAGAGCTTGTAGCCGCGCTGCCCGGCGTGGTTCGCATAGGTCCTGGCACTGAAATGACCCGCGCCGTGGCTATCGCCATGCGGCGCGTGCTCCGCCTTGTCGGGCCGGACGCGCGTCTCCTCCCTTGCGGCGGGACGTTCTGCCCCGGCCGGGCGCGGCAGCAGCGCCTCGACCACCTGCGCCGGCTGCACCCTGGTCTCGGGCTGCGCCCGGGGCTGGGCACCGGCATCGATACCGCGCAGCGCGCGCTGGATAAACCCGGTGGCCTCCAGAGGACCCGCAGTACGCAGCAGTTCCATGGCTTCCCGCATCGAGGCCAGGAATTCTTCATTCATTTTCGTCATCGGGGTCCGCCGGTGGAGCTTCGGTTGCAGTCAGGTTGCAGTGCGGCTCAACGGATCCGCCCGGCCAGCGCGGCCTTGACGGCGGCGGGGGCATGAAAAGCGCCCAGCACCGCGACCGACTGGATCGTGGCAAGGGCAAGCTCGGGGGTCACGTCGGAGGCGATGCTGGCCAGGCCAAGCACGTGGATATCGAGACGCTGGCGGGCGGCCTGCGCGGCCTCCAGGTCCTGGCGGGAAAAGTGCTGCAGGCCGAGCACCAGCGCGCGGCGCGTCACGGTCTCGCTGACGGCCTGGGCATGCACGGCCAGCTGGTTGCGGATTGCCGTGCGGATCAGGTCCGTGCGGTTGGAGTAAAAGCCCTCCTCGACCAGCAGGTCGATCTGGCCGAGGTCGACGGGGCCGAGATTGATGGTGATCTTCTCGGTCTCGCCGCCTTTAGGCCTGGAAACCGAAAAAAGCGCCTCTTGCTGCTCCAGCATGATCAGATTCCATCCAAATCCCATCCAGTGGGATGGTTATAGGATGGATGGGGCTGCGGGTCAAGCAGGATGGGGCTTTGTTCGGCCTAGGCCACTTCCACCACAAGCTCGATCTCCACGCATGCCCCCATCGGCAACTGCGCCACGCCAAAAGCGCTGCGCGCATGGCGGCCCTTGTCGCCAAAGACCTGCCTCAACAGCGCGGAGGCGCCGTTCGTGACGATATGCTGCTCGGTGTAGTCCGGCGCGGAATTCACCAGGCTCATCACCTTGACGATGCGCGCGACGCGGTTCAGATCGCCAAGCGCTGCGTGCAATGTACCGATCAGGTCGATGGCCGCCGCTCTTGCTGCCAGGCCGCCCTCTTCCGTGCCCATGTCCTGCCCGAGCTTGCCGACCCACGGGGCACCGTTCCTGCGCGCGATGTGGCCGGAGACAAAGACGGTCTTGCCCGTCTGGGCCGTCATTTCAAACAGGGCGCCCGGCGCCGATACCGGTTCCAGCGTGATTTCCAGCTGGGCCAGCTTGTCATATACCGATTCACTCATGTTTCTCTCCGTCAGGTGATTGCGTTGATAAAACTGATTCGTCTAACTTCCGTGCGAGCGGATCCACCGCAGCGCTAGCCAATCGCATCCAGCGCCGCGTCGGCATCCTCGCGCATCCCCTTGAGGTGCTTGTAGACGGTAGCCCGCCCCATGCCCAGAATCGTCGCCACATAGTTCGCGGCGCTCTTGCCGTTGAACGCGCCCTCCGCGTACAGGGCCTCCACCAGTTCGCGCTTGTGGTCGCGGGTCAGCGTGTTCAGCGCCAGCTGGCGCTTCTGCAGCCATTCGTGCAGGAAGATATTGATGCGCTCCTGCCAGTCGTCCTTGAACAGGTCGACCGGACGGGACGCCACGCCAACCCCCTTTACAAACAGTTCCAGCGCGGCACCGATATCCTCGAACACGGCGATATTGAAATTCACGCACATGACGCCTGCCGGCTTGCCGTCTTCCCCATCGATCGTGACGCTGATCGACCGCATGCGCCGGCCGTCCCAGTTCAGCTTTTCATAGGGCCCGTAGATCTTCTTGCTGGCGTTGATATCCAGTTCATCGATCGACGAATCGTCGCCCACCTCGCGCCGCGACAGATTGTTTGCGATATGGATGACCTTACGGTCCGTCGTGTCGTGGATGACCACCTCGGCATATGGAAAAAACAGCGTGGAAATGCTGTCCGCAATGGGCGCATAGCGCTTCAGCAGCATCGCTCTCCTTGTCGTATCCCTGGCTTTCCTCATTGTCGTTCCCCGTTGGTATCTCTGGCCCGGCCCCGAGGGGCGCGCTGCGCGCCCCTCTCCATGTCCGCATCGTGCTGCATGGGTGCCAAAACCTCGAACGATACCTGATGATGGCGCCGCTGCCTGCCGAGCGGTAGCCCCCGGAGGAACGCCTGCGCTACTTGAGGTTGCTCGACAGGAATTGCTGCAGCCGCGGCGACTGCGGATTGGAGAACAGCGTCTCGCCGGCGCCCGTCTCCTCGACCTTGCCCTTGTGCAGGAACATCACCTGCGTCGACACCGAGCGCGCGAAGCCCATTTCATGGGTCACCACCACCATGGTGCGCCCTTCCGCGGCCAGTTGCTGCATCACCTTCAGCACTTCGCCCACCAGTTCCGGGTCCAGCGCGGAGGTCGGCTCGTCGAACAGCAGCACGTCGGGACGCATGGCCAGGGCGCGGGCAATGGCGACCCGCTGCTGCTGCCCGCCCGAGAGGTGCGCCGGGTAGGCGCTCATGGCCTGCTGGGTCAGGCCGACCTTGTTCAGGCAATGGGCCGCCCACTCCTGCGCTTCCTTCTTCTTCACCCCAAGCACGTGCTGCGGCGCTTCCGTGACGTTCTGCAGCACCGTCATATGGGACCAGAGATTGAAATGCTGGAAGACCATCGCCAGCCTGGTGCGAATCTGGCGCAACTGCCTGGCGTCCGTGACGCGGCGCTTGCCGTCCTTGCCAGTGTGCATCCGGACCTGCTCGCCATTCACCACGATCTGCCCGGCATCCGGCTGCTCGAGGAAGTTCATGCAGCGCAGGAAGGTGCTCTTGCCGGAGCCGCTCGAGCCGATGATGGAGATCACGTCGCCCGGCACGGCACGCAGCGAGACGCCGGTGAGCACCTGATGGCTGCCATAGCTCTTATGGATATCGCTTGCCATCAGCGCGGCGCGCGCCTGGGAATCCTGTGCGGCAGGCGCGTGGCGCGCCGATTCTTCCACCTTTGACTTCATGGCCAATGAGGGCATTATTTTTTCTCCACGGGCCGCAGGAAAGCGAGCCATTTGTGCTCCGCGCGGCGGAACAGGTGAACGATTGCGAGCGAGACGATCAGGTACAGCACGGCGGCAAAGCCAAAGGACTCGAACGAACGGTAAGTCGCGGCATTGGCGTCACGCGCCACCTTGAGCAGATCGGGAACGGTGGCGACGAAGGCAACCGTCGTGGCGTGCAGCATCAGGATGACCTCGTTCCCATAGTTGGGCAGCGAGCGGCGCAGCGCCGAGGGCAGGATCACGCGCAGGTAGAGCGTCAGGCGCGACATGCCGTAGGCCTTCGCCGCCTCCACCTCGCCATAGGCCGTGCTCGCAATCGCCCCCGCGAAGATCTCCGTCGTATAGGCGCAGGTATTCAGGCCGAACGCCAGCACCGTGCAATTGAAGCCGTTGCGGAAGAATTGGTTGAGCAGGTCCGCGTCCCTGACCACGGACAGCCCGTACACTCCCGAGTAGATCAGCAGCAGCTGCACGTACAGCGGCGTACCGCGAAAGAGGTAGGTATAGAGGCGGACCGGCATCGACAACGCACGGCACGACGAGGTACGCGCGACGGCCAGCGGCACGGCGGCCGCGAGGCCGATGGCGAGCGACAGGACCAGCAGCCACAGCGTCATGGCCAGGCCGGTCATCCTGGCGCCGTCCGAGTAGAGGTAAGCCTTCCAGTATTCGAGTAGCAGGTCCATCAGATTCTTGCCTCCCTTACGCCGAGCGAATAGCGCTTGCCCAGCCACACCAGCACCAGGTTGGAGACGGACGTCAGCGCCAGGTAAATGACCGCCGCGATCAGGATGAAGTTGAACATGCTGAACGTGCTCTTGCCGGCATCCAGCGCGACCTTCACCAGATCGGTCAGCCCGATCAGCGAGACCAGCGCCGTGGCCTTGACCAGCACCTGCCAGTTGTTCGCGATGCCCGGCAGGGCAAAGCGCATCATCTGCGGAAACAGGATGCGCCGGAACACCTGCAGCCCGCTCATGCCGGTGGACACACCGGCCTCGATCTGGCCCGCCGGCACCGACATGAACGCGCCGCGGAACGTCTCGGTGAAATAGGCGCCGTAGATGAAGCCGATCGTCATCACACCGGCCACGAAGGGATCGATATCGACCTGGTCGATCTGCATATAGTCCGTCATCCGGTTCAGCCACATCTGGATGCTGTAGAACAGCAACAGCATCAGCACCAGGTCGGGCACGCCGCGTATCAGCGTCGTATAGACCGACGCAACCTTGTTCAGGGCGGCGACCCTGGACACCTTGGCGCTCGCGCCAAGCAAGCCCAGCACGACCGCCAGCAAGAGGGAAAGCAGCGCCAGCTTGACGGTCTGCCAAGTCCCTAGCGCTATCACCCAGCCATATCCATGCAGCATTGGTAACTCCTGTCATCCTGTGTCTGTGGCCGGCGCCCCGGCCAACACCCGGCTCTTCTGCTTCCGCTATGCAAAGCGCCCGGGGCTGTACGGCGCCGGGTCCGTAAAGGGCTTGCCGTCCGTCATCATTTCCGCCAGCAGCCGCCCCGTGACCGGACCCAGCGTCAGGCCGTGGTGGTTATGCCCGAACGCAAACCAAAGCCCCTTGTGCCGCCCTGCCGCGCCAATCACGGGCCGCATGTCCGGCGTGCAAGGCCGGCGCCCCATCCACGGCTGCGCGTCCAGCCGCTCGCCCAGCCTGAAGATCCCCTTCGCCTTGCGCTCCGCCCGCTCCAGCTGGACCGGGGTCGGTGGGCACGAATCCGACGAAAGCTCGACCCCGGTCGTCAGCCGCAGCCCTCTTTCCATTGGCGCGATCACATAGCCGACTTCGCAGTCGGCGATCGGGAACCGTTGGGCGGTACCGGCTTCGGATCGATAGTGCATGTGGTACCCCCGCTTGCCCACAAGCGGAATGCGGTAGCCCAGTGGCGCGATCAGTTGGGTTGACCACGGCCCCTGCGCGATGACGACTTCGCTGGCCGCCATCTCTCCGCTGTCCGTATGCACACGCCAGGCGCTCCCGCTTTGCGCGAGCTGCGAGACAGCCGCCCGGACGATCGTCCCGCCCATGGACTGCAGCAGCGAGGCATAGCCCTTTGTCAGCTCGCCTGGGTCCGTCACACACTTCGGATCCACCCAGTGAATCGCACCGATGAAGCCAGGTGCGAGACCGGGCTCGGTCTGTTCCAGCGCCGCCTTGTCCAGCAGTTTCATGTCCAGCCGGTAGCGCAAGGCCAGCGGTTCGCAGACCGCCCGGCGCCGCGCAAAGGCTTCCGGGGTGCGGAACGCCTCGATCCATCCGCCGGATCTGACCAGGGGCTGCACGCCGGCAAGCGCGATCAGCTTGTCATGCTCGGAAACGCTGTGCGCTATCAGGGGCACCATGTCATGGCTCGCACGCGCCAGCCGCTTTGGCGCGGACTGATGCCAATAGCGCGCCAGCCACGGCAGGAACGACGGCAACGCCCGCGCGTCGTAGCGCAGGGCAGTCTGCCGGTTGCCCGCGTAGCGGACCAGCGTCGCCAGGTCCCGCGGAAAACCGTAGGGAACCACCGACGCCCGCTCGATCAGCCCCGCGTTGCCAAAGCTGGTTTCTTCCCCGGGAGCCCGCTTGTCCACCAGGATCACCTTGCGGCCACGCTGCGCCAGGTGAACCGCAACACTGACGCCGACGATCCCGGCTCCGATAACAACGACATCTGCATCCACGCCAACACTCCGAAAATCAACGCCTTCCGCCGTACTCCGCCGCACCGGTCCCGAGCGGCGGCAATGCCCGGCCTGCAGCCGGGCCCGCCCCGCTTACTCTTTGACGATGATGTCGCGCTTGAAGTACTTGTTGGACAGCGCCGACAGCGTCCCGTCCTTTTTCAGCGCGGCGATGGCACCGAGCAGCCTCTCCCGCAACGCGTCGTCGCCCTTGCGAGTGCCAAGGCCGGTGCCCACGCCAAGCGTGGCGGGGTCGACCAGCGCCGGGCCGGCGAAGTCGAAATCGCGTCCCTCGGGCTTGCCCAGCAGGCCGTCCAGCGCGGTCTGGGACTCCTGGACCGCGCCATCGATACGCCCGGCGATCAGGTCGGCGAACACTTGTGCCTGGTCCTGGTACGAGACGACCTCGACGCCGGCCTTGGCCCAGTGCTTCTGCAGATAGGCTTCCTGGGTCGTGCCGCGCATCACGCCAACCGTCTTGCCCTTCATGCTCTCCACGGTCGGCTGGAGTTTCGCCGAGCGCCTTGCCACCAGCTGGATCGGCACGATATAGAGCGGCGGCGTGAAATCGATGATCTGCCTGCGCTTCTCGGTGATGTTCATGGCCGAGTTCACGACATCGAACTTGCGCGCCTGCAGCGCGGGAATCAGTCCGTCGAAGTCGTTCTCCACCCACACGCATTTGACGTTCAGCTTCTTGCAGATGGCGTTGCCCACATCGATGTCGAAACCCTGCAGATCGCCCGACGGCGACTTGCTCTCGAACGGCGGGTAGGTCGGGTTCAGGCCCATGCGCAGGACCTGGGGCGGCTGGGCACTGGCGGACGACAGCATCGCACCCGATGCGATCAGTCCAAGGAAGAGCTTCATATTCCACTTCATAGCGTTTGCATCTCCGATGTCTTGCGAGCCTCGCGGCTCCCTGGAAGCACCTGACACCCAAGGGCGCCGCAGGCCTGTCAGGCTGTGGATCGACGTTCGCCGCGATTTCTCCTGGCGGATGGAATCGGCCGAACCCGGTATTGCGCGGCTTGGCGATATGCTGGCCTGACGCGGAAACGAAATATAGACACAATTTCCATTATGGACAATCGGGTATACGCTAGCATCCGGTACCGGCTCACGCCGTCGCCGGTCCCGCGCAAGGCGTGGCCTTATACCGGACCGGGAAATTGGCCCTTACCCGCGGCCGGGACTTTGATTAGGATGGATTGCGGGTGCGTCGCCGACATCGGCCCATGCATGGCCCGGGCACGCCCACCGGCACAAAGAAGCAAAGGAACAAGGAACCATGAGCGCGAGGATAGAAGCCGCTGTTGGCGGCCCCCCCTGGCGCAAGCTGCTCGGGGCAACCGGCATGGACGTGCTGCTTTACGGATGGAGCGCCCCCTTGCCCGCGGAGATCGCGTTCCTGCACCGCATCCTGCAGCTTGCCCAGGCACTCGGCAGCAATCACGGCATGCGTGTTTCCACGGCGATCGCTTCGGAAACCGGGGCTTGCCCGCCCTGCGATGTGCTCATCCTGTGGGAGCAGCCGCAGCCGTACAGCCCGGGCGCGCCCTCCGGCCGGCTCGACGAACTGATCGAGAAAGCCACCTACGTATGCGTGATCGGCAAGGCGGTGCTGTGGCTGCTGCAGACCCGCTGGTCAGCCGGCATGCGCGTCGCACTGCACTGGCATGACGCCATGGTGCTGGACGCGCCGGCGGACGATGCCATCCTGTCGCCGGCCATCATCGAGCACACGGGCAAATGGACAACCTGCTGCGGGGGCACGGCTGCCATCGACCTGGCCCTGGGTCTTGTGCGCGATACGCTCGGCACGCAACTGGCCAGCACCATCCAGGACATGCTGTGCATCGAGCGCATCCGCGAACCAGCCGAGCGCCAGCGTGTTGCGCTGCAGACGCAGTTCAGCGGCCTGACGCCCAAGCTGTCCGAGGCGGTCGCGCTGATGGAAGCCAATATCGAGGAGCCGCTGCAGGCAGAGGAAATCGCACGCCTGGTCGGCGTGTCGCGGCGCCAGCTGGAGCGGCTGTTCAAGCAGCACCTCAATGCCGTGCCGTCGCGCTATTACCTGGACATCCGCCTGGCCAGGGCGCGCCGGCTGCTGCGGGAATCCCGCCATTCCCTGCTGCAGATCGGCCTGATGTGCGGCTTCTCGTCGGGTCCGCACTTTTCCACGACCTACCGGACGGTCTTTGGGCTGACCCCGCGCGAGGAGAGGCAGCGGATTCTCCGCCCGGAGGCCTGAGCCGTTCGGCGAAGCCGGTTTCAGCCATGACGGCGCAGATCTGAAATGCGACGTCGCATCCGTGGATTGAGCGGCGTCCCGCAGCACGTACAGTTCGGGACGCTGCCAGGCCAGCCACACAGGCAGATTCACCGCGACCGATCGCGGCTCATCGTGACTTATGCAGGAACACCATGTGGATAGCCCGCCCCGCCGTTGAAAAGGATGCGTCCGCGCTGTTTGCACTTGCACAGCGCGCGACCCCGCACGTCCACACGCTGCCCCGCACGCGCGAGCGTATCGACGATGCCGTCTCGCGCTGCGCCGAAGCCCTGGCACGATCCGTCGACATGCCGGGAGACGAACGCTACCAGATGGTGCTGGAGCGCCCTGACGGCACGCTGGCCGGTGCCGCGTCCATCTCGGCCACCGCCGGCGCGGCGGGCGCCTATTTCTCCTACCGGAACGACGTCATCCACCATGTGTCGCGCGATCTTGGCATCAGCAACAACGTGCATGTGCTGACGCTGAGTTCGGATCTCACCGCGCATTCGCAACTGTCCGGCTTCCTGGTGGATGCGCCCGGGGAAGACGCCTGGGCGGGCCCCCTGCTGTCGCGCTCGCGCCTGATGCTGGCGGCGGCCGACCGGCGGCGCTTCGCCGACGAGTTCTTCGTCTGCCTGGCTGGCCAGACCCGCGCGGATCATTCATCGCCTTTCTGGGATGCGATCGGGCGCAAGTTCTTCAACATGGATTACCTGTCGGCCGAACGCGTGGTGCAGGGTGCCCGCAACGGCACGCTTTTCGTGGAACTGATGCCGCACTACCCCGTCTACGTTTCCCTCCTGCCCGACGAGGCCCGGGAGGTGATCGGCCAATTGCACCCGGCTGCCACCTATCCGTTCGACATCCTGAGCGCGGAAGGCTTCGAGGCGGAGCGCTATGTCGACATCTTCGACGGCGGCCCGGTGCTGGAAGCCCACGCATCCCGCCTGCAGACCCTCGCCACCGCCCGCACGCTGACCGCCGGGCTTGACGCCGGGAACCAGCCCGCCGAGACCTGCCTGGTGGCTTCCACCGGCCCGCTGGCCACGTTCCGCTGCACCATCGCCAGCGGCGTGGTCGAGCTGGACCGGGGCAGGATCTCCCTTGCCGCCCGAACGCTGGAATCGTTGCGCGTTTCGCCCGGCGATGCCGTCATCGTGGCGGCCGCATGACCCGGCCAGACACAGCGCGACACACTGTGATGCCCCCCCAGGAGCCCGCATGATCGTTCTACGCGCAATCCATGCCACCCACCTTCCCGCCCTGCTCTCGCTGGCGCAGAAGGTTGGCCCCGGCATGACCACCCTCAAGGCGGATGCCGCCGTACTGGGCAAGCGCATCGCCACCGCCGAGGCGTCGTTCAGCGGCGAACTGCCGCCCGAGCAATGCGACTATGTCTTCGTCCTCGAAGACACGGCAACCCGCCAGGTCTGCGGCGTCAGCGCCCTGAAGGCCGCGGTGGGCCTGGAAGATGCGTTCTACAGCTTCCGCCTCGGCCAACTGGTGCATTCCTGCCGCGAGATCGGCGTCTACTCCAACAAGAAGACGCTCTTCCTGTCGAACGACCTCACCGGCTGCGCGGAGCTTTGCACCCTGTTCCTCGACCCCGCCTACCGCAGCGGCAACAACGGAAAACTGCTGTCGAAAGGCCGCCTGCTGTTCGCCGCCAGCTTTATCGACCTGCTTCCCGAGGTGATCTGCGCCGAGCTCAGGGGATTCCTCCGCCCGGACGGCACTTCGCCGTTCTGGGAGAGTCTCGGCAAGCACTTCTTCAAGATGGATTTCTCCGTGGCCGACGACAAGAGCGGCGGCGGCGCCAAGTCGTTTATCGCGGAGCTGATGCCGCGCTTTCCCATCTACACCGACTTCCTGAGCGACGAAGCGCGCGCGGTGATCGGCCGCGCGCACGCCGATACCGAGCCCGCGCGGCGCATGCTGGAACAGGAGGGCCTGGACTACGAAGGCCTGGTGGATATCTTCGATGCCGGCCCGGTGGTCCAGGGGCACGTCAAGCATCTGCGCATCACCAAGGACAGCATGCTCGCGATCGCCCGCCCGGCAGCGGGCAGCGAACCCGCCGGCGCGCACCCGGTGCTGGTCGGCAATACCAGGCGCGGCGACTTCCGCGCCATCGTCAGCCATTCGGCGCCCGCCTTTGGCAGCCTGCCGCTGACCGGCGAAGAGCGCGAGGCGCTCGCCGTCAACGCCGGCGACCCCGTCCGCGTCGTCACGCTCAAGCCGGGAGAGAAGCTCAATGGATAACCATTGCGATCCGCAAGGCCAGCTACCGGACGATCCGTTCACGCTGGCAGGGAGCTTTGGCGCAGGAGGCAGACCGCGCGCGCAAGAGTTCAACTTCGACGGACTCGTGGGGCCCAGCCACCACCACTCGGGCCTCGCCACCGGCAATATCGCCTCCATGCGCAATCGCGGCACTGCCGCGAATCCGCGCAAGGCGGCGCTGCAGGGCCTGGAGAAGATGCTGGCCCTGCACCGCCGGGGCATTCCCCAGGCCGTGCTGCCACCGCTCGCCAGGCCGAACCTGCGGCTGCTGCGGGCGCTCGGCTTCAACGGCAGCGACGCGGCGGTGCTTGCCAAGGCTGCACAGCTGGAGCCGCAACTGCTGTCGGCGGCCTACTCCGCTTCGTCGATGTGGACCGCCAACGCCGCCACGGTCTGCCCTGCGGCGGACTCCGCCGACGGCAAGGTCCATTTCACCCCGGCCAATCTCAGCGCCAAGCTGCACCGGTCGCTCGAGCATCCGGACACGGCGCGGCTGCTCCGTCAGATCTTCAGCAACGAGCAGTATTTCGCCGTGCACGACGCCCTTCCCGGCGTTGCCGCCCTCGGCGACGAAGGCGCGGCGAACCATACGCGCTTTGCCCGCGCCCATGGAGAGCCCGGCGTCCAGTTCTTCGTCCACGGCGAAGACGCTTTCGCCGCCGCGGACGCGGCCCCGCGCAGGTTCGCTCCCCGCCAGTACGCCGAAGCCAGCCGCGCCGTGGCCCGGCTGCACCGGCTCGACCCGGCACGGACGGTCCATGCGCGGCAATCGGCGGTGGCAATCGATGCCGGCGTCTTTCACAACGACGTGATCGCCGTCGGGCACCTGGATACCTTGTTCTATCACCAGGCCGCCTTCGATGACGAGCCCGGCACAATCGCTGCGCTGACCAGGGCCTGCGACACAAGCGGCCTGGCGCTCAATTGCATCCGCGTAGCCGAAGACCAGCTCTCGCTGCAGGACGCCGTTGCCACCTACCTGTTCAACAGCCAGCTGCTCTGCGCTCCCGACGGCGGCAAGCTGATGGTCGTGCCCGCCGAGTGCCAGGATAATGCCGCGTGCCGGACCTATCTGGAGCAACTGTCGGCACCCGGGGCGCCGATTGCCGAAGTCCTGTCCTTCGACTTGCGCGAAAGCATGCGCAATGGCGGCGGCCCGGCCTGCCTGCGCCTGCGGGTGGTGCTGGACGCCGCGCAAGCGGCCTCCATTGGCAGCCATGTGTTCTTCAGCGAAGCGCTGCACGACACGCTGGTTGCGTGGGTCGCCCGCCACTACCGCGACCGCCTGCTGCCCGACGACCTGCGCGACCCGCAACTGCTGGATGAAATCCGGGTGGCGCTGCACGAGCTGGAACACATCCTGAATCTGCCGGGGTTCTACACCGTGGACTGACAGCGCGCCCGCACACGGCCACCCGGCCATTCCAACCATTTCCACTCCATCACCGCCCGATGCGGTGCGGCTTCGTACGCGCCGCATCCGGCCATCGCCACATCAGGAAACAAGAGTTCATATGGAAAGCAACGCGTGGTTTGAAGTCGATCTCGACAAGTTCGAAGCGAATGTTCGCGGCATCCAGGCGCTGATCGGCCCCCGGACCGAGATGTGCGCGGTCATGAAGGCCGATGCATGCGGGCATGGCATGGCCCTGCTGGTAGCCTCGGCGATAGCGCTCGGCGTTGCATCGATCGGCATCGCCAGCAACGAAGAGGCGGAAATTGTCCGCCATGCAGGCTTTCGTGGCCGGCTGCTGCGCGTGCGCGCGGCCACGCCGGTGGAAATCGAGGATGGCCTGCAATACCGGCTGGAGGAAATCGCCGGCAATCTCGAGTACGCGCACAAGATGAACGAGATCGCCGGGCGCCGCGGGCGTTCGGTGCGGGTGCATCTCGAGCTGAACTCCGGCGGGATGAGCCGGAACGGCTTCGACCTCAAGGCCCCCGAGGAACGCCGCAAGGCGCTCGCGGCGGCGGCGCTCGCCAACCTGGAAGTGGTTGGCATCATGACGCATTTCCCGGTCTGCGATGTCGCGGACGTGGAGCGCGGGCTGGCCAGCTTCCGCGAGGAAGCCGGCTGGATCGTCGAGAACGCGGGGCTGGACCGCGCCCGCGTGCAACTGCACTGCGCCAACTCCTTCGCCACCCTGGAAGTGCCCGGCAGCCACCTGGACATGGTGCGAACGGGCGCCATCCTGTACGGCTGCATGCCCGCCTACCCGGCGTTCCAGGCCATCGCCAGCCTGAAGTCCCGCGTGGCTTCGGTGAACGCCTACCCCGCCGGCAACACCGTGGCCTACGACCGCACCCTCACCCTGGAGCGCGACTCCCGGCTCGCCAATATCCCGATCGGCTACGCGGACGGGTACCGACGGGCCTTCTCCAACAAGGGATTCGCCCTGATCCGGGGCAAGCGGTTTCCGGTGGTCGGGCGGGTGACGATGAATACCCTGATGGTCGACGTGACCGCGTGCGAAGCGGTCTTTCCCGGCGACGAGGTTGTCCTCTGCGGCCGGCAAGGCGACGGCCGGATCGATGTGGCGGACATCGAAGCCATCTCCGGCACGATTTACCCAGACCTCTGCGTTGGCTGGGGCAATTCCGTCAGCAAGATTGCGACGCGCTCCGGGCAGCCAGGCACGGGAGACGCGCTCCCGGCATCTTTCCAGTCACCCGGCCGATAGCAGCGGGTCCCCTGCCTCCGATGCGCAGATCGGTTCTCCGCCGGCGGCCCCAACACCTCTCGCAAGGGGTTCATGCCTGGCCTGCGCGGCCTCCTTCGGCGTGCGTGCCCGATGACGTCGAGGCGGCGCACGCCGCAGCCCGAACACCGCGGCACCACCGCCCCTCGCCCGGACGTGGCGCCTACTCAAGGCTCACATTGGCCTTCCTGACCAAGGCCGCATAGCGCGCCGCTTCGCTCTGGAAGAACCTGGCGGCCGCCTCCGGCGTTCCCGGATTGATCGTATTGCCTTGCTTCTTCATGGCGTCCAGGACATCCGGACTGGTGAACGCCTTCGCGAATGCGGCCTGAAGGCGCTTGACTTCGGCCGGCGCAAGCCCGGCGGGGCCCACCACCGCGAACCAGCCCTCGACGGCATAAGCCGGCAACCCTTGCTCGGCGATGGTGGGAATCTCGGGCGCGGCGGGCGAGCGCGTCGCGCCGCACAGTCCGATCGCGCGCAGGGTGCCGTTCTTCAGATGCGGCGCAACGGCATTCAGCGCCACCACGCCCATCTCGACCTGACCGGCGATCAGGTCGGTGATCATTGGCCCGGTCCCCTTATAGGGAACGTGCCGGGCCTTGACGTGCGCCTCGTCGAGGAACATTTCGGCTGCAAGCTGGAGAATGGTGCCGTTGCCCGACGATGCATAGTTGAATGCATCTGGCCTGGCCTTGAGGAGCGCAACCAATTCCTGCACGTTCTTCGCCGGGACCCTGGCGTTGACCACCAGCACCAGCGGCGTCGAACCGATCACGCTGATGGGCGTGAAGTCCCTGATCGCGTCGAACGGCAACTTCCTGTACACGCTGGGATTGATGACGTGGTTGTTGGAGAACAGCCCCAGCGTCGTGCCGTCGGGCGAGGCCCTGGCTACGGCCGTGGCGCCGGTAATGCCGCCGGCGCCGGGCAGATTCTCGATCACCACCGGCTGGCCCAGGCTCCTGCCCAGCGCAGGCCCGGCGGCGCGTGCGATCGCGTCCACGCCGGAGCCGGCGCTGATCGGCAGGATCAGGCGCAGCGGCCGGCCCGAGCCCTGGGCCAGCGCGGTGCCGGCCGGCCAGGCGAGCGTGAGTGCCGCGGCCGATACGGCCATGCCGAGTGCTGCCCGGCGCGAAAGGGGGAATGCCATGTCTGTCTCCGTATCGTTATCGTCCTGGTCCGCGTGGCCGTCCAGGGCCACGCGGCAAGGCGGCAGTATTCAGCCCTGGGCCCGCGTGTCCAGGGCTGACAGGATTTCGTCGTTGTGCTCGCCGATGCCCGGCAGCGGCATGCGCACGCCGGGCCTGCGCCCACCCATCAGCAGCGGCAGCAGCACCACATCCGTCGTTCCGCCGTCGTCGATCTGCATCGGAACCAGGCCGCCGCTGGCTCTCAGGTGGGGATCCTCCAGCAACTGCTCCGGGCGCATGATGGGCGCATAGGGAATGCCGGCGGCTTCGAGTTTTGGCGAGAGGGTCTCCACCCGATGCGCCTTGAGAATCGCGCCCAGCCGCTCCAGCAATGCCGGCCGTACCGCAACACGCATGGCGTTGGTCGCGAGTTCGGGATCGGCAGCCAGGTCTGGGCGCTGCAGCACGTCGCACAAGGTGTTGAACTGCTTGTCGCTGACGGCGCCGATAAACAGTTGCTCGCCGTCGGCCAGCGTGAACACGTCGTAGACGCTCCAGGCGGAGACGCGGGACGGCATCGGCGGCGGCGGCTCGCCGGTCATCGAAAACTGCTGCATATGCTGGGACGACAGGAAGACGCAATTCTCGAACAGCGCGCTCTGCACTTCCTGCCCCTTGCCGGTACGGTCGCGTTCGCGCAAGGCGGCCATCACGCCGATGGCGCCAAACATGCCGCCCATGATGTCGTTCACCGAGGTGCCCGCGCGCAGCGGGCGGCCCTTCGGGCCGGTCATGTAGGACAGCCCCCCCATCATCTGCACGACTTCGTCGAGCGCCAGGCGGTTTTCATAAGGGCCGGGAAGGAAGCCCTTGTGCGACACGTAGATCAGCCCCGGGAACCTGGCGGACAAGGTGGCATAGTCGAGCCCGCATTTCTCCATCAGCCCCGGACGGAAGTTCTCCAGCAACACATCGCACTGGCCAACCAGTTCCGCCGCCGTGGCTTGTCCCTGCGGCGAGGTGATATCGATGACAACGCTCTTCTTGTTGCGGTTGAACGAGCGAAAGAAGCCAATGCCAAGGCCGGGCAGGTTGCGGGTCTTGTCGCCGCCAGGCGGCTCGACCTTGATGACTTCAGCGCCCAGGTCCGCCAGGATCATGCCGCAGGTCGGGCCCATCACCATATGGGTGAACTCGACGACGCGAACGCCGGCGAGCGGCAAGGCGGCATGCTCGGCGTGTGCAGTTTGTTCGGTGTGTTCCGTGTGTTCGGTGTGTTCGGTGTGTTCGGTGTGTTCGGTGTGTTCCGTGCTCATGGTTCGCTCTCAGGCGCTGGCGCCGGTGGTCTCGGTGGCGGTGGCCGCATCGGCAAGCGACGCAGGGAATGTCTTGGGCAGGCCGGCGCGCCACAGCGTGCCATGCAGGGTTTCATCCGTCAGCCAGCCGGCCACGCGCGCGCGCAATGCCAGCAGGCGGCCGATATCGATGCCGGTCTCGAAACCCATGCTCTCCAGCAGGAAGGCCAGGTCCTCGGTAGCGACGTTGCCGCTGGCGCCGGGGGCGTGCGGGCAGCCGCCGATCCCCGCGAGGCAGGCATCGAAGCGGGTCACCCCGGCCTCCAGCGCGGCATAGACGTTGGCCAGGCCAAGCCCGCGCGTGTCGTGGAAATGGCCGCACCAGAAGCGCTCGCCGGCAGTCGCCGAGGCACGTTCGAACAGGCTGCGCACCATGGCGGGGTCGGCGTAGCCCACCGTGTCCGCCAGGCTGACGCGATCGGCACCCGCATCCAGCAAGGCCTGCATCAGGCGCAGCACCTCGTCCGGATCCACATAGCCCTGGATGGTGCAGCCGAAGGCCGTGCCCACGCCGCCTTCGATCAGGGTCCGGGAGCCGGCCGCATCGCGGGCGGCACGGATCCTGGCCACTTCGGCCACCACCTCGCCGGGGGTCTTGCGCAGATTGGCCAGGCTGTGCGCGTGGCTGGCGGACAGCGGCACCAGCATCAGGTCAGCGCCGCTGGCAATGGCGTTCTCCGCGCCCCGCAGGTTCGGCACCAGCACCGAGACCAACAGTCCCGGCAGCGACCTGGCAAAGTCCACTAGTTCCGCGGTATCCGCAAGCTGCGGCAACCGCTTCGCCGGGACAAACGAGCCGACTTCGATTTCGCGCTGGCCCGCCGCATAGGCCGCCTGGATCCACTCGCGCTTGGCGGCAGTCGGCAGGATGGTGGCGATGCTCTGCAGCCCGTCGCGCAATCCAACCTCGCGGATCACGGCGCGGCGCGGCGCCAACTCAGTGAGCCTTGTCATTTTGTCTGTGTCCCCTCGGATGCCCGTGTTTCGGCCTGGCATAGGCACGCATCGCGCTCATGGCGCTCATTGGCACTCTATGCCGTTCCAACCCAAGCCTGAAGCGGTAAAGAGGAAGCGCTAGCATTCCAGATCGGAAAGCCTGTGCAGTCGCCCCGGACCTGTTGGCGGTATTCGGCGCAGCGGACTCCGGATAGCGTCTTGCCACCCCGTCTGGTCCCACTTCAGGGATTCCGGGACCAGTAAGGAAGCGCTAAGATGGCGGCACCAAGTTTCCAGATCGGAAACCCTGACCACGCCCCTCAACGTTGAAAGATCTCGATGCGCGATCTTGACCTGACCTCACTGCGCCTGTTCGTCGCGGTTTGCGAGACACGCAATATGGCGCGTGCCGGCGAGCAGCAGCACATCGTGGCTTCGGCCATCAGCAAGCGGCTGGCGCAACTGGAAGACACCGTAGGCGCCACGCTGTTCGAGCGGCGCCGGCGCGGGGTGATCCCGACCGCGGCTGGCGAGATCCTGCTTGAGCACGCGCGCGCCATGCTGGCCGCGGCCGACCGCGTGGAGCGCGACATGGCCGACTACGGCACCGGCATCAAGGGGCAGGTCCGCCTGCTGGCCACCGTCTCGTGCATGGCCGAATCGCTGCCCGACGATATCGCGAGCTTCCTGCAGGTGCGCGAGCATCGGGATATCCGCGTCACCGTCGAGGAGAGCCTCAGCCGCGACCTCGTCCGCTCATTGCGCGAAGGATCCGCGCCGCTGGGTATCTGCTGGGATGCCGCGGATCTCGAAGGATTCCAGACCCGCCCCTACCGCGGCGATGCCCTGGCAGCCATCGTGCACCCTTCGCATCCGCTCGCGCGCCAGGCGGGCTGTTCCTTCGAGCAGACCCTTGCATTCGACCACATCGGTCTGCCCGGGCAGACCGCGGTGCACACCATGCTGGCGCGCGCCGCGGCCATCATCGGCAAGCCGATGTCCTACCGGGTCGTGGTCTCCTCCTTCGATGCGTCCCTGCGCTGCGTGCGCGCCAATCTCGGCCTGGCGATCATGCCCCGCGAGGTGGTTGAACCGATTTCCGCCGGTCTTGGCGTACAGGCGATCCCGCTCACGGAGGTGTGGGCACAGCGCCGCTTCGCGATCTGCTTGCGCGACGAGGCGAGCCTGTCGCCGGCGGCAAGACTGCTGGTGGATTATCTGGTACGGAAGGCAGCGGCCTGACGGCCGCTCGGATTCAGCGGCGGAGCAATCCGCGCGGAATCAACCCGCCGCCCCGGCACGCTCAGGCTGTCGCCGCCGGCAGCTGCGGCCAGGGCCGTTGCGCGGGACGCATCTGCTCCCAGGCCCTCGCCATCTGCAGAACGCCCAGATCGTCGAAGCGCCGTCCGGCAATCTGCAGGCCGATCGGCAGGCCATCTGCCGCGTATCCGCAGTTGACGGACGCCGCGGGCTGCTCGGAGAAGTTGTAGACGACGGTGAAGCTTGCCTGGTGAATGGGCTCGACGCCCTCGTAAGCCACATGCGTCTGTTCCGCCCCGAACGCGGGCTGGGGAAACACAGGGGAAAGCACATAATCGAAATCGCGCGTGGCGGCCACGGTCGCCGCGCGTAGCGCCAGGCCCTGCGCCTGTGCCTTGTAGACCTGCTCGGCGGTAAAGTCCCCGCTCCTTTGCGCCGCCCACTGGATGAAGGCAGACGCCTTGGCGCGCCGTGCCTCGGGCAGCGAAGCCAGGTCCATGCGCGTGCGCATGGACCAGAAGGCGCCGACGCCCTCGAGCATGCCCGGCTCGATCCACGAGCGGATGGGTTCGACCACCGCGCCGGCCGCTTCGAATGCCCTGGCGGCCTGCGCCACCGCTTCGCGCACTGCCGGATCGACCGGGATGCCGCAGTCGAGTTCGAGCCACAGGCCAATGCGCAGGCCCTTGAGGCTGCGCTCCAGCCGGCTCCACCCGATGGGCTGGTAGGGCAGGCTCATATGGTCGCGCGCGTCAGGCAGGGACAGCACGTTCATCATCAGCGCGGCATCCGCCACGGTACGCGTCATGGGGCCGGCAGCGCGCCCCGTATAAGGCGGATCGATCGGAATACGGCCAAGACTAGGCTTGAAACCGAAGATGCCGCAGAAATTGGCCGGCCCGCGCACCGAACCGCCGATGTCCGTGCCGACATGCAGCGGGCCATAGCCGGCCGCCGCCGCCGCCGCCGCGCCCGAGCTGGAGCCGCCCGGATTGCGCCCGAGGTTCCATGGATTGCGCGTCAGCGGGTGAAAACTGGACATGGCGGCGCCAAGCATGCCGAGGTCCGGCATCGTGGTCTTGCAGACGAACACGGCGCCGGCTTCGCGCAGGCGCGCAGCCGGGGGAGCATCCTTCGCAGCCGGAATCAGCTCGGTCGCGGCGCAGCCCAGCGGCGTCGGCACGCCTTGCGTGGCAAGGTTTTCCTTGATGGTCACCGGCACGCCGTCGAGCGCCCCCTGCGGCGCGCCGCGCAGCCATCGCGCCTCGGACTCGCGCGCCATCGCCAGCGCGCGCTCCGCGTCGAGCGCGTAGGTCGCATGGATATGCGGCTCCCATGCATCGATGCGGGCCAGCACGGCTTGCGTCACCTCCACCGGCGATAACGCCTTGCTGGCGTAGAGGTCGAGCAGCGTCGTGGCGCTCAGTTCATTAAGGGCAGTTGTCATGGTGTCATCCCTGGGTGAAGGTGCGTCAGCCGGCACCGGATTGGCAGCCCCGGCCGGATAGCGCATGGGTGGCTATCCAGGGGCATGAAGAAACTAGGCAGCCCGCTTCCGCCCGACCCTGCCCGGCTCGCCGGCGGCGCCCTGCGCGCGGCGCTCGAGCGTCTCCGTCAGCTTGTCGATGCAGCGGTTGAAGGTCTTGAGCTCGGCTTCGGTCAGCGTGGCAAGCAGTGCTTTCTCGAGCGTGTTGCCACGCTCGTAGGTCCGCTTCACCATGCGCTCGCCTTCGGCGCTAAGGAAGAGATTGATCTGCCGGGCGTCGAGTTCGCCGATCTGCCGGCACAGGAGCCCTTGCCGCACCAGCGCGCTGACGAGCTTCGACACCTGCGTCTTCTCGAGCAAGGAGAGTTCGATGAGCCGGCTCAGGGTCAGCCCCGGCTCCAGTGCAACCAGCCGCAGCACGCGCAGATCACGCACCGTGACGCCAAACTCGTCTTCGTAGTATTTCGAACCCGCCGCTTTGCTCAGCTCGCTCAGCCGATCGAGTCGGAACGACAGGTATTCGAGGATGGGGTGATCGGAGGCGGACATGGCGGGCTTCGAGAATTTAGTCGATATCGACAATAAATTCTCTTAGCAATAGTTGATCGTTGCAACTAAGTACAAACACCTAGCCCGAGATGGGCCGGAGGATGCCGGGGATGCCTCAGCCCTTTGCCGGCCGCTCCACCCCGCCTATTCCACCCGATCCGCCGCCTGCCACAAGCCGGCATCCCCCCGTGCAGCGTTCCATGCTTCGAACCGGCTTCGCCAATCTTCAAACGGCTGGGTCAACGGCCGGCGGGGATCATCGCTCAGCGAATAGGCCATGCCTTCGATCAGCCACTTCGGCTTGCGCAACAGGGCAATGTTCCCGAGTTCCTCCGCTTGCCGGAAATGAATCAGCTCGTGGACAACGAAATAGGGCTTCCAGCCCCGGGGCGCAATGGCGACACCCCAGTCGGCCACGGCGGCCGCGGCCCTGTTGCCCAGGCCAAAATCCTCGCGGCATGCGTTCGTCGCGCAGAAGACAACGCTTGGCGGCTTGTGGAAAGGGCCAACCTTGCGAGAGGTGGCATCGACCGCCGCCGAGTAGAGGGTACGCGCCTGCTCGAGGCGGCTCATGTCATCGATGCAGATCCCGCTGTCGACACAGTGCACGCCCGGCACGAACTGAGGCGCCGCCGCCCGCAATGGCTTGACGAACGCCAATATCGACGCTGGCACGAAGACCGCCGCCGCCAGCACGCCCAGCACCATATTCCGCCTCTTCATCCTTCTCTCCTCTGCCGTTCAGGAATGCGCGTGGGAACAAAGCCCGGCATGATAGCGGATGGGTCCCTGTAGATTCTCCCTGGCGAGAGCCGGCGATACGCAATGCGCCGGAAACCGGTGAATAAAAAAGCCGGAGCAAGCTGCGTTGCGGCAGCGTCGCTTCCGGCCGGTGGCGGCAACGCTTCGCATGAAGGCTGCCGGCTCTCGGTTGTAGCCTGCTACGGCGATGTTCGCCGATCCTCGTCGTGGATCGTCACGCCAGGCTGATCCAGGTCGTCTTCAGGTCCGTGTACTTGTCCAGCGCGTGCAAGGACTTGTCCCGTCCCGAACCGGACTGCTTGACGCCGCCAAACGGCACCGTCACGTCGCTGTCCATATAGCAGTTGACCCATACCAGCCCCGCCTGCAGCTTGCGCGAAACGCGATGCGCGCGCGCCAGGCTGGCGGTCCACAGCCCCGAACCCAGGCCATAGGGCGAATCGTTGGCCATGCGGATGGCCTCGTCTTCCGTCTCGAAGCGGGTCACCGCCAGCACCGGGCCGAAGATTTCCTCGCGCACGATGGTAAGCGACTGCGTCGGGCACTCGAAGATGGTCGGCTGCATATAGAAGCCGCCGCTGTCCGCGTGCGCGCGCCTGCCGCCCGCGCGCAGGCGGGCGCCTTCGTCCTCGCCGCTTTTCACGTAGGACATCACGCGCTGCAGCTGCGCGCCGTCGACGATGGCGCCCATGGCGGTGGCGGGGTCCAGCGGGTCGCCCGGCTGCATCCGTGCGGCATGCGCTTCCAGCTTCTCCATGAACGCGTCATAGATGCCGCTCTGCACGTAGAGCCGCGAGCCGGCAATGCAGATCTCGCCCTGGTTGCTGAAGATGCCGATGGCCGCCGCCTGCGCGGCACGGTCCAGGTCGGGGCAATCGTCGAAGACGATATGCGGCGACTTGCCGCCGCACTCCAGCCAGACCCGCTTGAGGTTGGACTGGCCGGAATACTCCATGAACCGCTTGCCGGTCGCGGTGGACCCGGTAAAGGCAATGCAGTCCACGTCCGGATGGCGGCCCAGCGCCTGCCCGGCGGCAGCGCCCAGGCCCGGCACCACGTTGAGGACGCCCGCCGGAATGCCGGCCTGCTCGGCAAGTTCCGCCAGCCGCAGCGCGGTGAGCGGCGCTTGCTCGGCAGGCTTCAGCACCACGCTGTTGCCCGCCGCCAGCGCCGGCGCCACCTTCCAGCTGGCCATCAGCAGCGGATAGTTCCAGGGCACCACCGCGGCCACCACGCCCAGCGGCTCGCGCGTGATCGTTGCCAGCACACCGGGGCCGGTCGGCGCGATCTCGTCATAGATCTTGTCGATGGCTTCGCCGTACCAGGCGTAGGTGCGGCCGGCCTCGGGAATGTCGTATTGCAGCGTTTCGGCGATCGGCTTGCCCATGTCGAGCGTTTCCAGCAGCGCCAGTTCCTCGCGGTGCGCGTCGATCAGTTGCGACAGCCTGACCAGCACGGCCTTGCGGGCGCTGCGCGGCATTTCCGACCAGACGCCCGACTGGAACGCCTTGCGCGCCGCGGCCACGGCACGGTCGACGTCGGCGGCGCCGCAAGCCGCCACGCGCGCCAGCACCTTACCCGTTGCCGGGTTGACGGTCTCGAAGGTGGCGCCGTCGGCGGCGTCGCTCCAGCGGCCATCGATATATGCCTGCGCACGAACCGGCACGACTTCCGCCTGCCTGCGCCAGTAGGCGAGATCTCGTAAATCGCTCATCGTAGTTTCCTGGTTTTCATTGTGTCCGGCACGCTCAGGCGTTGGCCTGCGCAACCATGGCGCCCAGCAGCACGTTGGCACCAGCCTCGAGGTGCTCCGGTTTGGCGTCTTCGATCTCGTTGTGGCTGATGCCGTCCTTGCACGGCACGAAGATCATCGCGGTCCGTGCGATGCCCGCGATATAGACGGCATCATGGCCCGCGCCGGTCACGATGTCCTGGTGCGTATAGCCGCGCGCCATGGCTTCCTCGCGCACGTGGCGGATCAGTTCGGGCGCAAACGGCGTCGGCGCGAAGTACTGCACATCCTCCACGACGACATCCAGCGCCGTGCCGGTGGTCGTGCCGCCGGCCAGCGCCGCGCAGGCGGCGCGCAGGCGCGCGTCCATTTCCGCCAACCGCTCCGGATCCAGGTGGCGCAGGTCGACCGTGAACTTGACCGCCCCCGGGATGACATTGCGCGACGACGGATGCACATTGACCACCCCCACGGTGCCGCGTCCGTGCGGCGCGAAGTCATGGGCGATCCGGATGACTTCCTGCATCAGGAAGGTGGCGCCGTAGAGGGCATCCTTGCGCAGCGGCATCGGCGTAGGGCCGGCATGCGCCTCCATGCCCGTCACGGTGACGTCATACCAGCGCAGGCCGAGCGACCCGGTCACCACGCCGATCACGTTGTCCTGCGCTTCGAGCACCGGCCCCTGTTCGATATGGGCCTCGAAGTACGCGCCGATCCCGCGGCCGACCTCGGCATCGCCGGCATAGCCGATGGCCGCCAGTTCATCCGCCACGCGCTTGCCCTCGGTGTCGGTGGCGGACAGCGCAGTCTCCAGCGGGAAGACCCCGGCAAACACGCCGGAACCCATCATCACCGGGACGAAGCGCGAGCCTTCTTCATTGGTCCAGATCGCCACTTCCAGCGGCGCTTCGGTGGTGACGCCGTGGTCATTGAGGGTACGCATGACCTCGAGCCCCGCCAGCACGCCATAGCAGCCGTCGAACTTGCCGCCGGTGGGCTGCGTGTCGATATGGCTGCCGGTCATGACCGGCGCGAGCGCGTCGTTGCGCCCTGCCCTGCGGCCAAAGATGTTACCGACCTTGTCGACGGTCACGCTCAGCCCGGCTTCCCGCATCCAGCCGGTGACCAGGTCGCGGCCCTGGCCATCCAGCGCGGTCAGCGCCAGGCGCGCGTTGCCGCCCTTGGGCGTGGCGCCGATCGCCGCGAGATCCATCAACGATTGCCACAGCCGGTCGCCATTGATTGCCAGCGTATTCATCTCTAATCTCCTTGCGCATGCGGAACCGGCGCAGCGGTTGCGCCGTGTGGTGACTTTGCCCCGGCCTGCCGGGCGAATGCTTCGGAACGGATCTGCGACAGGGTCATGCCCGGCGCGATGCCGTCGGCGTCGTAGCGCAGCTCCAGCAGGGCCGGCAGTTGCCGGCTGTCGGCGAACGCAAGCGCCCGCGCAAACGCGGGGCCGAATTCGGCATCGCTGGAAACGACTTCGCCGTAGCCGCGATAGGCGCGGATCAACTCGCTGAATTCCGGATTGTCGAAGCCGAGGGCAACGGTGCGGCCGGGGAACTCGCGCTCCTGGTGCGCGCGGATGGTGCCCCAGATGCCGTTGTTGAATACCAGCACGACGATGCCGGCCCGGTACTGCATGGCCACGCCAAGCTCTTGCAGGTTCATCTGGAAGCAGCCGTCGCCCGCATAGCAGATCACGGTGCGCCCGGGATTCTCCAGCTTGGCGGCAATCGCCGCGGGCAGGCCGTAGCCCATCGACCCGACGGTGGGCGCCAGGCTGGTGCCGACGCCCTTGAAGCGGTAGTAGGCATGCGGGTACAGCGCGTAGTTGCCGGCACCCACGGTGATGCAGGTGTCCTCGGGCACGTTGTCGCGGACGTGGCACGCGGCCACATTCAGGTTCAGCGCGCCCGGCGCTGCCTTGGGCTCCTGCTCGGACAGGTACGCCTGGTGGGCTTCGTGGCCGGCGTTGCGCGCGCCCCGGGAGCCGGAGGGCGAAAGCGTGCTGACGGCGGCGGCGAACGAAACGACATCGGCGGCGATGGGCAGCGTCGGGTGGAACACGCGGCCAAGCTCGTTCGCATCGGGGTACACGTGGACCAGGCGCTGCCTGGGCAGCGGGCTTTCCACGACCGTGTAGCCCTCGCTGGTTGCCTCGCCCATGCGCGTACCGACCGCGATCAGCAGGTCGCTCTCCTGCACGCGCCTGCGCAGGGAGTCCGGCATGGCCCAGCCCACATGGCCGGCAAAATTGGGATGATGGTTGTCGAAGCACTCCAGGCGGCGCCAGGCCACCCCGACCGGCAGCGCGAAGCGCTCGGCGAAGCCTTCCATCTGCCGGGTGGCTTCCGGCGTCCAGCCGGAGCCGCCGATCAGCAGGAACGGGCGCTCGGCGCCCTCGATCAACTGGGCCAGCGCATCCATGGCGCCCGGCGTCGGCGCGCTGTACGCGCGGCGGTAGCGCGGCACGTCGGCCACCCTGGCCTTGCCCCACAGCGTGTCCTCGGGCAGCGCCAGCACGACCGGGCCGGGCCGGCCGCTGGCGGCCACCGCGAACGCGCGCGCGATGAACTCGGGGATGCGCTCGGTGCGGTCGATCTGCGCCACCCATTTGGTCATCTCGCCGAACATGCGGCGGTAGTCGACCTCCTGGAATGCTTCGCGCTCGTAGAAGTCGTTGCCGACCTGGCCGACGAACAGGATCATGGGCGTGGAATCCTGGTACGCGGTATGCACGGCGATGCTGGCGTTGGTCGCACCTGGGCCGCGCGTGACGAAGCAGATGCCGGGCTCGCCGGTCAGCTTGCCCTGCGCTTCGGCCATATAGCCGGCGCCGCTCTCCTGCCGGCATACGATGGGCTGGATCTTGTCCTGGTGATCGTACAGCGCATCGATGCAAGGCAGGTAGCTCTCGCCGGGCACCAGGAAGACGCGCTTCACGCCCTGGATAATCAGTTGGTCGATCAGGATCTGACCGCCGTTGCGCTCTGGCGGCGCGGGCAATGCGCGGGGCGATTGATTGCTCATGTCGTGGGTTCCGTTGCTTGATTCGTTTGCTGGCCAGGCCGCCGCGATGATCGCGGCAGCCTGGCGGCGGATGGGGTTGTCTGCAGGCGATTCTCTATGTCGCGATCCGGCTACCGAAGCAATGCGCCTGCCAGGATGCCGAGGCCCTCGTCCATCACCGCGTCGGAGATGGTCAGCGGGAACAGGAAACGAATGACGTTGCCGTACACGCCGCAGGAAAGCAGCAGCAAACCCTTCTCCAGGGCACGGGATTGCACTTGTTTCGTAAAGTCCGGGTCGGGACTGCCGTCGGCCTTGCGGAACTCCACGGCAATCATCGCGCCCACGCCGCGCACTTCGCCGATCTCCGGCACGCGCGACCTCAATCCATCGAGCTTGTCCTGCAGCCGGCGGCCGAGCGCGGCGCCGCGCTCGATCAGCTTTTCGCTTTCCAGCACATCCAGGACAGCCAGCGCGCTGGCCACAGCCAGCGGGTTGCCGGAATAGGTACCGCCCAGACCGCCGGGGGCCGGGGCGTCCATGACCTCGGCGCGCCCGCAAACCGCCGATAGCGGCATGCCCCCGGCCAGGCTCTTGGCCATGGTGGTCAGGTCGGGCACCACGTCATAGTGCTCCATGGCGAACAGCTTGCCGGTGCGGCCGAAGCCGGTCTGCACCTCGTCGGCGATCAGCAGGATGCCGTGCTCGTCGCAGATGGCGCGCAGGGCGCGCACGAACTCCGCGGGCGCCACGTTGAAACCGCCCTCGCCCTGCACCGGCTCGAAGATGATGGCGGCAACGCGCTTCGGATCGATCTCCGTCTTGAACAACTGCTGCAGCGCATCGATCGAATCCTGCACGCTCACGCCATGCAGGCCGTACGGATACGGCGCGTGGAACACGTCGGAGGGGAACGGCCCGAACCCGACCTTGTATGGCACGACCTTGCCGGTCAGTGCCATGCCCATCATGGTGCGGCCATGGAAGCCGCCGGCGAAGGCGATCACGCCGGGGCGGCCGGTCGCGGCACGGGCGATCTTGACGGCGTTCTCGACGGCCTCGGCGCCAGTGGTGAAGAAGGCGGTCTTCTTGGCGAACGCGCCCGGCGCGCGGACATTGATCTTCTCGGCCAGCTCGATATAGCTGGCGTAGGGGACGATCTGGTAGGCGGTATGGGTAAAGCGCGCCATCTGTTCCTGCATGGCCTGCACCAGGCGCGGATGGCGGTGACCGGTATTGAGCACGGCAATGCCAGCGGCGAAGTCGATATAGCGGTTGCCTTCGACATCCCACAACTCCGCGTTCTCGGCGCGCTCGGCATAGAAGTTGCACATCACGCCAACGCCACGGGGGGTGGCGGCATCTTTGCGGCGTACCAGGTCTGCGTTCTTCATGTCTTGCTCCATTGAATCCGGGTTGTGGTTGTCTGTCGGGGTCTTGGCCCCTTGCTGCCGCGTTGTGCCGTAGCCGGATGGCCAGCGTGTTCACGGCCCGCCCGGCATCGCCATGGCTTTGCTCGGCCCCCAGGCCGGCTCGCATCGGCTCGCCGTCCGGGAAGGCGCACCTCACTCAAAGCGCCCTTACATTGGCTTTTCCTGCCATGATGCTGACCAAACAACTGGTGGCCGGACCAATTCTATGGGTTTTGCCGAAAAACTGCCAAATATTTTTGCTTATTTGACTGGTGGTCAGTCCAATTTTGGCGACATCCTCCACGTCCCCTCTCAAATCCGCGCCCCGAAGCGCTGCCAACGGCACCGCGTAGCCGCATGGAATCGGCCGGACCATCCGTCCCATATCCCATCCAAATGACGAAACGCCCGGCCAGGCCCTTGAATTGCGACGGGGTTTTGCTGTATTGATCTGACCACCAGTCAATTTGCAGCAGCCTCCATCCCATGTCGTCACTTCAAGCAGTATCGGCGCAACGCCTCTACCGGCTGATCGCGGACCAGATCGCCAACAAGATCCGCGCCGGCGAATTTGCGCCGGGCGAGCGCCTGCCGGCCGAACGCGAGCTCGCCGAGCAGCTCAACGTGGCGCGCTCGACGCTGCGCGAAGCCCTGATCGCCCTTGAGATCGGCGGCTACATAGAAGTGCGCGTCGGCAGCGGCGTGTTCGTGGTGGAGCCCAGGGAAAACGGCCGCGCCGACGAGAGCGAGCCAGAAGCCCCCGCCGACAACACCCTTGCCGCCGCGCTCGAAGCCAGCCCCTTTGAACTGCTGGAGACAAGAACGCTCTTCGAGCCGGAATGCGCTGCCCTGGCGGCCCGGCACGGCACGCCGGAGCAGATCGGCGCCATCGAGGAAGCGCACCGGCGGATGAAGCCGGATCATTCGCCCCAGGCTGGCGATTTCTCCAGCGACCGCGCGCTCCATGAGGCCATCGCCGCCGCCTGCGGCAATGCCGCCCTGGCGTCGGTGGTCACCCATGTATGGGATCTGTGCGAGGCCAGCCCGCTGTACAAGCGCCTGGACAAGCACTTCGTCGATGCGTCGGCCTGGCGCTCCGCGGTGGGCGAGCACGACCGCATCGTTGCCGCCATCGTGGCCCGGGATCCCATCCGGGCGCGCCACGCCATGGCTTTCCACCTGCTGGCCATCGTGGCGCGGCTGTCCGAAGACATCTCCCAGTAGCCAGGAAACCAGGCACACTGGCCCGCGCTGCCTGCGGCGCCAGGCCGGCCGCGTCGTCAACGTGCGCAGCCCGGCCATTCATGGCGCGCGGGATCGCCCGCGCGATTCGCGGCCATCGCCATCCATAGCCCCCCCGCGCACCATCCAGGTGCAGGAACAGCGGCACTCCAACCGCCACAGCCACGCACATCCGCACCGCTCCCGCGCATTGCCCCGCGCAAGACGTGCCGATATATCCCCTTTTCGATGGCATGAGGTTTGCTCAAGGCATTGTGGTGCGCCAAATTTTGCCACATTTGGCCGGACCACCCATCCATCAGACCTAGAATAACTACCAATTTCCTTTAGAATTCGTATCTCGTACCATTTATTGGCCGGACCACCCGAACTCTGATTTGCAAACTGGCCGCCACGATGGCCTGACCGCCCCTGTTTTAACCCCCGATCCGGTATCCGGATCGCGCCCCTGGAAAGCCCATGAATCCCGATCACACCCCCGCCAATACGCCGGAAACAGGCCAGCCGCCCCGCAGCATGCGGAAGATCGCCGCCGCCAGTGTCATCGGCACTACGGTCGAGTGGTATGACCTGTTTATCTTCGCCACGGCTTCGGCCCTGGTGTTCAACAAGGTGTTCTTCCCGTCCTTCGATCCCCTGACCGGGACCCTGCTCGCCTTCGGCACCTTTGCCTCCGCCTATCTCGCCCGCATGGTCGGCGCCGCGCTGTTCGGCCACTTCGGCGACAAGGTCGGCCGCAAATCCATGCTGCTGGTGTCGCTCATCATGATGGGCTCGGCCACCTTCGCCATCGGCCTGCTGCCGAACTATGCGTCGATCGGCATCTGGGCTCCTATCCTGCTGCTGACCCTGCGCGTCATTCAGGGCCTCGCGCTTGGCGGGGAGTGGGGCGGCGCTGTGCTGATGGCGGTGGAACACGCGCCGGCCAACCGGCGCGGCCTCTATGGATCGTGGGTGCAGATCGGCGTTCCCGCCGGCACGTTGATCGCCAACCTGGCGTTCCTGTTCAGCAATGCGATGATGTCCAATGAAGCGCTGCTGTCCTGGGGCTGGCGCATCCCTTTCCTGGCCAGCGTCCTGCTGGTCGGCGTGGGCATGTACATCCGCCTGAATACGTCGGAAACGCCGTCGTTCAGCAAGGTCAAGGCCACCGCCGCGCAGGTGAAGATTCCCCTGGCGGAGGTGCTGACGAAATCGTGGAAGCAGGTGCTGCTGGGCGGCATCGCAACGATGTCCACCGGTACCGCCTTCAACCTGATCGTGGCGTTCGGCCTAACCTACGGCACCCAGACGCTCGGCTTCTCGCGCAACCAGATGCTGACGATCGCGCTGATTTCCTGCGCGCTGTGCATCGTGCTGCTGCCGCTGTTCGGCCTGCTGTCGGACAAGGTTGGCCGCAAGCCCGTCATCGTCGGCGGCATCATCGCCGAGGCACTGCTCGCCTTCCCGCTGTTCTGGCTGCTGGACACCAGGATGTTTGCCTTCGCCCTGCTCGGCTACCTGCTGATGATGAGCGCTTTTGCCGCGAACTACGGCCCCATTGCCACCTTCCTGGCCGAGCTGTTCGGCACCAAGGTGCGCTACTCGGGCCTGTCGATCAGCTACATGCTCTCCGGGCTGCTGGGCAGCGCCGCCACGCCGATCATCACCACCGCGCTGCTGTCCGCCACCGGCCGCGGCTCCTCGGTGGCCTGGTACATGATCGGCTCGGCGCTGCTTTCCGCCATTGCCCTGCTGCTGCTGGCCGAAACGCTGCGCAAGGATGCCCGCTCGGCAAGCTCCGCGGGAGACGCCAGGACATCGCTGTCCTGAGCCGCCGGGACGACTTCGCCATTACGCAAAACCGATCATGCAAAACCATATCGACGCCGCCCTGCTGAGCCGGCTTGAACGCGTGAGTTTCCCCACGCTGGGGCACTTCCTCGAAAACGGCTTTGCCAGCCACGTGATTCGCGCGCTCGTTCCCAACGTGAAGGTCGTGGGCCGGGCCGTCACCTTGCGGCTGGCCACGCCCAACGCCATTGCCGTAAACCGGGTGCTGGCCCGCCTCGCGGCCGGCGACGTGCTGGTGATCGATGCCTGCGGCGACCACGCCCATGCGCCCGTCGGCGCGGTCACCGCCACCGCGGCCTTGTGCGCGGGCGCCAGGGGGATCGTGGTCGACGGCGTGGTGACGGATATCCTGGAACTGCGCACCATGGGCATGCCCGTTTTCGCGCGGGGCACCAGCGTGCTCACCACCAAGCGGATCGACGAAGGCGGCAGCGCCATCGGCGAGCCGGTAGTCTGCGGTGGCGTCACTGTCAACGCGGGCGACATCGTGCTGGCGGACGATAACGGCGTGCTGTTCCTGGCGCCGGAGATCGCCGCCGGCATCGTCGGCCAGGCGCTCGCATCCGATGAGGCCGAGCCGGCGATCCTGGCCCGGCTGCAAGCAGGCGAACCCGCCGCCACGGTGCTGTTCCAGGGCCATTGAGGCCCGCCGCTGCCTTGCGCCCCCTATGGAGAAAGAGAAAACGCCATGAGCGCTCACCCCCGAACCATGACAAGACGTCCGGCGGAACTCAGGCGCAGCTGGCTGTTCGTGCCCGGGCTGGACCCGGTACGGCAGCAGGCCGCGCTGGAAAGCGGCCCCGATGTGCTGGTCGCCGACCTGGAAGAATTCACCTGCCCCGCGGACCGTCCGGCGGCACGCGCGCGGATAGTCGCGCTGATGGCGCAATGCTGGGCACGCGGCATCGTCGGCGCCGTGCGCATCAACAAGCTGGATGGCGACGGGCTGGACGACCTGCGCGGTGTGCTGCCGGGCGGCCCCGCGGCCGTCTTCCTGCCGCATACCGAGACGGCTGCACAGATCCAGGTGCTGGACCAGGAAATCACCGCGCTGGAACGCGAACTCGGCCTGCCCCACGGGCAGACGGAGATCGTGCCCACGCTGGAGTCCGCGCGCGGCGTGGTCGCCGCCGTGTCCATCCTGTCAGCCAGCACGCGCGTCAGCGCCTGCCTGCTGGCCGCCGAGGACCTGAGCGCCGACCTCGATGCCGTGCGCGGGCCGGACGGCATCGAGCTGCAGCACCTGCGCGCGCGCTTCCTGGTCGATTGCGTGGCGGTGGGCTGCGTGCCGATCGACTGCCCCTGCAACTACCAGGATCCGGCGGTGCTGGCCGCGGATCTCGCCTGGGCGCGCCGGATCGGGCTGAAGGCGAAATGCACGGTATTCCCGCCGCAGGTGGTTGACATCCACGCCGCGCTGACCCCTTCCGCACAGCAAGTGGTGCGGGCGCAAGACATCGTCCGCGGCTACGAAGCCGCTCGCGACGGGAAACCCACGGCTGGCCCGCGCATCGATCCGCCGGACTACAACACCGCGCGCCGCCTGCTGTCGCGCCATGCGAAGTTCGCGCAGTGGGCGCTGGGCGGCAGCGGCAAGGCACACGGCTAAGGCCCCCTTGGGAACGGGTAGGCCAGCGCCAACCCGGTCTCCCGCCAGCTCCCGGACTTGAAAGCGGCCTCCGGCCGCCGTGGCTCGTACTCCAGTTGCGCACCACTGGCCACGGCCGCGGGCCGCGCCAATGCCAGCGCAAGCGCCGCCGCGAGAGGCGGTATCGACATCCGGAACGCCATCACCGCTTCGCCTCGCCGGGCTCGCTCTTGCCCTGGCGCCTGGCGCGGGCGTGCAGCCGGCGCAGGATGCCGTCGAAGCTTTCCAGTTGCCGGTTGATCTCCGCCTGGCCGTTCTCCACCAGGAATGCGCGAAACGCCAGTGCGACGCGCGGCAGGCGCACGGCGGGCAGGTTCAGCACATACCAGTCGCGCTCGATCGGATTGCTCTGCAACGGCAGCAAGCCGATCAGTCCCGCCTGGAACTCCAGCGTGCAGGCGTGCAGCGACAGGAACGCCACGCCAAGGCCGGCGGACACCATCCGCTTGATGGCGGCGTTGCTGGAGAGTTCGGAACCCAGCGGCAGCCGCAGTCCGGCCTCCTTGAACAGGCGCTCCACCGTATTGCGGGTGCCCGAGCCGCGCTCGCGCACCATCAGGTTCTCGTGCATCAGGTCTTGCAGCGTGACATGGCGGCGCGCCATCAGCGGGTGGTCCGGCGCCGCGATGAACGCCATCGGGTGCTTGGCGAACGGCGTCGCGTGGGTGCGGATATCCGAGGGCGGCCGGCCGATGATGGCAAGGTCGATCTCGTGCATGGCAAGCATCCGCACGATCTCCTCGCGGTTGCCCACGTGGAGCTTGATCTTCACATCCGGCCGGTCCTCGGTAAAGGCCACCAGCATCGACGGCAGCAGATACTCCGCCGTGGTGATGGCGCCCACGCGCAGCGTGCCCGCCAGGCTGCCCTTGAGCGCCGTGACTTCCTCGGTGGCATCGCGCCACAGGCGCAGGATCTGCCCGGCGTAGTCCGCCATCACCTCCCCGGCGGGCGTGAGCTGCAGCCCCCTGCCAGCGCGCTGCACCAGCGGGGTGCCGGTTGCCTCCTCCAGCAGCTTGAGCTGCAGCGACACCGTCGGCTGGGTGAGATGCAACTCCTCCGCGGCACGGGACACGCCGCCCAGGCGGGCGATCGCATCGATGGCGTTCAGCTGCCGGAAAGTGGTGGTGCGATTCATAGTAGAAAACCTATCGGTCGGTTTTATAAACCAATTTTTCAATATGAGGGGGCTACCTTATAGTGACCTCACCCGAAACGCAATGCTGTGAGCGTATCGCAACGCAGTGCACATGGAGATGGAGAATGTCGCTTGAATTGCTGGTGCTAACCGTAGACGAAGTGCTTGTCAGGACCGACGAGCTGCACAGGGCCGCCATCAACGTGGCGCTGCGGGAATGCTACGACGATGCGGGTTGGACCAGCGAAGCCCATGCGATGTGGAAACGGGCCGGCGACTCCCGCCAGATGCTGCGGGCGTGGCTGCACGCACGGCACGGGCGCGTCCCGCCGGCACAGGATGACGCCTTGTACCGTGCTTACCAGAAAGCCTTTGTCGAGCGTTGCGCCCGGCAGGCTATCGGCATCCGTTGGCAGGCCTTGCGACTCATGGACAGTGCCGAGCAGGGCGGCGCGCGGCTCGCACTGGTCGCCCCGATGTCATCGCGCATGCTCTGCGCATTGCTCGATGGCGCGCTCGGGGCGGACTGGGTGGATCGCTTCTCCGTGGTAGCCACCGCCGACGCCTTGTCGGCCCAGGAGACCGAGGCTGATCTCTACCGGCTCGTCCTGCGTACCGCCGACGTGCCGGCGCACCGCGCCTTGCTGGCCGCCGCGACGGAATACGGCCTGCGCGCCGCGCAGGGCATCGGCATGCATGCGGTGAACGTGTTGCCGGAGGGCAGCGAGGCGCCACGCCTGGCCGCTGGCCTGGCGACGCTTTCCAGCGCGCCGCAGGCGATCTGGCCCGAGTTCCACGCCCTCGAGTCATTGGTGCCCACGCAGCCTCCTCGCGCGACCGACGCCTCCGATGGAAGCCGCGCCACGGCCGAGCCGCTGGCGAATTGATTCGCCCGCCACCACGGCAAGCACGAACCGGATACCCATTGCGGAGATGCCCATGAAAACCATCGTTATCGTCGGCGGCGGCGCCGCCGGGCTACAGGTCGCCACGCGCCTGGGCAAGCGGCTCGGCAAGCGCGGCCTCGCTGAAATCGTCCTGGTCGACCGCAGCCCGACCCACCTGTGGAAGCCCCTGCTGCATGAAGTGGCCGCGGGCAGGCTCGAGCCCGTCGTCCACCACACCTCGTTCGCCCTGCAGGCAGAGCGCCATCACTTCCGCTTCGTGCAAGGCGAACTGCATGCAGTGGATCGCGCCAGCCGGACCATCGCCGTGGCGACCGCCGGCGCGGGATACGGCCAGGGCGAACAGGTCCGGTCCATTGCCTACGACAAGCTGGTGCTCGCCGTTGGCGGCGTCACGCAATACTTCGGCGTGCCCGGCGCGCGCGAGCACGCCCTGACGCTGGACAGCGTCAGCAGCGCGGAAGAAGTGCGGGACCGGGTGCACGCGGTCCTGCGCCGCAAGACCGCGCTGCCAGGCGCCCCGGCACGGGCCGCCGCAGGGAAAGTCCGCGTCGCCATCGTCGGCGCGGGCGCGACCGGCGTACAGCTTGCGGCCCAGTTGCGCCGAACCTCGCACGTATTGAACCGCTACGGCATCCACGGGCTCGACCCCGTGACGGACGTGGACATTTGCCTGATCGAAGCCTCGCCCGCCGTGCTCCCCGGCATGGGCAACCGGATCGCAGCACGCGTGAGCGAGCAGCTCGCGCGGTTGAACATCCGCGTCCAGTGCAGCGCGCGGGTGACATCGGTCAGCGCAAGCGGCCTGGCGTTTGCCGGCCAACCGCCCATGCAGGCCGATGTGGTTGTGTGGGCGGCCGGCATTGCGGCGCCGGACATGCTGAGCACCTTCCAGCTTCCGGTGAACGCCAAAGGACAGATCCGCGTGCTGCCCACGCTGCAGAGTGTCGGCGACGAGCATATCTACGCCATCGGCGACTGCGCCAGCTGCCGGCCGCATGACCTCGACGCCGAACTCCCGACCCGTGCGCAGGTTGCCTGCCAGCAGGCGCTGTACCTGGCCGAAGCCCTGCCGCAGCAACTCGCGGGCCAGCAGCCGGAGGGCTTCAGGTATCGCGACTATGGTTCGCTGGTGTCCCTGGCGGGAAGCAGCGCCATCGCCAAACTGGCCGCGCCCGGCAAAGCGGAGGGCTGGCATATCGAAGGGACGCTTGCCGCCCTGCTCCATCATGCGGTCTATCGCCGGCACGTGCTCGCCATCCACGGCTGGGGACGGGCGATGGGGATGACGCTGGCGCAGGGGCTGG
>NZ_JARJLM010000325.1 GCF_029335485.1 Cupriavidus basilensis
CTCCCTTCTCCACCGCCCCTGACCCGGCCGTTCCCCGTGCCGGCGAAGGCAAGCGCGGCGAAGCCGGCTACCTGGGCTACCTGCTGCGGCAAGCCGGCGCGGCCAACCGGCTGCGCATGGAGCGTGCGCTGGCAGACCTGTGCGTCACCTCCCCGCAATTCGTGGTACTGACCATGCTGGGAGCATATCCCGGCCTGTCCAATGCGGATCTTGCGCGGCTCGCGCTGCTGACGCCACAGACCGTGAGCGTCATCGTGGCCAACCTGGAAAAAGCGGGTTCAATCCGGCGCCAGCCCCACCCGGTACACGGCCGGATCCAGAACATCGTGCTGACACCGGCAGGCGCCACGCTACTGGCGGCATGCCGTGAGCGTGCGCGGGAAAACGAGCAGGGATTGCGCGCGGGACTCAGCGAACAGGAAGAGCAGGTGGTCCGGCGCTGGCTGGCCGGACTGGCGAGAGGGAATGACGCGGAGCCGGCCGCATAACCGGCCGCATTATCGGCCGCATACGCGCGGCGCCGCGGCCATCATCGCTTGACTGGCGCTCAGTCGGCGACCTGGTCCGATGCCCGCCGGGGGAGTTGCGCGGCCGGGACGGCCATGGCATCTCCGGCGCCGGCCGTCGCCAGGGCATCCTCGCACGGGGTGCCCATGCTGGTGTCGGGTGCCTGGGCAGCATACTCCGGCTCGGTCCCGGGGACCGGCTCGACTGGCAGGATATGGCTGGCGCGCCAGTTGCCGAAGCGGTAGTAAGCCACCGCCAGCGTCACCGACACCACCGAGCCCACCGGGAAGCTCCACCAGATCGCATCGGCACCGATGCTGCGCGAGAGCATCGAGGCAAACGGCAGGCGCACCAGCCACATCGAGACAAAAAGGATCACCAGCGGCGCCATCACCGCGCCGGTGGCGCGCACCGTGCCGAACAGCACGATGGTGAAGCCGAACAGGATGAATGACCAGAGCACGATGGCATTGATCTGCTGGGCAATACCGATGGCGATGCCGTCGGCGGGCAGGAACAGGCCCAGCGAATGGCGATTGAACAGGTAGATCAGGCCGACCAGCGCGCCCGTCATCAGCAGGTTGAACAGCAGTCCTGCCCGCGTAATGCGCGCCACGCGATCCCACAGGCCGGCCCCCACGTTCTGCGCCACCATCGACGATACGCTGGCGCCCACTGCCAGCGCCGGCATCTGCACATAGGTCCAGAGTTGCGAAGCCACGCCGTAGGCAGCCGTGGTCTGCGAACCATGGCGATTCACCAGCGACATCATGACGATGGCTGACGACGAGATCACCACCATCTGCAGGCCCATCGGCAAGCCCTTGGCGACCAGGGCGCGCAAGATGCCAAGGTCGGGCCACAGATAGGCGCGCTGGTGGCGGCGCAGCGCCAGGAAGTGGCGGCGGCGGTAGAGCAGGGCCAGCATCGCGGCAAGGCTCGTCAGTTGCGCGATCAGCGTGGACAGCGCCGAGCCGGCAATGCCGAGCTTCGGGAACGGGCCGATGCCGAAGATCAGCAACGGGTTGAGCACCACGTCCAGCCCCACCGACAACAGCATGAAATAGAACGGCGTGCGCGAATCCCCCGCGCCGCGCAACGTCATCATCACGAAGTTGTAGAAATACATGAAAGGCAGCGCCAGGAAGATGATGCGCAGGTAGCTGATGGCGAGCGGCCTGGCATCGGCCGGCGTATCCATTGCGGCAAGGATGTCCGGTGTGAACGCATAGCCCAGTGCCGCTGCCAGCACGGACAGCAGGACAAAGAACGTGGTGCTGGTCCCCACCACGCGGCGTGCCTCGGCCAGGTCGCGCGCGCCCACCGCCTGCCCGATCATGATGGTATTGGCCATGCTGATGCCGAACACCACGCCGAGCAGGAAGAACAGGATGATGTTGGCATTGGAAGTGGCCGTCAGGGCTGCCTCGCCCAGGAAGTGTCCCACCCACACGGAATTCACCGAGGCATTGAGCGACTGCAGGATATTGCTGCCAAGCACCGGCAGCGAAAACAGCAGCAAGGTGCGGCCGATCGGGCCGGTGGTCAACTGGGCTTTGGATTTCGTCGGCATGTTCGAGGATTGTCCCGCTTTCTTGTCGCACCGGAGCTGCATTGGCCCGGAAGCAAAGGAGCGATTGTCCCCTTTGCGCCACTATCTCACACCTCCGGGACAGGCCTTGTCGGGAAGCGTCTGTCAGACAAAAAGCCAATTGTAAGCAGTTGTTCGGCCCGGGGCACGCGCGCCGGAAACGTCGGGTCAAACAGTAGCGAAATGCGCAACACGAGGGGTCCCTGTATTCGCTGGACACGCCGATGCGATGTACCCGCAAAGGCAGCGATGGGGGCCATTCCGATCATCAACCGTGAGGTCCCATATGTCGCCAAACATGCCCATTCGCCTTCTGCAAGCTTCCACTGCCCTGGCCGCCGGCCTGCTATGCGCGGCCTCCTTCGCCCAGGCGCCAGCCGCCCCGGCCGATAGCGGCAACACCGCGGCACCGGCAGGCATGACCCAGGTCGAGCCGCCCAAGGACCCGCTGGTGCAGCACCGCGAGGCCAACAAGCAGGCCTCGGACGAATACAAGGCCAAGAAGAAGGCTGCCAGCAGCACGTATAAGCAGGACGTCAAGGCCGCCAGGCAGGAGAAGAACACGGAGAAGAAGGCCAACAATGCAGCCTTGAAACAGGAGATGCCGGCAGACGGGCAAAAGCAATCGCAATCGCAGTAGCGGTAGCCATTGCGATTGCCCGGAACAGGCTGCCATGCCCGGCCCCCGGGCGCCCGCACTCCGCGGATGCCCGGGGCATCGCTGCGCCGGTTGGGCGCGCATGAGCGGCGCCACGCTGCGGACGCCGCGGAAGGTGCTACTCAGGCTGCTTGGGATAGGTCTTGGTCTTGCTGCCGAAATGGCGGAAGAGCGGACCGGCTGGCTCGGTGTCAGCGCCTGGAAGCCTCCCGATACGCCGCGATGCGCGCCCTGAGTCCCGGTCGGGCCGCGGAACGCACCAGTTCGCTGAGCTGCGCCGCGCCCGCCGCGACTACCGCTGCCTGGCCGCCCAGCGTGGCCGCCTGGATGGCGGCCTGCGTGGGCGCATCGAGCCGGCGGGCGCGTTCGGCCAGCCCGGCGAGCGCGGCGGCGCGCTCCTCCGCCGGGATCATCCTGCTTGCCAGGCCCGCGGCAAGCGCGTCGTCGGCCCGCACCGCGCGTCCGGCGGCAATCCACTCGCGCGCCCGCGCCGTACCCACCAGCCGCGCCAGCCGCGCACTGCCCAGCACCAGCCCGAAGGCCGCGCCCGGAAACGCGAAGCTGCTGCCCTGCGCGATCCAGCGCTGCTCGCAGGCGGCCACCAGGTCGGCACCGGCTCCCATGGCCCGTCCCTGCACCAGCGCCACCGTGGCGAACGGCGCGTCGTGCACGCTTTGCAGCAGCAGTTCCACACGTACGAAACGCGCCAGCAGCGAATCGTCGCTCTCGCTGTCGAGATCGCCCAGATCGAAGCCGGTGCAAAAGTGCTCGCCCGCGCCTTCGATGGCAAGCAGGCGCGTGCCGTCGAGATAGCAGGCATCCACCGCCGCCGCCAGCGCCGTCACCAGTTCGGCCGAGAGCGCATTGCCGCGCCCGGGCCGGTTCAGCGTCAGCCGGGTGACGTCGCCCTGCCTGTCGGCCAGCAGGATGCCTTGCGCCGCGGTCACGGTCACCGTGCCCCCCTCACGCAGCGGCCGGCGCCCAGAGATTGGGCACCAGCGCGTTGGAATAACCGGAAACGAAAGGCTTGGTGGCGCCGCTGGCGGCATCGTAGACATGGCGCTGGATGCGGCCGATATTGCCGCCATAGAGGTGCACGCTGACCGAAACACGGTCGTCGTATGCATTGCGCACACGATGCACGTCCCCCAGCGTGGGCGACACCGCGGCCACGTCGCCGGCGGACAGCAGAACCTCGTCGCCGTCGGCCTCCAGTCGCCCGGCTTCGACGCGATAGCGCTGGTCCACCTCGGCGCCGCGCAGCACGCCGATCAGGCCCCACACGGTGTGGTCATGCACGGGCGTCTGCTGGCCCGGCCCCCACACGAAGCTCACCAGCGAGAAACGATCGAGCGGGTCGCCGTAGAGCAGGTGCTGCTGGTAATAGACGGGATGCGGCTGCGCCATCGCTTCGGGCAGCCAGTCGTCGTGCGCCACCAGTTCGCGCAGCGGGCCGGTAGCGCCGGCCAGCAGTGCGGCCTCGTTCGCGCCAGCCTGTCCCGCCCCGTCCACCAGCCGGCTGATGGTGGCCACGAACTCGCGCAGCCGTTCGATCTTGTTGCTCATGATGCATCCTTGGAAGAATCGTTGGCCGCGTCCGCCGCTGCGGCCAATGCATAGCGCGCACGGACCGACTCGTTGTGCTCGCCCAGTGCCGGCGGATCGCGGCGGATCGGCAGGCCCTGGCCGTCCAGCCGCAGCGGCGAAGCAAAGGTGCGGGTGCGATGGCCACCCGGCAAGGTCAGTGGCCTGACCCACTCCATATGCCCGACCTGCGGGTCATCCAGCGCGGCTGCGTAGTCGTTGATGCACGCGTGCGGCACGCCGGCCGCGTTGAAGGCCGCGATCCAGTGATCCACGCCGGCGCCGGCGAAGCGCTCCTCCAGCAGTAGCTTGAGCGCGGCCTGGTTGGCGGCACGGTCGCGCGTGGTGGCAAAGCGGGCATCCGCCGCCAGCGCGGGCAGGTCCACCACGCGCACCACCTCCAGCCACAGCTTCTGGTTACCCGCCGCAATGGCGAAGTAACCGTCGGCGGCGCGAAAGGCCTGGTAGGGCGCGTTGCGCGGATGCGCGGAGCCCAGCTTGACCGGGCTCCTGCCGGTGCCGAAGTATTCGCTGGTCTGCAGGGCGGCGATGCCAAGCGTGCAGCCATACATCGGCACATCGATATGGGCCCCGCTGCCGCCGGCGCGCACACGCGCCAGCGCGCTGGCAATGGCGAACGCCGCATACAGCCCCGAAGCAAAATCGGCCAGCGGCACGCCACACTTGACCGGCGCGCCATCCGGCTCGCCGGTCACGCTCATCACGCCGGCGGCGGCCTGGATGGTCAGGTCGAAGCCGCCTTCTCCGGCGCGCGGTCCGCTCTGGCCATAAGCCGACACCGAGCAGTACAGCAATTGCGGTTTTTGCTCCCGGAAGCTGGTGTAGCCCAGGCCAAGCCGGTCCATCACGCCTGGGCGGTTGTTCTCCACCACCACATCGGCATCCAGGATCAGTTGCCGGGCCAGCGCGAGATCGCCGGCATCCTTGAGGTTGAGCGCCACGGATTGCTTGTTGCGGTTGAGCGAGGCGAAGTTCTCCGAGAACCCGCCCGACAGCGGCGGCCACTGGCGCAGGGTATCGCCGTCGGGCGGCTCCACCTTGATCACCTCGGCGCCCATGTCGGCCAGCAGCATGCCGCAGAAAGGCCCGGCAGCCACGGTACAGAACTCCACCACCCTGACCCCGTGCAGGGGCAGGTCCTTCTCGCTGACATCTTGCATGGAATGCCCTGTGGAACGTTGGCGGCCCGGCGGGCTCCCGCTACGCGTGGAAAACCTGGATCGCCCTGGGACCGCGATTTGAGGCATTATATTCACGTTCCAAAATAGGCTACAATCGTTCCACATTTGAGAACTAGTGGCTTGCGCGCCGCATGTGCCGCACTCCATCATGAACAACACCCTGATCAAAGGGCTTGGCGTCATCGAGTTGCTGGCCCACAGCGACCGGCCCCTGGGCCTGACCGAGATCGCCACCCACCTCGGCCTGGCCAAGAGCAACGTACACCGCCTGCTGCAGGCGCTGACCGATCTCAACTACGTGATCCGCGACGCCTCCGGCAGCGGCTATAGCGCGTCCATCAAGCTATGGGAGCTGGGCTCGGCGGTACTCTCGCGGCTGGACCTGCGCCGCCACGCCGAGGCCTGGATGGACAAGCTGATGCATGCCAGCGGCGAGAGCGTGCACCTGTCCGTGCTGGACCGCGGCGAGGTCGTCTACGTGCACAAGATCGACAGCCCCAACCCGGTGCGTGCCTACACCCAGATCGGCGGGCGCGCGCTGGCCCATTGCGTGGCCACCGGCAAGGCCATGCTGGCCTTCCAGCCGGACGCGGCGCTGCAACGCATGTCGGCCTCCCTGGTGCCATCCACGCCCAACAGCATCGTCACGCCCGAAGGCTTCCTGCAGGAAATGGAAAAGGTGCGCAAGCAAGGCTATGCGATCAACCGCGGCGAATGGCGCGAAACGGTCTACGGCATCGCCGCGCCGATCAGCGACGGCAACGGGCATGTGATTGCCGCCGTGGGGCTGTCGGGGCCGGCGGAGCGGTTCAAGCCGCAGAAGATCAAGCCCTTCGCGCAACTGGTGCTGAATGCCGCCACGGATATCTCCGACAGCCTCGGCGGCGGTGCGCGGCACAATGCGCTGGCGCTTGCCACGCGCAGCATGGTGGCGGTGCGGCGCTAGTCTTCCGCTCGCGTGGTGACGGCGAAGAGAAGACGCCGGACGCCCGTGCTTGAACTGATGACCTGGCGCGCGCCGGGACAGCGCACAGCCGCCGGTCTCACATCGGCACGCGACCCGGGTCGAATACAAGGTAGTCATCCGGCTGGAAACGACGTGCCCTGGCCCAGTACTGCGTGCTGAAGCCGGGCCACAGGGTGGTGACTTTGCCGCTACGCTTGTCCTGGTACCAGCTCTTACAGCCGGTTACCCATACCGACTTGCGGAGCCGGCGCTGCAGTGCCTGGTTGTATTGCGCTTGAACCTCGCGCTTCACCTCCACCACAGCAGCGCCTTTCCGGCGTGCGTGCTTCAGGGCGCCCACGATGTGGGCCACGTTTGCCTCTATGATGAAGACCATGGAGTTGTGTCCCAACCCGGTGTTCGGTCCGGTGAGCAGGAAGAGATTGGGAAAGCCGCTGACGCTGGCCCCGACATAAGCCTCGGCGCCGTCGCGCCAGGCCTCGTTCAGTTCCAGCGCCATGCGGCCGCGCAGGCTCAGCTTGCTGAGCGCTTCTGTCGCCTGGAAGCCGGTACCGAAAATGATGGCGTCAACGCGATGCATCCTGCCGTCCACCGATCGTACGCCCTCCGGGGTTACGTGATCGATTCCCGCCGTAACCAGCTCCGTATTGGAACGCTGCAAAGCCGGATACCAGTCATCCGAGATCAGGATCCGCTTGCATCCCATCACATAGTCAGGGGTAAGCCAGGCGCGAAGGACAGGGTCCTGGACTTGCGCGTGCAGGTGTTTGAGCGCGACTTTCGCCCCCCATTCCATGTACTTCGGATCGACCACGGTGCCTAGTGCCGACAGTTCGTTCAGCCAGTGGATGCGCCAGCGGTTCAGCCGCATGATGCCGGGCACCCATTGGTTAACGGATTTGCGCAACGCGGTGAAAGGCCGGTCGCCGCGCGGCACGATCCACGGTGGGGTCCGCTGGAATACGCTGAGACTTGCCACGCGCGGCGCAATCTCGGGCACGAACTGGATAGCGCTGGCGCCCGTGCCGATGACAGCCACGCGCTTGCCCCGCAAGTCGAAGGCGTGATTCCAGCGCGCCGAGTGAAAGCATTCTCCGCGGAACTCCTCAATGCCGGGCAACGCGGGCTTGACCGGCTCGCTCAGCCCGCCGGTGCCGAGGATCAGATAGCGTGAGCGCAGGCTGCCCTTGTCCGTGTCGGTCCGCCAGGTCTGGGTGCTGGCATCGAACGCTGCGCCTTTCACCAGCGTGTTGAAGCGAATCCGGTCTTCCAGACCATACTTCCTTGCGGCGTTGCGCAGGTAGGAGTAGATCTCGCCTTGCCCCGGATAGGTACGGGACCAGTCCGGATTGAGTTCGAAGGAGAATGAGTACAGGTGCGATGGGATGTCGCAGGCGGCGCCAGGATAGTGGTTGTCGCGCCAGGTGCCGCCTACCGTCGCTGCGCGCTCCAGCAGCAGTACCGAATCGAATCCAGCCTCCCGCAGCTTGATGGCCATGCATTGGCCTGCGAAGCCGGTGCCGACGATGATCACCTCGGCATCGAGTTGCACGCCTGATTCTTCTCTCAACAGATTCACCACGCTTGTTCTCCAATAATGCGGTTCACGTCGGTGTGCTCAGCCGCGCTTCGCCATATCGGCCAGCACTTCCTGCGCCGCGCGCTGGCCGGCCCCGATGGCGCCTTCTATGTAGCAGTACCAGATGGATGAAGTCTCGGTGCCGGCCCAGAAGATCGGCGGCTCGTTCCGGCAGAGCGCGTCGCCGTATCCGGTCCAGGTGCCGGGGGACGCGTAGCCGCCATAGCAGCCGCGGCTCCACGGCTCGCGCGTCCAGTCCAGGTCCAGGTAATCGACTGGATTGCGCGCGGCATCGCCGAACCAGCGGCTCGATTCGGCGATGAACTGGCTGCGCCGGGCCGGACTACCGCGCTCCGACCACTCCACCGCGGCGCGGCCGTCTATGAATCCGCATAGCAGGCCCGCGGATTGATCTGGCGGCGACACATCGAAGATGGGGGAGAACACACGGGTATCGCTAAGTACCAGGCCGTTCAGTCCGGCTTGGCGCCAGAATGGCCTGTCATAGGCCAGATAGCATTTGATGACCGAGCCCATGTGCAACCGCTGCATGAGCCCATCGCGCCGCGCGTCCAGCGGCGGCTGATAGTCGATACGGCCGGCGATGGCTGGCGGCAAGGCCATGATGAGGGCGCGCGCCGAGTAGGATTCGAGTCCGCTCGTTGCGAGCACGGCGCCAGGAGTGCGTGTTATGGCGTGGACAGGGGTGCCGAGCTTGACGGCGCCGGGCGGCAGCGATGCCGCGAGGTGCTGCGCGATCTGGTGCACGCCGCCCTTGAAGAGCCATTTTTGCGCGCCCTCCGTCGCTGTCGTCAATGTGGCGAAGCCACCGCCGGACTTCACATAGAAGAGAAAATGCAGAAAGCTTACCTGGGTCACCTCGGCACACAGCAAGGCCCGACAACTGATCGCCATGTCGCTTTTCACCTCGGGCAGCGCGTCGACGCGGTCCAGCCAGTGGGCGAGTGTCATGCCATCGAACTCGGCGGCGCGGTGCCAGTGCCAATGCTTCCGTGCGGGCATATCGGCAGCCAGCGCTTCAATCGAGACGAGCAACGTGCTGTACTGCAGCTTGGCAGCGTCGGACCGGGCGCTGAAAAAATTCTCTCCCTCGGCACGGGTCACGCGTTGGCCAAGTTCCACGATGTTCTTGCCTGCGAGCGGCTGCGCAAAGCGTTCGACGCCGAACTCGTCGGCCAGCGCGATCAATGCCGTCTGTGTCGGGCCCGCCCACATGCCGCCCAGGTCTACCGTGAGCCCCGCAATAGTGCCTGGCATGGTACGGCCACCGACGCGGTCGCGCGCTTCCAGCACAAGCACGCGCATGCCCTGCTGGTGTAGGTTCCGCGCTGCCGTCAGGCCGGAAAATCCGGCGCCGACAACGATCACATCCGCTTCCTGTACGTTCACATCGCTGCCGGTTCCGAAGGGTTTCACGATGGCTCCATCTGAAGGTTTCTGTAAATGGTGAATCATCATTGTTATGATGCTGATAAGCGGCTCGGCACGAAATCCGGCGAGCCTCGTTCTCATTACGACGGAGCGGTCCGGCGCAAGCCAGGCTGCCGTACAAACAGGTTAAAGCCCATGGTCACGCCTCAAGCACCTCGTTCCCTCAAGCGCAAGGCTGTCGCAGCCGGGCCCGCCAAAACGGTGGCGCCCGCGAACACCAAGGAAGATGCATACGAACGCAAGCGTATCGACGTCCTCGAAGCCACCTGGCGGGCCATCCTGCGCGTCGGGCTCGAGAACGTAACGATCCGTGAGATCGCGGCTGAGATGGGGGCGACGACCGGCGCCGTGGTGCACTACTTCCGCACCAAGGATGAGGTGCTGATCTATGCGCTCGACTACCTGATCTCCGGTCTGGTCGCAGACGTCGAGCGCCGGCTGGAAGGCGTAACCGGGATCGCGCGCCTCGAAACCATCCTCCATGCCGCCCTGCCGCTGGACCTGGAGGGCGAGACCGGCTGGCGCATCTGGCTTGCCTTCCTGAAGGCATCGGTGGGCAGCGAGACGCTGTCCGCCGAGCACAAGCGCCGCTATGCGTTCATGCGGGGCGCGCTGGTCGGGGAACTGGCCGCACTGCAGAAGCAGAAGCTCATCCGCAGCGGGCTGGACCTGACCTTGGAGGCCGACGCGATGGTGGCACTGGCCGATGGTCTGGGCGTGGGGCGCATCATAGACCCAGAGCGCTTTGCGCCGGCTCAGCAGCGCATGCTGGTCAAGCGTCATATCCGGGCATTCCTCGTTCCCACGGCTTAGTGCACCGGCTCTCATTGGTGCTCGCGCCATGCGCCGGACTTCCTCAGGGTTAGAAACAGGCGCATGTCGCGCCACCTGGCCCAGATGTAGAAGCGGCCTATCCCGGTGTCCAGGCGATCAATGGCGTAGCCCAGGGACTTCGGTGCGATCGCGAGCGAGCCGCCGATCTGGCCCTCCAGCCGATCGGGTCGGGAACTGAGGAGGCGCCGGTGCAGCACCAGCAGCCGACCCTCCTCGGTCTGGACCAGGATGCGATGGCCGTAGCCCGCCAAGGTCAGTACAAACTGGATCGCCGTGTCGACAAAGAACCACAATGTCAGTGGCGACACGATCTCGAAGACCGTGCGCGCTACGCTGCGTATGCCATAGGCCTCGAACAGCGCATAGACGATGAGTTCGTTGGCGATTTGGGAGGTCGCGAAGCTGAGCGTGAGCAGCAACCCCGGATGAATCTTGCGAAAGGCCCACACGTATCCGGCAATCGGTCTGCCAAGCAGTTCTGCCAGCTCCGCAAACATCGCTTCGCGTTCGATACTCATGGGCAAGCCCTTGGCTGGGCCGTTCGCGGCGTCCCGGTGGGGCGTGAATGCGGCTGTGTCACGGGCAGGCTCCGGCGCAACGCCACTCGCCTGATGCGTGTCGTCGGCGTTCAGGGTAGCGTTGGGATACCTATCGTCGGGGGGCATGGCGATCCTGTTGTTTATTGCACGGAAGGCGAGACTCAGAATTTGCGGCTGACACCCAGCAGCAAGGTGAGCTTCCCGGGATCACGCGTCTTGCCGCCGCCGACATCCACCAGATATGCCTGCCGGTTGCGCGCGCGGGCGCCGACCGCGGCCGCGCTGAATTCGAAGCCCTTCCACGAATGCCGATACTCGATGCTGAAGCTATTCGTGTCGAAGTCGTGAAAATTCCGCACACGTTGATGGCCTATGCGGACTTCGATGGCGCTGACCTTGGACAAGCGATGCAGATAGCCCAGCTCGAAGTAGCCACTGCCACGGCTGTTCTTCAAGCCGCCCTCATAGCACTCGAGCGAGCTGACAAGATCATCCATGCCCGCGCACACCGTCTTGGAACCGATGCCGTAGAAGTTCTCGGAAACGGTATGGAAGTAGCGCAGCGAGAGACCTCGATAGCTGATGCGGCCAAACAGTTCGGCCGTGTCCGGGCTTACATCGCCAGGGATTGGCCTGACATCGACGACCTCTTCCAGTTCAGGGTCTATCGTCACGTTATAGCCCGAGGCGCCCGGCAACCGGCTGCCTGGGAAGCGGCTGTACAGCCCGCCTGCCTCATAGTGCCAGCCATCCGGGTCGCCCCCGCGGTAACCGGCCACGGCCTGCAGCCTGATGCCTTGCCCCCCAGGGTACTGGTGCTTGCTTACCCCCAGCACCTCGAGTTCCGCAAAAGCCCCCGACGAATGCAGCAACTCCGCCGC
>NZ_JARJLM010000326.1 GCF_029335485.1 Cupriavidus basilensis
CTCCGCCTTTAGGCCCTGCAACCCTAAATCAGATCCCTACAAAACCCCGAGACAAAAACAGGCAACCACGCAGCTCCATTTTTTAAACAGCCATTAAGGCCACAGCCGCGCAACAGCCTCCAGCCGTCGCGCGGCTACCGCCTCCCCCTTAACGCCTATCTCAACTCAACCCGAAACAGATTCCTGCCACCCGCCGTGGCCGCGGCCGCCAGCGGCTGACCCTGCCTGAGCACGCCATCGCGCGTACGGATCTCCACCTCGAAACTGGCAGCCTGCACCGACTCCGCCCTGAACCCATGCAGCGGGAAGAACGCCCTCACTTCAAGATGCGTCTGGCAGTTCGCGCAATATTGCACGCTCCAGCGGCTCAGCACGGCCTCCGTCCCTACCGGATATCTCTTGCCGTCGATCGTGGCGTAGGCGGTCACCAGGAACGAGCCGCGGATCGGTGCCCGATTGATCCCGGACACCTGGATCACGTTGCGGCTGTCACCCGCGGCGGCCTCGCTCTCAAGCAGCGCTTTCGGCTGGTCTTCCAGCGAGCCGGGGCCATAGGTGAAGCCCAGCTGCGTCTCGATATTGATGCAATCGAGCGACGTATAGGGCCGCTCCTTGCCGTCCTCGTTCTTCTTGAAGGGGTCGAGCGGCGACGCCAGCGTCAACCAGGAATTGGGCTGCGTCCCGGGGGTCGGCCCCTGGTTGTCCACCGAATTGGTCCCCGGATATTCCGCCATGACCTCGAGGTGGTCGGTAAAGCCGTTGCGCTTCTGCCATAACCAGAACACGCGATCCACAAAGCAATGGTGGAAGTAGAAAATGGGATCCAGTCCTGCCGTATCGTTCTCGCCCATGTCGCCGTTGGCGCCTTCGATGGGGGAAAAGTCGCCCGCGTTCGGACCGCCAGGCACGTCGTACCCTCCAACAGCCAGGTGGATGCTGTTGTGCGGGGACTCCAGCGGGACAATGGGCGCGCTGCCGGCGGCGCGGTCCTCGTTCCATTGCGCTGCCGACGTGGTATTGGAAAAGACCGTGTAGTTGGGCGCATCCAGGCAAGCGGCGTACTTGGCCTTCACGTTGGTGGGAATGACCCTTCCGTTCACCACGATATACGAAGTCAGCCAGTTCACCACATTGCGATTGAGAAGGTGCACATTCTCCTCGTGACTGGGATACCTGGCGTTGTGCTTCTCGGTCCTGGCCCGGTCCTGCCTGGTACCGACAAGGCCCGATAAAGGATAGCGAACCGTTTCGTAGCCACTTGGCTTGCTGTAGTTCGGGTCGTCGCCGTTGATATTGTCGGTAATGCCTTTGTTGAAAACGAAGGAGCGCAATGGATTGGGGATTTTCTCGCCGTCGAGCGTGAAGTTTTCCCGTGTCAGCGCCCATGGAATGCCGTGCTTCAGCGATGCCTCGCTGGTCTCATCCCAATAGGGCAGCATGACATCCCCGCACCCCTCGATGCTCTGCAAGGCAGCCTCCAGCTTGACCAGATAGACCCGGTGCCAGGTGGGGAACAGGATGTTGCCGTGGTTGCAATAGCCACCCCAGTAGGAGGAATTCCCCCAGCCCGCGCCGCGGAACGGTTCGCCGTGAAAGCCACCGAGCATGAAGAAGGAACGCGGATCGTCGGGAGGCAGTTCCTTGATTCCCTTCCACGCGCGCATCAGATCTTCCAGCGGCTTCTTGTCGCCCCGCATGTAGTCGTCCTGCAACGCCTCGAGCGAGCGGCGAACCTTGAGTCCCATTGCTTGCGCCATGATACGTCGTGCCTCCTTTGGGGGGGCGGAGCTTGCGGCCGGTGCGCCGGCTTCGATCGGCTCCGCGTTGATCATTATTTATGGTGTTGCAATAAATCCGTCCGCAAAAAAACTACCCGTCATTTAAATCGTATCTTTCAAATAAACGGCGACACCTCTCCGCGCGCCGTGCGATGGGCGCATCGATTAATTCCCTTGCTTGAAATACACGAGAAGACAGCGGCCCGGCATGCTTGCCGTGAAACCGCACGCGGAAAAACGCGAATATTGATACACGATTCTACTTTTGGAACCAGAAACATCAAGGTAACGTTGCTAACATCAGAAGTAAGAAGCCATGCGCACCATGCGCACCATGCGTACTGGCGCGGCCAAGGCCAGACATCTCCCCGCATAAGCAAGCGCGGATTTCTTCCTTCCCGGCCGCCGCGAGCTGACCTACCCTGTGCGCTCATCGCACCTATGAATGCACTGGAGGAATGGCAATGGCGAAGGGCCTCGACAAGCGGCGGCGGCGGATCGTGGCGGGAGGCATGATCGCCACGGGCATGGCGGCGCTGCCGCTGCACGCGCAGACGGCAAGGCACACGCTGCGCATCGGCTTCCAGAAATCGTCGACGCTGATGATCCTGCTCAAGTCGCGCGAGACGCTGGAAAAGGCGCTGGCGCCGCTGGGCGCGTCGGTGCAATGGTATGAATTCACCTCCGGCCTGCCGCTGCTCGAATCCCTCAACATCGGCAATCTGGACCTGAGCGCGGACGTGGCCGACGCTGTGCCGCCCTTCGCGCTTGCCGCGGGCGCCAACCTGACCTACTACGCCATCGAAACGCCCTCGCCCGAGGCGCAGGCCATCGTCGTGCGGCAAGACTCCCCGATCAGGGAAATCGCGCAACTCAAGGGCCAGCGCATCGCCTTCGCCAAGGGCGCCGGCGCGCATTACCTGCTGCTCGAAGCGCTGGCCGGCGCCGGGCTGTCGATCCGCGACATCGAGCCCGCCTACCTGAGCCCGGCCGACGCGCGCGCCGCATTCGAGCGCGGCAGCGTGGCTGCCTGGGTGATCTGGGACCCTTTCCTGGCGGCGGTGCAGCGCCAGGCCAATGCGCGCATCCTGCGCGACGGCAAGGGGCTGTCCAGCTACCGGCGCTTCTACCTGGCCGCCACGCCCTATGCGCAGCGGCATGGCGCCGTGCTGGCGGCGGTCTACGACGAACTGCGGCGTGCCGGGGAATGGGTCAAGCAACATCCCGCTGCCGCCGCGCAATGGCACGCGCCGCTCATCGGGCTCGACGCGCCCACCGTGGAAGCGGCCAATCGCCGCCGCACCTACCAGGTGCAGACCGTGGACGCCGCTTCGCTCGACGAGCAGCAACGTATTGCCGATGCCTTCGGCAGCCAGAAAATCCTGCCGCGCAGGGTGGTGGTGGCCGATTCGCCGGTGTGGCGGCGTACCTGAGGCTTGCCGGGAACGGCTGCGGACCCGGCCTGCTGGCGTTCGGAGCGCCGCCGCGGGCGATCCGTGGAGATGACGGCGGCGCAGGCCTGAGGGGCCGCGCCAGCCTCACAGCGGCTGCGGGCTGAATGCCGGCAGGACCGGCCATGCCAGCGTCGCCCAGACCCCTTTCGGCGGGGCCAGCAACTGGCGCAAGGCCGCCTCGTCGAAAGGCTTGCCCAAGGGGTCCGCCCGGAATGCCGCGACCCATTGCTGGCGGCCGGCGATAAAGGCATGCCCGAAGTCCTCCCAGCTGGCAAAGCAGTCCTGCGCGCGCTGGGCATTGAGCAACAGCACGCGCCATGCGGCCATGGGTTCGACCCACCCCATCAACATGACGTTGCGAGCGAAGAACGCCATCCGGACGCAGGCGAACGCCAGCGCGGCGCGAGGATCGTCGGTCGGCAACAGCGCATGCAGATCGGCGCGAAACCATCGCGACTCGAATACCTGGGCCAGATGCTGGCGCGCCTCGTCATCCGTTGCGTTGGCGCGGAATTCCATCTGGTGCAGCAATTGCACGCGGAAGAACTCGCGCGCATTGTCCGTCATATGGTCGGACGCAGGGTCGAAGAAGCCGGTCATGCCCGTGGCATCGACCATGGGCTGCGCCAGGGTCAATGCCCATTGCTTGCGCGGGGTGAAAACGGCCGGACGCAAGGGGCGCAGGTAACGGTAGACCCGCCACAGCACAAAGCCCCCGAGAAGCAGGTAGAAGACGTTCATCAGCTTCGATGCTCCATTACCATCCCGGTTGCGAACCCCATTGCGAACCCGATTGCTGCCCCGCTTGCAATGCCATGATTTCCGCCGCCCGCGATAGCGACAGTTCCGGCCATGGCACGCCTTCGGTGGCGACACCCGGGGCAATGCCATGCAGGCCGGGACCGTCTCCGTTCTTCATCAGCGCCTGCCTGGCGGCATAGCCGACCGCCGCCGCCCGTGGCGGACGCTCCGCCAGCAAGCCCGGCTGGCGCGCGGCGACCAGCCACTCCACCATCGGCGTCGGCGAGCGCAGCCTGACGAAGAGCTGCGGATGGCGCGCAACCAGGCGGGTCTGGGTTGCCGCATCGGTCACGTTTTCAATGCGCTCCCAGCCTGCCGGCGTGCGCACCACGCCGATGGCGATGCAGTCGGCCGGCGTTTCCTCGACGGTATCCAGCGCATTCAGGCAGGCCAGCACGTCTTCGACGTAGCGGTCGATGGGCGGCCGGTTCTGCTTGCCCTTGACCTGGTCGATGGCGAGCGCGCCATTGGCCAGGACATCCACGCTGATCGTGATATGCGGCTGCCCGCCGGCATCGCGGAAACTCAGCAAGCGCATCCGCCGGTGCGCCACCGCTTCGGCATACCGCTCGCCGTAGCCACCGGCCAGCTCGCGCCGGTCGGCGAATTGTCCCAGGCAATGCCGCATGACATAGCTTTCGAAGGCCATTTCGGCACGCAGCGACGCGCTATCCGGCAGGAACTCCACGAACACGCCATTCGGCGTCGGCAGCAAGGTGCGCAGCGCCTCGGGCTGGCTCTGGCGGTAGCCACGCTCGATACGCATGGCCATCTCGGCGTGTTCCCTGTCCCACAGCGCCAGTGCCTGCGGGCAGTTGATGCGGTCGAGCTTGCCGGCCAGGGCCGTGCCTTCGCGCGACATCAGGAATTCGACGAGCCGGGCTTCCAAGGCCAGCAGCTGCGGATCGGCGGGATCGACCCAGACCACGGGCGCAAGCGGAAGCGGCGTTGCCGCTGCGCCGCTGCCCGCCTTCGCCGAAGAAGCGAAACGGGCCACAACCCATTCCGGTATGGCCTCGGATCCCAAGGCCTGCCGTGCATCCGCGAGCGACTCCATCCTTCTTGCCGGCTCGAAGTTGGCAACGAGATGGCGATAGAAGTGGTTGAGCAGCCAGGC
>NZ_JARJLM010000327.1 GCF_029335485.1 Cupriavidus basilensis
CTCCTCTGCGCGCAGCTTGCCAAGCGAGCCGACCTTGTCCTGTTGCGCCGGCGTCAGGTTCTGCACGATCGCCAGCGCTTCGGCGCTCTTGTTCTGCGCCGCCAGCACGCCCACCAGGCCACGCGTGGCGTCGGGATTGTCGGGCTGCTGCTTGAGTACGCGGCGATACGCGGCCTCGGCCGGGGCGTACTGCCCTTCCTCGGCCATCACGTCGGCCAGCGCCACCTGGGCGGAAGGCTCGTGCGGATCCAGCTTGATCGCGCGCTCCAGCAGGCTGCGCGCCTCGGTGCGGTTGCCCGCGCCGCGCGCGGCATTCGCCTGCTCGGACAACAGCCAGTAGGTGGCGCTGTTCTGCGCGCTGCGGTAGCGCCCGCCCGCGCCACGCCTGGCGGCCTGGTCGAGGTAGTCCACCGCCTCGGCGAACTTCTCCTGCTTGAGGCGCAGCACGCCCATGCCGCCAAGCGCGTCGGCGTCTTCGGAGCGTTGTTGCAGCGCGGTCTGGAAGTGCTCGCCGGCACGTTCGAGATCGCCCGCGTCCATCGCGTCGAAGCCCTGCTGCACGATCTGGCGTACCGGGTTGCTGGCCGCGCCGGCCACCCGCGTGCTCTGCTGTTGCTGCTGCTGGACCTTGATCGCATCGAGCTTGGCCCGGATGGTCTCGTCGTCGGGATGGCTGGCCAGCCATGCCTGGTACATCGGCGCGTCGGCCGGGCGGCCGCCCAGCCAGGTCAGCGCCCGCCGCCAGCTCTCGCCGGCGGAGCCCGCCACATCGCTGCTCTTGGAGAGTGCCTCGAGGTGGCGAATGCCCTCGCGCCGGGTCGATTCGCGATAGGTCAGGTGCTGCGCCAGCGCCAGCTGGGCACGGTTGTCGGACGGATTGGCGCGCGCCAGCTGCTCCAGCCCCTTGCGTGCCTCTTCCCAGCCTTGCGCGGTGCCGCCCAGGGTCTGGTAATACTCCAGCGCGAGGTTGCCTTGCGGCGTGGTGCCGCCGGCGGCTTGCTGGTAGCGCTTGACCGCTTCCTCGCCCTGGCCGCTGCGCGCCAGCTGGCGCGCTTGCTCGAGCTGCTGGGTAACGCCGCCGCCGCTGACGATCTGCGTGAGACGCCCCACCAGCGGCGAGCCGGGCTGGGCCTTCTTCAGGCGTTCCAGGTAGGTGCGCGCACTGTCGGCGCGGCCGGATTCAGCCTCGGCCACGCCCATGCCGTACAACGCATCGGGCTGGGCCGCGTTCAGCCGCAGGAGCTTCTGCCAGGCTTCGGCCGCGCGATCGCTGCGCCCGCGCTCCTGCCAGTACTTGCCCTGGTCGACCAGCAGCTTGACCGGGTCCTCCTGCGCCGCGGCGCCGGTGGCGAATGCAGTCAACAGGCTCAGCACCAGGGTCTTGGCACGCAGGTTGGCGCGCGCAGCGCCGCCGGTATCTGCCAGGCCGCCCCTCGGGGCGGATGCGTTCGCGCGTCCGTTCATGGCCGGGCGCTTGCGGTTCGACATGTTTTCTCCCACTCCAACTCCAGTTGCCCCGAAGGCGCGAACCGGTAGCGGCCTTCGGCAAAGCCGAGGCCGAATAATCCCAATACGGTGTCGTAGTACGTGGCCGCGGACTTGCCGGCTGGCGCGGCGGCGTCGAGCATCGACTCGGCGCGCGCGCGTTGCGCAGCAGCCAGCGCCGGCGCTCCGGCCGCCTGCAGGAAAGGCAGCAGCGCGGCCGAAAATGCCAGCGGGCCCTCTCCTTCCAGCGCGCCGCTATCGGCGTGCATGCGTTCGGGCGGCGCGGCGCGTCCCGCCATACGCTGCGCCTGCGGCGCCAGCGCCTTCATCAGCACGCCACCGGCGGCATCGCGGCGCGGCGTCATGCCGGCCCACAGGTAGACGCGAATGGCGTCGTAGCTGCTCACGTCGCCCTTCGCCGGGTCGGTGACGAAGGCGCCGCTGCCGGGCTGCTCGCTGCGGTAGGCCGGCCAGTCGGGCACGATGCCTTGCCTGGCCACCGCCTCCACCAGCTTGCCGGCCTGCGTGGCCAGCGTCGCCCACGGGCCCGCCGGGTCGGCGGACGCCAGGCGGCGCAGCACGGGCACCGGCAGGTAGCTGGCGTTGAGACGCCACAGGTGCGGGCCATCGGCATTGCCTTCGACGAAGCCCTGCGGCCCCGGCAGCAACATCGTACCGAAGCCGGGCAGGGACACCACTTCCTGTTTGGCCACCAGTGCGAGCAAGGCGCGCGCCTGCTCGGCATAGGCCGGCTGCCGCCACAGGCGCGCCGCCTCGAGCAGAGCGAAGGCGAACCACAGGTCGGCATCGGACGCCGGGTTGGCGTCCATCACGCCCCACGAGCCGTCGGCGCGGTGGCCCCACTGCCAGGCCGGCAGCTTGTCTTGCAGGCTGCCCGCGCCCAGGTTGGCGATGCTCCATTGCCAGAGACGGTCGAAGGTGACGCGGTCGTTGGCCAGCAGCGCGAACACCATGCCGTAGGACTGGCCTTCGGAGGTGCTTTGCAGCGCCTTGGTGGACGAATCGAGCACACGTCCGTCGCCCTGCACGAAATGGGACAGGAACTGCTGGTACAGCGGCCAGGCGCAGACCATGGGTGCAGCCGCCGCCTTGGGCGCAACGGCCGGCCTGGCCGCGTCCGCCAGCGCCGCCCAGCCGCCCACGGCCGCCAGCACGCCGGCCCCGGGCAGGGCGGCCAGCCAGCGGCGGCGCGGCTGGTTCGGGTTCATGCGTGTTCTCCCTTCTTGCGCTGGCGGGCGCGTGCCCGCAGCGACAGGAAGAGCAAGGCTGCCAGCGTCAGCGAGGCGCCCCCGATCATCAGCACCATGGCCAGGGGCCGCCGCGAAAGCCACCATTGCACATAGGTCCAGGGCGCCAGCTTGCCCACGTAATAGTTCTGCTGCGCCGCCAGGCTGTCGATGTCCTTGCCGTGCACCAGCACCAGGCTGCCCTGCACATGCGTGACCTGCTCGGGATCGAGCAGCACGTCGGTCATGGCCAGCAGGCCTTGCGGCGCATTGCTGGTGACCGCCACCACGCTGCGCCCGGACGCCAGCGGCGACTCGAAGCCGCTGAGCGTGGCGTCGGTGGCGGCGCTGCTGACCGACATGTGCGTCTCCACCGGGCGGTTGCGCGTGCCGTCCGCGCCATTCCACCAGCCCATCACCGTCGAGACGGCATCCGTCAGCGAAAAACGCTTCTCATTGCCCACCAGTGACACCGGCATGCGCTCGGCCCACTGCGTGAAGAGCGGCTGGGACTGCGCGGTGCCGATCACCAGCAGATCGCGCTGGGCCTGCTTGTCGACCTGCGACGCGCCGCTGACCGCCACACCGGTGGCGGGGTAGCCGGTGGATTCGCCCATGCGCCCCATCAGCGTGAGATAGGTCGAATAATCCTCGGCGCCAGGCTTGTCCGGAAGGATCACGGCAGTCTCGGAAAGATCTGCCAGCCGCGTGAACGGGAAGCCGCTGTTGCCGAACACCGCCAGATCGGGCAGCGCGATGAAGTGCGGCAGGCCGGTCACGTCGATGGTCGAATCGGGATCGATCGCGCCCTTCACGTTGTCGAGCAGCACGTCCTTGCACGCGCCCTGCTTGAGGTAGTCGTAATAGAAGTGGAACTGCAGCTGCGACTGCGCCGGCAGCATGAACAGCGGCAGGTCGATGCGCTCCTTGACCGGCACCGAGCCGTCCGGCAGCACCTTGGCCAGCAGTTGGCTGGCGCGGCCGTCCTGGTTCTTGACCGAACGCAGCGCATAGGCGCGCAGGAACTGGCGGTTGACGTTGATATTCAGCGTGGATTTGTCCACCACCGGACGCGGCGTATAGCGGTACTTCAGATCGATGGGGATACCCTTGCTGCGCCAGCCGAACAGGTCGGGCGGCAGCCGGAAGTTCACGCGCACCAGGTCGGGGTTGTAGCCCGAGACGTTGAGATCGCGCACTTCGGTGAGTTCGCCGAAGCGCACCGGGCGGTCGCTGCGGACCCAGTTGGGCGCGTCGTACGGCACGCGCGGCGCCACGTCGTCGAGCTTGTTGATGGTGGCGCTCTGCCCGGACAGCGCCCGCGCGCCCAGCGTGAGCGCCCGCGCGGCGGTCTTGAGCTCGGCGCTGTCGCGCCCCATCACCAGCAGCAGCTTGCCATTGGCGTCGGCCGGGTTGGGCACCACCGCGATCATGGGCCCGTTGATGGCCGGCACCTCCACCCCGGCGGGCTTTTCCTCGTTGGTGACGAAGACCACCGCATTGCCGGCCGCCGGCACCTGGTTGAGCGTGGCGGAGAAGGACGCGCCGCGATAACCGGCCAGCGCGCCGAACCACGACGACACCGCGCCGGCCGCTTCCAGCGTGGCGGGCGACGGCGCGCCGGCGAACACGAAGGGCAGCCTGAGGCGCCCCACGTCGCGGCGGTCGAAGAACGGCAGCGGCAGCAGCGACAGCTCGTTGGCCAGCGCCACCGGGGTCAGCGTGAGTTCGAGCACGCTGCTGTTGCCGATGGTGGCCCACAGGCTGGAGTGGAAGGGGTCTTCGCAATCGGTGGTGTAGTGGCCGATCAGCTGCAGGTTGAGCCGGTTGAACTCGCTGATGAGCCGCGGCTCGATGGCCAGCTCGCGCTCCAGGCTGGTGCCCGCGGTTTCCTTGGGCACCGGCACGGTGGCGGCAACCTCGCCGTTGAGCATCACGTTGATATGCGACAGCGCAGGGATCAGCGCCGGCGAATAGGTGTAGCGCAGCTTGAGGCGCGCCGCGGTCACGACCTCGTCGGCCCGGATCGAGAACGGCACGCCGTTGATGCCGTCGACGCCGCGCAGCTGGAAGGGCACATCGGCGCCCAGCTGCTTGAACGTGACCTGCACCGTGCGCGCACCGCTGCGGGGCGCGCCGGTGGCGGCCTGCGCGGCGGCGCCGGCAGGCGCCTGCGCCGTTACCGCGTCGCGCGTGGCGTCCGGCATGGCGGCGCGCTGGGCTCCCGCCGGCGTCATGGTCAGCATGGAGAGCGCCAGCAGGGCGCCCAGGCGTGTGAGCACGGGCAGGCGCGCGGCCGGGCGGGCGCGCAAACGTACGGGCAAGCGTGGTGTCTTGGTCAAACGCATTCTCTAGTTTTGCCAGTGGTCCGTTGCGTGGCCAGGCCGGTGCGTGGCACAGGCACGTGGCCGCTCAGGCCGGTCAGGGAGTGGAAGAGGCGCCAGGTTCGGGCCGCCGCAGCAGCCGGCGCATCTCGCGGCCCAGGTGGAACATCACGTTATGGAAACCGAGCAGGCCGATCCGGAAAATCTGGCCTGCGGCCAGGCCAGGGGCATCCGGACGCTTGCGGCCCCAGGAATCGATCCAGGCATCGGCGCGCGCGAAGGTGCACTGCACGAACGCCATTTCCTCGCGCGGGCTCATCTTCCCCAGCACCAGTCCGGTGTGCGACTCGCCCTGGAATACCACCTTGGCCGGGAACATATGCTCGTCGTTCTGCAGGTAGAGCGAGATCTGCACCGCGTCGCCTACGGTCGCCTTCATGCCCGGCGGCAGCCGCATGCCGATGCCGCCCTCGGCGAAGTCGATGGTCTCGCACACCACGGCACGGCCATCGGCGAAATGCAACGTGGCAGGCAGCTTCATCGCCACCCGGTGCGCCACGCGGATCTGCCGCGTCTCGCTGGCCACAGCAATGGAAGCGCCGAGAATGATCAGGTTGTAGAAGGTCCAGATCAGGTTCAGCACCACCGTGGTGGCCTCGAACTGGTTCCACAGGAACAGCCGCAGGAAGCCCACCACCACGCCCAGCAGGTTGAACAGCAGCAGCACCAGGTAGGGCCGCGAGATCACCCAGTCGAAGTAGGCTTCCTCGATCACCCCGCCCTTGGGCGTCACGTTGAACTTGCCGGCCGCGGGGTTGATGAAGGCCACCAGCACCGGCCGCATGATGTACCACGCCAGCACCGATTCGTAGACCTCGTTCCAGAACGAATGCCGGAACTTGCCCTGGATGCGCGAGTTGCTCATGTTCGCGTGCAGCAGGTGGGGCAGCGCGAAGATGGCAATGGTCAGCGCCGAGGCCTGGATCACGTGGGCGCCGAACAGCAGGTAGGCCAGCGGCGCGGTCAGGAACACCAGCCGCGGCAGGCCATAGAAGAAATGCAGCATGGCATTGAGGTAGCACAGCCGCTGCGGGAGCGACAGGCCCGGCCCGAGTAGCGGATTGTCCACCCGGCAGATCTGCGCCATGCCGCGCGCCCAGCGGATACGCTGGCCCACGTGGCCCGAAAGGCTTTCCGTGGCCAGCCCCGCCGCCTGCGGAATCGCCAGGTAGGCGGTGCCGTAGCCCTTGCGGTGCAGCTTGAGCGCGGTGTGCGCGTCCTCGGTCACGGTTTCCACCGCGATGCCGCCGACCTCCAGCAACGGGGCGCGGCGGATGATGGCGCACGAGCCGCAGAAGAAGGTGGCGTCCCACAGATCGTTGCCGTCTTGCACCAGGCCGTAGAACAGTTCGCCCTCGTTGGGCACTTCCTGGAAGGTGCGCAGGTTCTTCTCGAACGGATCCGGCGAGAAGAAATAGTGCGGCGTCTGCAGCATGGCCAGCTTGCGGTCCTTGAGGAACCAGCCCATGCAGATCTGCAGGAAGGAGCGCGTGGGAATGTGGTCGCAGTCGAAGATCGCCACATACTCGCCATGCGTGCTCTTGAGCGCTTCGTTGATATTGCCGGCCTTGGCGTGGCGATTGTGGTTGCGCGTGACGTGGGTGACGCCGACGCGCTCGCAGAACTCGCGGAATTCCTCCCGCCGGCCGTCGTCGAGCACATAGACATTGATCTTGTCGCGCGGCCAGTCCAGCGACATGGCGGCGAACACCGTCGGCTTCACCACCGAGAGCGGCTCGTTGTAGGTCGGGATGAAGATGTCGACCGTGGGCCAGTTCGCGCTGTCCGGCGGCATCGGCACCGGGCGGCGCTGGAGCGGCCACGCGGTCTGGAAATAGCCCAGCATCAACACCACGAAGGCGTACAGCTCGGCCAGCACCAGGCCGATCCCGAAGGCGGCGTCGAACCAGCCGCCCAGGCCCACGGTTTCGGTCAGGCGCCAGTACATATACCGGCTGGATGCCGCGATCGACAGCACCACCATCATCAACGTGGCAAGACGCCCCTTGACCCGGTTCAGCCACGCCGCCAGGGCGAAGCACACCGAGGCAAACCCGATCTGCTGCCAGAAATCCAGCGGCACCGAGATCACCAGCGCGAACATGACCAGCGCGAGCACCAGCGCGATCGCCCGTACCGGAGCACTGTCCCACAGGGGCAGTTCCACGAAGCCATTGCCGAAACGCTGCAGCAGGGACGAAAGCCTGCCGGGCTTGCCGCCGGATTCGCCCTTTGGCGTGGGGCCAGCGCCTGCCTGAGCGGCAGTGCGGGTCAAATTGGCTGGCTTCACGCGGCGCCTCCATGTGCGACCAGGGCCTGCCGTACCCATGCAGCGCAGCGCTGCAGGTCGTGCGTGGCCTGGCTGTGCGGGTTGTATTCCAGCACGCTGCGGTCGTAGGCGAGCGCCTCGGCGACAGCCTGGTCCTGATGGATCACGCCGAGCACGCGCTCGCCCAGCTGGGCACGCAGCACCTGCACCACGTCCTTGCCGAGCTGACGGCTCACGTCCACCTGGTTGATCACCAGCACGTGGCCGAGATAATCGGGCCGGCCCTCGCAGTAGGTGCGGATCAGGTCCTCCATCAGGGGCATGGTGGCGTAGGACGCCGCATCCGGCAGCGACACCGTCAGGCACAGTTGCGCGCACGACAGCGCCTGCCGCATATAAGGCGACGGCCCCGGTGGGGTATCGATCACCACCACATCGTCGGGACCCAGGCCCAGCGCGGCAAGCTGGGTGCGCAGCCAGCCGGGATGCGTAGCCAGGTGGGTCTCGAAGGCCGAGCGGTCGGTTTCGTTAAGCGAGCCGAACGGCACCACCAGCACGCGCGAACGCCCCTGGTAGATGCTCTCCTGCCACGCTTCGCCGGCCAGCGTGGCCCGCGCATGGCCCGAGACTTCCTGGGGCGGCATGCCGAAATGCAAGCGCAGCGCGTTTTGCGGATCCAGGTCGACCGCCACCACATGTTCGCCGGCAAGGGCGAGCGCTTCGGCCAGGTTGGCTGACAGGGTGGTCTTGCCCACGCCGCCCTTGGCCGACACAACAGCAATAATCTTCACGAGCGCTTCAACCGATCAAGAAAGGAACGGCGCGCGGGAACGCGCTCGCTGGTGGTTGCCGGCTCCGGCCTGCCCTCGAGCCGTGCGAACACTTGGGACAACTCGGTGCTGGCGGCATGGCCGGCGAGTTCGGTCGACGGCGTCGCGGGAGCCCAGATGCTGGCCTGGTGGGGTGCGGGGGCGGACATCGGGCCAGACACCGGCAGTGACGATGCCGGCGCTACGGCCGATGCCATCGATGCCGCCGCTGCCACCGCCCTGGCCGGCGCGGCCGGGGGCGCCGGCGGCATGCCTTCCGGCGTCCGGAAACGCGGCGCCATCGCCGAGGCGGGTGGAGCGGCCGGGGCCGTTGCGGGCGCCGCGAAGGCCACGGACGGGGGCACCATGGCAATGGCAACGGGCTCGGCCGGCGGCTGGCCGACGGGCTGCGCGCCGCGCCACAGCGGCTCGGGCGCTACGCCTTGCGGGGCGGCCGCCTCAAACCCATGCGGTGCCGGCTGCACCGACGGCACCGTGGCGGCACGGTCGACCCGCACGGCGGACAGCAGCGGCCAGCGCTCGCGCGCTTGCGTCGCGGCGTCTTCGCGCACGATCTCTTGGTAGGATTCCGTCTTGCCGCCAAAGCGCTGGAACAGCTTGGACAAATCGTCGGACTGACTCATGGCATCTCGCTCACGGAGGGGGGACACTGGGCAGCAGCACCGGGCTGCCGCGACGCCTCAGCGCCCAAACCGGAATTCCAGGCACCCGGTCGCATCGATCGGCGTACTCTGGCTGACCCGCAAGGTCTCGGACGAGCCTAGCTTGTGGAACCAGTGCTGGTACGCCCCCTCCAGGAACGCCGGCGACCAGTCGTCAGCGGCGTCTCCCAGCGCCGCCCTCAACGGCGCGCAATAGTGGCGGATCACCAGGGCGCCGCCGGCGTCCTCGATGCTGGCCCAGCCCCAGTCGACATCCAGCCAGATCTGGGCAATCGCCCGTTCCAGTTCCGCGAGGGTCGCGCAGGCTCCCGTATCGAAACGTTGGGCAAAACGCACGCCAACCCGCCACATGACGGCACGCAAGCCCGCCACGTCCATGGATGCGGCCAGCTCCTCCCCGAGGGCCGCCAGCATGTCGCGCCATTGCGAGGAGCAATGGCGCTCAGTGAGATACTGCAGAATCGCTTGATTCACCCCGATATCCTGTTTAATCGCCTGCTTAAGATAATTCTTATGGTTGTGCGCGTATTTTCTTCCCAACCCGGGGGTCTGGGCAAATGCTTTACGCGCAACAATAGATCGCTGGTTCAGCGTGTTCCGTCGCCACAGCATCCACCATGGGGAACCCGTGCGCGGAAAGCCGGACAAGGCGGGGGGGATCGGCCAAAAAACTGCGTTCCGCCATCCGTGCGCCATTTGCCCGGGTTTCCCGGCCAGGCTTGGGCACCCCTGCACGGGCACCGCCAGCCTGCCAGTTTCCGCGCCTCCCGGGAACCCTCCCCCTTCCAAAGCAGGGATAGCTTTGCAACTTCCTCCCCCCACCGCCCGGCTGCTGTGGGCCTCGCATGTAATGTCTCTACATGGGAATGCCGGGCCGCCTCCGTCCCGGGCCCGGTAAATGGCATCGCCGCAAGTGGCAGAATCGGCGATACGGACGGCACCATTCCGGCCCGCGCCAGCACAGGTCCAGCCGACGCCCGCCGCGAGTCAGTTGCCGTCGGCCAGACCAGGGCGGACCCGAAAGATGAGCGCTCGAAGAGGGGCGTCGCGAGCGGCCTGGTCCACGTGATGTGCCGCTATCCGTCGCGACTCGGCGCTATGCGACCGGGTTGCGCAGAGCGTCGCCCCGCACCCAGCGACGCAGGTTGTCCAGGAAGATATCGACCACGCGCGCGGCGTTGCCGTCCGAGAATCCGGCGCTATGCGGCGTGGCGATGACATTGGGCAGTGCCCAGACTGGCGAATCGGCGGGCAGTGGCTCGTGGGCGAACACATCCAGATAGGCACCTGCCAGCCTGCCCTCCCGCAGCGCGTCAACCAGCGCGGGCTCGTCGACGACTTCCCCGCGGGCCACGTTGATCAGCCGCGAGCCCGCCGGCAGGCTGGCCAGGGCGGCGGCGTTCACCAGTCCGCGCGTCCGATCGGACAACGGGCAAGCCAGGATCAGCCAGTCCGTGCGCGGCAATACCGTCGGCAGCGCCTCGAAGGTCATGGTCTCGTAGCCATCGCCGGCTGGCGTCGCACGGTGGCGCACCACCACCACCGACATCCCGAGCAGCTTCAGCACTGCGCCCAGCTGCTGCCCGATCGGGCCCCAGCCGACGATGGTGGCCGTCTGGCCGTGCAGGTCGCGTGGCAGCCCGGTGCCGATCAGGGGTGCCCAGCGACGTTCCCGCTGGGCGGCGAGCATCTGCGGAACGTGCCGCGCCAGCGCCAATAGTCCCGCCAGCGCGGTCTGGGCCACGACCCCGGCGTTGGCGCCCGACGATGTGGTGACCGCCACGCCGCGCTGCCGCAACTGACTGAATACCGTGCGGTCCGCGCCCGCGGAATGCGTATGCACCCATCGCAGCGACGGCGCTTCGCGCATCGCGGCATAGAAACGCTGGGTGGCCGGCAGGATTTCATGCTTGGTGGAAAGCCCGGTGACATCGCGCGAAACAAACGCGATGTCAGCATCGACGCCATGCGGATCGTCCGTGGCGGGCGGCAACACCGGCGCCCACGCGCGTGTGCCCAGCGCCGCGCCGATTGCCTCGCGGTTCTGGCGCAGCGACGCCCCGGACAACAGGACGCGCAGCGTCGCGTCGGATATGGATTCAGGCTTTCCCATGTTCTCAGCTCAATCGACGGTGGCGCCGGAGGCCTTCACCACGCTTTAGTCGCGGTAACCGGGATCCAGGCGATCGAGCTTGCGCAAGAGCGCCGGCCATTCCATCACGCCATATGGACGGCGCGTGCCAGGCTGGTAGTTGTTCCACGTTTCCTGCAGGATCTCCGGCGCCACCTCACGCAGCGGCGTATTGCAGGACATCGCCGCCACCTGTGAGCGGCAGGCCAGCTCCAGCCGGTGCATCCAGTTGAAGGCCTCGCCGACGGTGTTGCCAACGGTCAGCGCGCCGTGGTTGCGCAGGATCAGCGCCTCGCCCTTGCCGAGGTCCTCGATCAGCGACGCCTGCTCGGCGGTATCGAGCACCACGCCCTGGTAATCGTGATAGCCGATCTTCAGGAAGCGCATGGCGGTCTGCGTGATCGGCATCAGGCCGCAATCGAGCCCGGACACAGCCATCGACGCCCAACTGTGCGTGTGGATCACGCAGGCCACCTCGGGGCGGGCGTGGTGCACGGCGCTGTGGATCACGTAGCCGGCCTTGTTGATGCCGTAGCTGAGCGCGCCGAAATCCGGCTTGGAAAGAATCTTGCCGTCGTGGTCCACCTTGATCAGGCTGGACGCGGTGATTTCCTCATACATCATGCCGTAGGCATTGATCAGGAAGGCATCTTCCTCATCCGGCACGCGCACGGAGATGTGGTTGGCCATCATGTCCGCCATGCCGTACAGCGCCACCAGCCGGTAGCAGGCGGCCAGGTCCACGCGGGCCTGCCACTCCGCCTCGCTGCATTGGTTGCGCATCGATGGAATGTTCAACACACCGGGTTTCGTCATGATGGGTCTCCTTTGGATTCAGCGGTATTGGGGCGCCGGGGCGAGTCTCGCCTTGATCCGAGCCGGGGGCCGGGTCGCCAGCCTGGCGCGTCGCGCCCTCGGGGCGGCGGTCATCCAGCACCGTGCGGTCGAAGATGCCGGCGCGACAGGCGGGAAATTCTTGGGGGAACGGACACGGCGTTTTCAGGCATTTGGAGTCTGTCCGGAACTGTAGCCGGCGGGCGGCGGGCCGCTAAGCCCTCGTCCGGCATGGGGGCATCACGATTCCTGATGGGGACGAGCGGCTGGGCGCTCGTATCCAACAGTGCCTCCTGAGACTGGGCGACGACGGAGCAAAGTGTCCTAAATGGCGGCTTGGCATGCCAGCCGGCATGAACAGCGGGACGTCGGTCAGTTCAATCATGCCCAGGTTCGCTGAGGGCCCCGCAGTGTCGCCGACATCGCGCTTGCGGCCGTCAGGCCCGCGCATCCGCCGGCCGCTGCGGGAATGTCCGCTCGAACACCGATTCTGCAATGCGGTTCTTCAGGATCTCGATCGATCCGCCCGCGATCATCCAGCCGCGGCAGCGGCGCTGGCAGTACTCCACCAATTCCTCCTGGCTGTAGCCCATGCCGCCCATCACCTGCAACGCTTCATTGGCGATGTCGAAACCGGCCTGGTTGCAGAATGCCTTGGCGATGGCCGTTTCCTCGGCGGACGGAATGCCGCTGTCCGCGTTGGCGGCAGCGCGGTACAGCAGCAGCTGGCCCGCATCCAGCTTCATCTTCATCTCGGCGAACTTCCATTGCAGCCCCTGGAACTCGCAGAGCAGCCGGCCGAACTGCTTGCGCTGCATCGCCCATTGGCGCGCCACCTCATAGGCATAGCGGCCGAGCGCCAGGGAGCGCGCCGTGTTGCCCATGCGCTCCACATTGAAGCCGGCAATCTGCTTCTTGAAGCCGCCCTCGCCGAGCAGCACGTCCTCCGGTCTTGCGTAGACATCCTCGAAATAGATCTGCGCCCATTCCTCGCCCGACATGAAGCGCGAGCGCTGGCCGATGCGCACGCCCGGCGCCTTGGTGTCGATCAGCACCGACCCGATGCCGCCCACACCGGGACCAAAGCGCACATAGGTCAGGATCACATCGGCGTGCGGGCCGTGGGTCGTGAAGATCTTGCTCCCCTGGATGCGGAAGCCTTCGCCGTCCGGCGTGGCGGTGGTCTTCAGTTCGGTCACGGCAGAGCCGGCTTCCGGCTCGGTCATGCCGACGGAAATCAGCGCCTCGCCCTGCAGCAGCGGCGTCAGCCATTTGGCCTTCTGGCCGGCGGATCCATACTCGGCCAGCACGCGGATGGCACCGAAATTGCCGGCCTGGATGACGTCCGCGCTGCGCGGGCATTGCGCGGCGACGGCCTGAATGGCGATGATCGCGTCCATCAGCGTGCCGCCCTGCCCGCCGTCCGCTTCGGCGATCGTGATGCCAAGCAGGCCCTGCGCAGCCATCTTCCTGGCCACGTCCCATGGATACTGGTCGGTGTGGGCGCGCTGGCGGGCGCCCGGCTTCAGTTCCTTTTCGGCAAACCGGCTGACGGCGTCCTGGAACGCCTGTTGTTCCGGCGTGAGCTTGAATTGCATGAGCGTCTCCTAGTCTGATTCTCAGAATGCATGTTGGGGTGCGGCCAGCCGCAGCAGGCAGTCGACACCGACCACGCCTTCGGCACGGACGAACAGGGGATTGATCTCCGCTTCGGCGATGTCGGCGCCCTGCATGACCGCCAGGCGCGAAAAGCCGACGATGGCGTGTGCCAGCGCGTCCACGTCGCCACGCGGCAGGCCGCGGAAGCCGCGGATCAGCTGCGTCGAGCGAACCTCGCCGATCATGTCGTGCGCCTCCGCCACACTGACCGGCGCAGGGCGCAGGCTGACGTCGCGATGCAATTCCGCGGTGATGCCACCCGCGCTCAGCATGACCATCGGACCCACCAGCGGATCGCGGCGATAGCCGAGCATCAGCTCCAGCAGGCGGCTTTCCATGCGCTGCACCAGGATGCCGTCGACGCGCGCCGCCGGAGCGGACTGCCGCGCGTTCTCCAGCAACCGCGCCGCGGCGCGCGCCAGTTCCTCGTTATCGCGCACGCCCACCTCTACCCCGCCGATCTCGGTCTTGTGGAGGATGTCTCGCGAGCAGATCTTGGCAACGATGGGATAGGGCACGGCGTGCTGCAGCGCGCCTTCGCGCACCAGCGCCATCGGCGCGATCGGCACACCCAGCTCCGCAAAGGCGACGGCGGCCTCGAATTCAGACAAGTCACCTTGCGTCGGCAGCGCGGATGGCCACCTTGCCGGCGCGGGAGCCTCCACCGGGTCGTTGCGGGTCCTCGCCGCGCGGAACAGGCAGGCCAACGCATCCGCGCAGGCCTCCGGGGTGCGAAACGCGGGCACACCAGCCGCCTGCAGCAGTTCCAGCGATTGCGTGGCTTCCGGCGCCAGGAACGACAACAGTGGCTTGCCGCGCTGCGCGGACGCTTCCACGATCGGGCGCACGGCAAGCTGGGGGTGAAACTGCGCCGACGACCCGACGACGCAGAGCACGGCGTCACACCATTGGCTCTGGATCATCTGCTCGACCAGGTCCCGGTACTGGGCGCTCGTCGCTGCCAGCGTCAGGTCGATGATCGGCGTCTGGCGGATCCGCACGCCGCGCGCGGCCATGTGGGCGATGAACTCGGTGGGCGGTGCCACGGCCTCCACATTGGCCAGGCCAAGGCGATCCACCACCGTCGCGGCGCCACCGCCCGTGGTCGTCACCACGGCAATGCGCGGATTGCGCGGCAGCGCCGGGATGTCGGCGGCATAGCGGCGGGCCAGCGGCGCGGCTTCGAACAGCGTCTCCAGCATTTCCACGCGTATCGCGCCGTGCTTGCGCAGGAACGCGTCCACCGCCGCGTCGTTGCCGGCCAACGCGCCGGTATGCGACTGGGCCAGCGCCTCGCCCTGCGCGGAGCGGCCCAGCTTGTAGACCAGCACCGGCTTGCCCGCGGCACGGGCGCGGCGCAGGGCCGGACCCAGCACCGCCGCATCCCGGATCGTTTCCAGGAACAGCAGAATCACCTCGGTGGCGTCGTCGTCGACCAGCAGGTCGACCAGTTCGCCGACGCCGATATCGCTCTCGTTGCCCACGGAGACCAGCTTGGCAAAGCCGAATCCGCGTGCCGCGCCGCGCGACAGCAGCGCGCCGAGCATCGATCCGCTTTGCGAGGCCACGCTGATGCCACCCGCGCGCAGGGTGTCCGCCTCCAGCACGGCATTGACGGAAAGGATGGCGCCGCTGTGGACGTCCACCACGCCGATGCTGTTGGGACCCAACAGCCGCACGCCCAGTTCCTTCGCCCGGGCGGCGAGCGCCCGCTGTGCGGCCATGCCGGCCTCGCCCAGTTCCGCGAAGCCGTCCGAGAACACCGTCACCACGCTGGCGCCACGCGCGGCGCACTGCTCCAGCACCTCTGCCACCTGCCGGCCGGGCACCATCACAAAAGCATGATCGATGGTGTCCGGCAAGGCCGCGACGCTCGGATACGCCTGCAGCCCCATCACCTCGGCGCGGCCGGCGTTGATCGGGAACACCCGGCCCGCATAGCCATGCTTGCGCATGAAGCGCAGCGGCCGCGCAGTGTTCTTGCTTTCATCGGCCGAGGCACCGACCAACGCGACGGCGCCCGGCGTGAACAGTGCCTTGGCGAGTGTGCGGCCCGTGGCGCCCGTTTCGGGGCCACCTTGTTCGTTGACTTGCGTCATCAATGTTTCTCGTCTTGACGATGGATATGATCCGGCTCAGCCGGCCCTGAGCGTGGACAGCCCCAGCGCACGCACCGGGCGATGATCGAGCTGCCACAGCGCCTCGAGCAGCCGTGCAGCCGGACTGGCTCCGAGTACCGGGCCGCCCAGTTCCATGAACTTGTCAGCCAACGTCGCGTCGTCGAGCGGGGATTCGGGGTCGCCGTGCCGATACGGGGCAAAGTGCGCATGGCGGCTGCCGTCGGCCATCTCGATTTCCACGCGCGCAGCCCGCTGCCGCGGGAAGGCGGCGGTCAGATCGGGATCGGCGCTCAGCGCGACCTTCGTCATCAGCGCGCGGATGGCCGGGTCCGCCAGCCGGTCTGGCTGGAATGCATCGAGCCGCACCGCGCCGTGCAGGAGGCCGTGCGCGACGACGTACGGCAGGCTGAAACGCGCCTCAAACGCGGTGGCGGGCCGAAAATTGCCTGTGACGTCAAGCGCCGCCTGGTACGTCGCCACGCGGATGGCGGCGATGCGGGCCGGGTCGAGCCGATGGTTGCGCACGATCCGCATGGCGGCGTCGATGGCGGCAAAGGTGTGGCCGCAACAACCATGGTTCTTCTGCGTGATGCGCATGATGTGGTAATCGGTGCCCAGGCCATCGGTCACGCCATGCCAGTCCGGCTTGCCGCAGAGCGCGGCACCAAAGCCGGCATCGCCCTCCAGGATGTCGTGCACGCCGTTGACGCCATGCGCAGCAGCCTGGGCGGCCTGCACACCTACCTGCGCGGCATGGCCGGCGTGGAGTGCCTTGGTCATCGCATCGGAGCGGAACGCCTGTTGCAGCCCCGACGCGAATGTCGCTGCCGTGGCCAGTGCATCGGCCGCGGCACGGACATCGCCGGGGGACAACAGCAGCGCGCCGGCCGCCGCCGCGCCAAAGCAGCCGACCGTGCCCGTGGTGTGGAAGAAGCGGTAGTGCGCCGGCTGGACGGCCGCGCCGATGCGCGTGGACACCTCGTAGCCCGCGATCACCGCGCGCAGCAGGTCGATGCCGGTGGCGTCCACCTGTTCGGCCAATGCCAGCGCGGCCGCGATCGTCGGGCAGCCGGGATGGTAGACGGCATCGCGGAAAATATCGTCGAATTCCGCCGCGTGCGAGGTGCTGCCGTTGATCCAGGCCGCCGTGGCCGGGAAGGCCGGCGTGGCGTGACCGATGATGGTGGATTTGCCAACGCCCAGTTCCGCGCGATGCGCGGCCACCAACTGCTGGCCGGGCGCCATCTGCAAGCCGGCCAGCAACGCCGCGAACCAGTCGATCACCGCGCGGCGCGCATGGTGCAGGACGGGGTCCGGCAACGGTGCGGTGGCCGCTCGGCCAGCGTAGGCGGCGAATTCGTCGATGATCATGCGAGGTCTCCTCTTGCCACATCTCGTTCGGGAATGCATCACATGGTAGGGATGGCACGCCGGCGAGCTTTGACATTTGGTGAAAGCTCCCAAACCCGCATGCCTATTCCGGTCAACGGAGCGGCGGTGCATACTCCGCGGGCGCACCCTATACGCCAGGCCTGTCGGCTCGGGAAAACCCGCACTTCGCGCGGGCCGTCGACAACGGCTGCCGCCTTGCCCGTTCCGCTTTGGAGAAAGCCCGCACCCATGGACATGGACATTCCCTCGCTTGCCATCCTGATTGCCGCCGTCGAGGAAAAAAGCCTTTCGCGTGCGGCCGAACGCGAGAACCTGGTGACCTCCGCGGCCAGCAAGCGCATTGCCGAGCTGGAGCGGCGCGCCGGCACCGCGCTGCTGCGCCGCCACGGCCGCGGCGTGGAGCCCACGCCGGCGGGCGCGATGCTATACCAGCGCGCCAAGGCCATCGTGCGCAGCGTGCAACTGGCGCAGGACGCGCTGGCGGCCTACTCCGCCGACGGCATCGCCAAGATCCGGCTGGCCTCCAATGCCTCGACGATCCTGCAGTTCCTGCCGACCGATATCAGCGGCTTCCTCAAGCACGCCCCCGAGGCGCGGATCGACCTGGTGGAGGCATTCAGCTTCGATGTCCCGCGCCTGGTCTCCAACGGCGATGCCGACATCGGCATCTATCACGCCGGAACGCCCAGCCCTGGCGTGCACTCGCTGCCGTACCGCCAGGACCGCGTGGGGCTGGTGGTGCCGCGCGGACATCCGCTGGAGGCCAAGGGGTCGCTGCGGCTGGAGGAGGCGCTGGACTACGACTTCCTCGGCTACTTCCCTCGCCATACCTTCGATGCGTTCCTGACGCTGGTCTCCGGCACGATCTCGCGGCCACTGACGGTGAAAACGCAGGTATCCAACTTCGAGGCGCGCTGCCGCATGGTGCGCGAGGGGCTGGGCATCGCCATGGTGCCCGAGGGCATTGCCAAGAACTATCTGTCGATGATGGGGCTGTCGCTGCTGACGCTGACCGATGCGTGGGCGGTGCGGGACTTCTACGTCTGCGTGCGAGACAAGGAAAGCCTGCCGGGCGGCGTGGCGCACCTGCTGGAATACCTGAGCCGCTGCGCGGCCATGGAGCAGCATTTCCAGAGACCCAGGTAGGGGTTTTGCCCGGGTTGCCGGGGCTTGCGCCCTGGGCGCTTTCAATACGGGAGTGTTGTTGCGCCGGGTTCGCCGCTACGCGCGCCATGAAGGCTGCGTTGCTCTTTTTTCAAAGCTGGGGCCGACGGGCTTTCTAAGATGTGCTGGACGGGTGCGTTCTCCTGGCGGGGCCGCACGACGACGATAACGATCACATCGGAGACAGCCATGAACAAGATCCTGCGGCGCACGGCCGCCGGCCTGCTGCTATGCTGCGCCGCAACGGCCAGCGCCCAGCAACCCTACCCCTCCAAGCCGGTCCGCGTCGTGGTGGCGTTCACCGCGGGAGGCACTACCGACATCCTCGCGCGCGAAGTCGCCCAGCAGATCGGGCAAACACTCGGTCAGAGCGTGGTCGTGGAAAACCGCCCCGGCGCCGGCGGCAATATCGGCACGGATTTCGTTGGCCGCAGCGATCCCGATGGCTATACCCTGCTGGCCACCTCCGTCGGCCCCGTGGCCATCAACCCCACGCTCTACCGCAAGCTCAAGGTCAATCCGCAAACGGAGCTGACGCCGGTCGCCCCGATTGCCGACGTGCCGAACGTGCTGGTAGTGAATCCCAGCCTGCCGGTCAAGAACGTGCAGGATCTGATCGCCTACGCCAAGGCGCACCCGAATACCCTGAATTTCGGCTCCACCGGGGTGGGGACGGCCGCGCACCTCTCCGGCGTCCTGTTCAACGAGCGTACGGGGGTGCGGACGACCCATGTCCCGTACAAGGGGGCCGATGCGCTCAACGACCTGCTGGCGGGGCGCGTGCAGTTCATGTTCGCAACGATTCCCTCGGTGATCTCGCAGATCCGCAGCGGCAACCTGCGCGTGCTGGCCGTCACCTCGCGCAAGCGCTCGGCTGCCTTGCCCGATGCGCCGACGATGGCGCAAGCCGGCGTGCCCAACCTGGTCACTGGCGCGTGGTTCGGCCTGTTTGCACCGAAGGGCACGCCCAGGGAGATCGTCGCCACGCTGAACAAGGCCGTCGGCGACGCGCTCGCCAAACCGGAGGTGCGCACCAAGCTGTCCCAGCAAGGCGCCGAGGCCATGCAACTGGCACCCGAGGCATTCGGCAAGTTCGTGGTGGCCGAATACCAGACATGGAAGCCCGTGGTCATCAGTTCGGGCGCACGGATCGACTGACGCGCACCGCTTCCCCCGGCTGGCGGAATCTGCATCGTGACGGCGGGACCCGGCGGCACGGTATTTTGAAGGTTCCGTTCGTAGTCACTGTGTTTCCGGTAGCGGGCAGGCTTGCCGGATCGCTGACTCTGACGACACCATGCCGACGGCAGCGCGATCACCGGTTGGTGCGCCGTTGCCGCATCGGCGCTCGCGCGCGCCGGCACGCTACCAAGTATCGAATGCGCTACCGCCTCGCTGATGTAACGACACATGACTTACATGTATTGAGGTCCGCGGCCGGCACTCAAGTCTTGAAAGCGCTCCATATGCCGCACCAGAAGAAGGCACGCGCCCGCCAGCGTGCGCTACTCCCCTCTTCCGCGTGCCGACGGCGATGCGCCATCCCCTGATCGGTCAGACGCCATGGCGCCGCGCCAGGCATCGCTTGTTTCAGGCTTGCAACAGATCGGCAGCTTTTGGAAACAAGCGGCGTCCAATGTCCATCTCATCCAAAAAGATGGGTTGAGCCTTCCGTTTTCGGCGCCGGCACGACATCGACGCCACTATGCACTAGGCCATTTTTTCTGGATAGATGGAGACAGCGCGGATTACAGCACATCAGGAGAAGAAATCCCGACGTGCACCGCGCAAGGCTGCCGGCATTCCCAAATAAATCCTGTTCCAGGAATGCAACCATTTTGAACCGGTGCGCGGCCCCGTGCTTCCTTCACGTATCTTGCGGCCACCGCTGCTCGAATCATCCGCGCCGTCGCCGCAATGCCTGCTACCGCACCTCCCCCCTGAATAAGTGCGCATTCAGGCATAGGCATTGCGTCAGCAAAATGCCGCAGCCCGAAATCCGGATCGCCGCCCATCACAGGAAAGAAACATCTTGTTACATGAATCCGGAAATTCAAACATGTGCTCCAAAACGATCACCTTATAAATCAAATACTTACCCAGACTGGCACGCTCGTCGCTCTCATGCTGGTTACAAGATAAAAGGAGCGGCCGCAGGCACGCCAGGGCGTACGAAGAAGATCCATCGGACTCGACTGCGCCACTAACAGGGAAATAGCGTTTTACGGGGTCATTCAGGGGGGACAGGCGGAGGGCCGGCCTGGACAACAAGCAAGGCCCGCGGCGGAGTGTCAGGCGCCACCTGCCATGCTGCCGATAACTAGTAGTTGCAGTGCTTTCAGGCGCGGATCGACTCCTCTGCGGGGAGGTAGAGCAGGATCGATCCGCCGCACCTTGTCATACGCAAACCGCCGCGAGCGGCGACGTCCAAGGTGCGTGCGCATTGGCTATCCGGCCGGCGCAATGCTGCAGGGCAGGAGGGCCAGGGCATGCGCTGGCGTTGAGTCCGGGGAACATTTGATCTGATCTGCACGGTTCATTTGCCCCCTGTTTTGATGGTAGTCGCTGCACTCGCTGCGAAGGCATCACATTTTGCAGAGTAGCGCCAGCGAGCACGCGGGAGAAATCAAAGCCTCCCCCGCTTGCTAAAAATAAGAAGACCCGGGGGAATCCATGAGTACGTACGCCAATCGTCCGCTGCTGTACCTTTCACGGCAACATGATGCCGCCCTCTGCAGGTTCCTGTCGCAGGCGGGGTGGAAAATCGTTTTCGCCTCAAACCGCCGGGATCTCGACGACCAGCAGTTGAATGCCCAGCCAATGGCCGGGCTATTCGACCTGCACAGCGGGTTCGAGGATGACGACGTGGAGTCGTTCGAGCCTTGGTTCGCCCTGGACCATATTGGCTGGATTGGCTCGGTATCCAGGACCGAAGCCTTGTCGGATAGCGCGCGCAGGATACTGGGCACCTATTTCGCCGACTACCGGACTCAGCCGTCCGATCCCGAGTCCATTTCCCATGCCGTGGGACACGCCCTCGGCATGGCCCAGCTCCGCACCAGCAATATGCCGGCAGCTTCGCATGCCCCGTCGCCGGAAGGCATGATCGGCAACTGTCCAGCGATGCACAGCCTTTTCCGCGCCATCGGCAAGGTGGCGAAATGGGATGCGCCCGTTCTGATCGCAGGCGAATCCGGGTCCGGGAAGGAAATCGCCGCGCAAGCCATCCACAAGGCGTCACGGCATTGCAACGGCCCGTTTATCGCGGTCAACTGCGCCGCCATCCCGCCGACCCTCCTCCTCTCGGAGCTGTTCGGCTATGAACGTGGCGCTTTTACCGGGGCGCTCAAGCGCAAACCGGGCCGTATCGAGATGGCGGATGGCGGCACGCTTTTCCTCGACGAAATCGGCGATATGCCGATCGAGAGCCAGACCAGCCTGCTGCGTTTCCTTGAGACGGGCCGCATCGAGCGTCTTGGTGGCACGGAATCCGTCACGGTCAAGGCCCGCATCATCTCGGCCACCCATGTCAACCTGGAAGCCGCTGTCGCGGCGGAGCGTTTCCGTAGCGACCTTTATCATCGCCTATGCGTGCTCCGCGTCAAGCAACCACCGCTGCGCGAGCGCGGCAGCGACGTCATACTCCTGGCCGAGCATATCCTGAACGACATCAGAAAGCAGTCGCCGGACCGCATCAAGGGCTTCTCGCCCGCGGCAATCCGCGCGATCAGCGCGCATGGCTGGCCCGGCAACGTCCGCGAACTGATCAACCGCATCCGGCATGCCGCCGCGATGTGCGAGAACGGCGTCGTCAACCCGGCCGACCTGGACCTGGAACCACCTGCCGAGACCCGCCCCCTCACGCTCGCGGAAATCAGGGAATCCGCGGAGCGGGATGCCCTCAAGGAAGCCTTGCAGCGGCATCACGAGCGGCTCATGGACGTTGCGGAAGAGCTGGGCATCTCGCGGGTCACCTTGTTCCGCATGATGCGAGAGCACAAGCTGCAGGTCAGGAAGGGCGAGCTGGGGATGGTTTGCCTGCAGGGGTGACGGCTGGCGACAGGCCGCCTGCATTCAGTCGCTTCCCTGCCACGCATTTCATCAACCCCGTAGCACTCCGCATCCCTGCCGGCGTTGGAACGAGGCCAGCTTTGCGGCACCAATAAAACCATCACGCGTGCGCTGCCATGGACAAAGCCGAATTCGACCAGTTCGCCAACGAATACCTCTCCCTGCACGCGGCAAACATCCGTGCATCCGGAGAGGCGCCGGAGTTCTTCGCGAGCTACAAGGTAGCCGACGCCCTGCGGGAGACGCGCTCCCGCCGGCTCGACGCGGTGAACATCCTGGATTTCGGCTCCGGCGTGGGCAACGCCGTGCCGTTCTTCCTCGAGAGATTTCCGCTAGCGGAACTGACATGCGCCGACATCTCGCGCCGCAGCCTCGAGATCAGCCGTCTTCGCTTCCCGAACGCCGACGTGACCTATGCGGAAATCACCGGCAACCGGCTGCCATTCCCGGATGAGCAGTTCGATCTGGTGTTCTCCGCCTGCGTATTTCACCATGTCCCGGAGGAAGAACATGTGTCATGGCTTGCCGAGATGCGACGCGTCACCCGCCACGGCGGGGTACTGATCGTATTCGAGCATAATCCGCTCAACTTCCTGACGGTTTCCGCCGTACGCAATTGTCCCTTTGACGCCAACGCCCGACTGGTCAGCGCCAGAACGCTCCGGCACCGCACCCTTGCGGCCGGGTGGCGGCAGAGCAAGGTGACTTTCCGCATATTCTTTCCGCATGCGCTCGCCTTTGCCCGGCCGCTGGAGAGATGGATGGGAAGGGTTCCGTTCGCAGCGCAGTATTTTGTATCGGCAGCGCGGATATGAAGGCCTTCCGGCAAACGGCGCTGCCTTTCCTGCTGGTCGGCGCTTCCAACTCCGTCGTCGGCTTCGGCGTCATCTGGATCGCACTGCGGACGTTTGGACTTGGCGATGCGGCCGCCAATGCCGCGGGCTACGCCGCGGGGTTCCTGTGGGGCTTCATGCTCAACCGCACCTGGACATTCCGCCACCGTGGACCGGTCGGGACAGCCCTGCGCCGCTATGCGCTGGTGTGCGGCGTGGCATACGCGGCCAACCTTGCCACGGTGATCTGGTTGAGCTCTCGCTTCGGCCACGGCAGCCTGCCTGCCCAGGCTTGCGGCATCGCGACATACACGACGCTTGCCTACGCGGGGATGCGCATCTATGCCTTCCCCGACGATTTGCGCGCGGCAAAGGATTGAGGCCCGCACCGCGCAAGGATAGGGAGAAAGACCATGATGACGCTGAATCTTGTGGTTCCGTGCTTTGACGAGGAAGAGGTACTGCCCGAGACCGGCAAGCGATTGCTGGCACTGCTGGACCAGCTCGTCCAGCGCGAGGAGATCCATCCGGAGAGCGCCGTCACGTTCATCGATGACGGTTCGCGCGACCGGACCTGGTCGCTGATCGAAGGCCTGCATGCCAGCGACGCCCGGGTTCGCGGCATCAAGCTGTCGCGCAACCAGGGCCACCAGAGCGCGTTGCTGGCGGGGCTGCTCACCGCGCCCGGCGATGTCCTGGTCAGCCTCGATGCCGATCTCCAGGATGATCTGGATGCCATACCCAGGATGCTGGCGGCGTACCGGCAGGGCGCGGAGATCGTATTCGGCGTACGCTCGTGCCGCGATACCGATACGTTCTTCAAGCGCGCCACGGCACACGCCTACTACCGCCTGCTGCAGCGCTTCGGCGTGGAAGTGCTTCCGCACCATGCCGACTTCCGCCTGATGAGCCGGCGCGCAATCGACGCCTTGCGGGATTTTCGCGAGGTCAATCTGTTCCTGCGAGGCATCATCCCCCTGCTTGGATTCCGCACCGCCGTTGTCATGTACGAGCGGCACGCTCGTTTCGCCGGCTGCAGCAAGTATCCGCTGCCGAAGATGCTCGCGCTCGCTTTCGACGGCATTGCATCCTTTTCCTCAAAGCCGTTGCTGTGGAGCACGCATGTGGGAGCCGCCATCTCGCTGTTATCACTGCTCATCGGCCTGTGGGCCCTCGTTATCCGCCTCTTCACCGACATGTCGGTTCCCGGCTGGGCCTCCACCGTGGTACCGATGTACTTCCTCGGCGGGCTTCAGATGCTGTTCCTGGGTGTGATCGGCGGCTATATCTCGAAGATCTACTCCGAGACCAAGCAGCGCCCCAGGTTCATCATCGAGGAAATGCTGTAACCGGACCCATGAAGCCATCCGCCAGGCCTTGCGCACAGGAGGAACCCATGCAGGCACAATCCCCCCTTGCCTGGTTCGCGCAACGATCCCTCCCGCGCAGACTGGATGGCCGCCTGCTCTTTCTCTGCCTGGTGGCCTACGGCGGCGCCATGATCTGGCTGGCGCCCCATCCGCCGATGGTCGACCTGCCACAGCATGCAGGTCAGGTCGCCGTCCTGCACGATCTGCTGACCGGGGAATCGCCCTGGCATGAAGTCCTGCGCATCAACCTCTTCACGCCCTATCTGACCGGCTACGGGCTCGCCCTGCTTTTGTCCTTCTTCATGCCCGTCGCAGCCGCGTTCAAGCTCCTGCTGACGCTCGGCTACTACGGCTTCGTGGGCGCATGCCTGCTTCTTCGCCGCCGCTTCGGTGCGGACGAGCGGCTCGACTGGCTGTTCGTTCCAGCTTATTTCGGCTTTGCCTACGAATGGGGTTTCTTCACGTTTCTCGTTGCCGCCCCGCTCGGCCTGCTCTTCCTCCTGCTGGCGGATCGCTATGCGGAGAGACCCACGCCGGCGACCGCCACCACATTGCTGCTGGCGGGCGTGATCCTATTCTTCTCGCACGGCCTGGTGTTTCTCTTTGCCGCCCTGGTCGGGGCTTCCTTCCTGGCCCTCAAAGCGGGAAACCTGCGGCGCTGCCTTCTGGCACTGCTGCCATACGGCCTGCTCGCGATGCTGTGCCTGCTCTATGCCGCGAATGCACGGAAGCTGGAGACGTCTATCGTCTACGCGTCTCCCGGCATCCTGTGGGAATGGGACTGGACCCGCGTATTCATGTTCTTTCTGGCACCTTGGAGCTCCTGGCCGCAACAGGCTCTCTTCGCCATCGACAGCCTGTTCGTCCTCGCGGTCCCCTGGCTGCTCGGACTGCGCCCGAACTGGCGCAACCCGTCTGCCTGCGTGCCGATGCTTGCGGTGCTGGCGATCTGGTGCCTGGTGCCGCAGTACGCGATGAAAACCGCCTTTCTCTATCAGCGCTTCGGTCTATTCATCTTCCCATGCTATGCCTTGATGTTTCATCAACCGCCTTCGCGCACCAAACCGGCACCACGGGCACGGCAACGCGCAAGGCTGTGCCAGGTGCTGCTGGCGCTCATCTGCCTGACCTTCTTTGCCACCCACACCAAGCGACTCCTTGATTTCGCGCAGGAAAGCGCGGAGTTCGATACGCTGCTCGCGGCAACCCAACCGGCTCAGCGAGCGTTGATGCTCATCTACGATGCCAACAGTGCCGCGGCAAGCCACCCCGGTGCCTACGTTCACTACGCGGCCTGGTACCAGGCTGAGAAAAAAGGCCTGGTCGATTTCAATTTTGCCTGGTTTCCGCCGCAGATCGTGCGCTATAGCCCGGACCAGCTGCCGGCGCTTGGTCCCTTCAATCCCTCGGCGCGGAGAAACTTCCCGCAGACGTTCGATTGGGAAGCGCACCGCGCCCGGGAATACAGGTATTTCTTCGTGCGGGGCACGCCAGTGCCTCCGTCATTGCTTGATAACAGGCGTTGCGACGTGATCTTGCTGAAAGCGGCCGGCAGTTGGTCACTGTATGAGAATCGAGGGTGCCGCAGCTAGTGCGCATCGCCTCCGGCATCGATGGCGTCCCGGTATCCGTGTGACTTGGCCACGCCTGCCTTGCCGTCGTTCTTCGATACCTGAAGATACTGTATGGGGGCGGACATTGAAACAACGCAGGAATGACATGCCCGCGACTTCCCCTGGTGCGCCCTCCGGGGAAGACAGGCGATACAGCCTGAGCGCCGGGATCGCCATGGCGACACAGCGCAGGCCTATTTCCCCCCTCTGGATACACGCGACAGCCCATTGAGCTCGATCACGCGCCTGCCAGACGGCATCTGGCTTACCGGACGCCGTTCCTGGTAGCGCCGCCGCACGAGATAGATCGGCCTTCCCTTCGCTTCATCGTAGATGCGGCCCACATACTCGCCGACCACGCCGAGGCCAATCAGCTGAATGCCACCGAAAAACAGCAGCAACGACAACATGGAAGCGTAGCCCGGCACATCGATGCCAAACACCAGCGTCCTGGCGATGATGAACGAGCCGTAGCAAAATGCAATGAAGGCGACGATCCCGCCAATATACGTCCAGCTTCGCAATGGCAGGGTACTGAAGCTGGTGAGGCCCTCCAGCGCGAAGTTCCAGAGCCGCCAGCCCGAGAACTTCGAATGCCCCGCGCAACGCGCCTCGCGCTCATATGGCACGATCACAGCCTTGAAGCCTACCCACGCGAACAGGCCCTTCATAAAGCGATGGCGTTCCGGCAGATGCTTCAGCGCATTGACGACTACCCGGTCCATCAGACGGAAATCCCCGACGTTCTCCGGCAACTTCAGCTCCGACAAGTGGTTATGCACCCGGTAGTAGGCTGCTGCGGACAGCCGCTTCAGCAATGAATCGCACGCCCGGCTGGCACGTTGGGCCAATACCACCTCCGCCCCTTCGCGCCAGCGCGCCACCAGCACCGGAATCAGTTCTGGGGGATCCTGCAGGTCGGCGTCGATCGGGATGACCGCATCGCCCAGTGCCTCGTCTATGCCGGCTGTCAGCGCCGCTTCCTTGCCGAAATTGCGCGTCAGGTCGATGACCCGCACGCGTCCGTCCTGCCTGGACATGTCGACAAGGTGCCCAAGCGTGTCGTCTGCGCTGCCGTCGTTCACGCAAACGATCTCAAAGCGAATGGAATCGATGGACTCGAGGATCGGAATCACGCGCGCAAAGAAGCGCCCGATGACCTCGGACTCGTTGTAGCACGGTACCACCACGGAAAGCAGCTTGACATCCTGTTGACCCAACATGACCCACTCCTTCGTATGTTCCGGGTGCGTGCCCGCATCGAGCCACTCGACGCCGGATGCGGCTTTCCCGTTCTGCGCGGCCCGCGCCAGGAAGGCCGTGCATCGCCACGGCTATGCCGTGTGCTCCACAAGCTCGGCCGCACGCGCGAAGCGCGACCCCATCGCCCTCACGGCAGCCAGTCCGGGTTTCCCCGGGTAATCACGTGTACCCGCCGCAAGATGGCCAGCATCAGCAACGCCAGCACAAGCGGCCCGATCTGCGGGAAGAAGGTCACACGGTTCAAGCCCAGGTAGAGCGGCAGAAGCCATGCCACGACCAGCAATTCGCGCTCCCAGCGCAGCCACCCCCGGCGCAGCCCATCGGCGGTCAGGCCGGCTATCGCGATGCCGACCCAGGTCACTTCATAGAACCAGAGGTATGGACTCGCCATCAGCGTCGCCACCGCCAGGGAGGCGGCGCGCAGGCCGGTGGAGGTGTCTCTGCGCCAAACGAGGCACAGGCCCAGCGCGGCCAGCACAGCCACCGCGCCGTGCGCCACCGCCGCTGTCGCGAACGATGCGCCAGCCAGCAGCAAGGCCGACATCACCGTCGGCATGGCGTACCACATCACCGACCCGTTATCGAGCATCGATTGCTTGGCGAACTTCGTGTTGGCGAAGAAGGCCGGCACCGTTTCCCATCCGAAAACGGCGATGCCGGCGAGCAACAACAGCGCTGCGGCTACGCTAGCGACCACCAGTGGTTTCCACGCCCTCGCGGCAAGCAGCGCGAGTGGAAACAGCACCGCAAGCTGCGGCTTGACGGTCAGCAAGGCGATCAACACGCCGGCCAGGACCGGCTGCGTCTTCAGCCTTGGGATGGCGAAGGCGGCCAGCGCGGCGGTCAGCATGGAATTCTGTCCGATCGACGCCGCGAAGTAGATGGCAGGAAAGGCGATGACCGCCAGCCAGACAACACGGCCCGCCCCGGTGCGCAGCCCGACAAGGCGCACCAGCGAAACGACATACGCCGCGCCGGTCAGGCCGATGAAGACCACGTAGCTCACGGCATAAGGGAGCAGCGACAACGGAATCACGAAGAGCAGGAACGTGGGCGGATAGAGCCATGGCAGGAAAAAATGGCTGTTGGCCGGCAGAGAGCCCTGCGCCGCGATGACCGGTTGCAGCGCTGCGAAGTCGTAGGCCTTGATGGCGCCCGCTTTCAGCGTCACATAGGATGTGCTCCAGAACACGGAGAAATCCGATCCCGGGCGAACCATGTGATCCGATGTGAAGCCCTTGGTCATCCAGGCCCAGATCACGATCACCACGGCATAGACGATCAGCATCGCGATGCTATAGACCTGGATGCGCTCCCGATCCAGCCAATGCGGTGAAGGAGCGCTGGTGGATTGCTCCACGGTTCTCTCGTTCGGTCCCATGACGCGTTCTCCCGATGTGTTCGTGCGCTCCGCTGCCGGCGCACCTGCAAGGCAGATCGGCAAGTCGCGCCAGTTGTGTGTGCGCACTGCCGCTACCCAGATCCCCGCCATTGATTCCGCGCGATCTATCTACGATCGATTTTTGTCAATTTCCCGGCGATAAACAAGCCACTGCGCCGACGGAGATCCCGCCGGAGAGGGCCAATCTCCGCCACGACAGATGTAACGTTTCCGATCTGAATCACGATCCCTTTTCCGCGAACTGCAAGCCCAGACTGGATCTCCGGACCTGGTGGGATCGCGAACGAGCCGGGATCAGGAGGCGTTACGTTTCTGCCTTGAAACGTCGCCCCGCGGAACGGGCAGAGAGCGCGCCTCGGCCAAGCTATCTAGTCAGTTGCCCGAAACCGGCCAAAGCACGCCATTGGACGAACCTGGTTAGACGTTTTCACGAACGAGCGAATCAGCCGTATGTCCTCATCCCTTTTACCGAGGGCGCATTCACTCGCCTAGCCCATACGGTTATCGGGCCCGCATGCGCTCTTATCCCCACGTTTCCAGCCGGCAACACCGCATGGAAAGCAGCCTGTGGCGAAGTCGCCGGAATCGGTGGTGCTCAGCGGAATCCCTTGATATTCAAGGCTGTGCGTGGGGGTGGCCCAGCTTTTGCCTATTGCCTGACAGACACGACGGGCACAAACGCTCGCAGTCAATGAAACGAGGTAGTGGGACCAGCGCCAAAGACACGATGCGATGGCCCTTTACGAAAGACGAAAGACGAAAGACACGCCGAACGACGGAATGCCATGCCATCAACCCGACACCAAGTCTTGACCGCTTGCCGCAACGCGCCCGGCCACCGGAATGCCGTGTCGGCCCGGACAGGCCATCGCACTCGTGCATACCGGGTGGCGACGGCAACGGACACCACGTGCCGGCAGCATTCCGCCAGGCTTCAAGTTCTCGCAGGCCGTCATCTCCGTCGCATATCGCACAAGGATCAGCGCTGTCAATGGCCCTTCCATGCATGCGCAGCATGCGGGCCGCCCCGGAGTTTTCACGCCGCCTCACCGTTATTGCCAACCCAAGGAGTCTGTCATGCAAAACCTCATCGCAAAGACCAAGCAATTCATCCGTGACGAAAACGGCGTAACCGCCATCGAGTACGGCCTGATCGCCGCGCTCATCGCCGTCGTCATCATCGCCGCGGTCAAGGCCGTCGGCACCAACCTGAGCACCACCTTCAACACGATCGCCACCGAGCTCTGAGCAGGCGGCACCAGGAACCCGCCGGCCGCCGCCTTGCCGCTCGCGGCAAATCACGGTGGCCGGCGGCCCCGCCTTGCCGTTGGGTCCCCGAGCCGGGCTGTTGTGTAGCTGCTTCACGTTCGTTGCCAACTTATGGAGATTGCCATGAAGAAACTCATTGCGAAGACCAGGCAGTTTGCCTGCGACGAGAACGGCGTCACCGCGATCGAGTACGCGCTGATCGCCTCGCTTATCGCCGTCGTCATCGTCGTCGCAGTCCAGGCGGTGGGCACCAACCTCAGCACAATTTTCAACAGCGTCGCGACCGAGTTCTGAGCCCTTGCGAAAACTATGCGCCGCGGGCCCAAGCCGATCACGCCCGCACCAACCTGGAGTAGATCATGGCAAGCGAACTCGCACTGCCCCCGCTGATCGGCCCCTGCGCCATCGTGCTGGTGCTGGCTGCGGCCGCGCTGGACCTGAAGAGCCGGCGCATCCCGAACTGGCTGACGCTGGGTGCATGGGTGCTGGCGCTGCCGCTGCAGATGACGCTGCATGGCCCGGCCCACGGGGCACTCGGCTGGACGAGTGGCTGGCTGACCGGCTTTGCCTGCTTTCTCCCTTTCTACCTGCTGCGCGGCATGGCCGCCGGCGACGTGAAGCTGATGGCTGCCGTCGGCGCCTTGCTCGGTGCCGGCATGGCATTCGAGGTCGCCCTTCTGACTTTCGTCCTGGGTGGAGTCTGGGCGCTCGCCATGACCATCCGGCGGGGGCGCCTGGCGCGCCTGCGCGGCAACCTGCAGTTCATGCTGTTCAATCGCGGCCGCATGGATGGCGAGCAAGAAGTCGACGCGAATGATGGGCCGTCAGCGTGGTCGGTAGGAACACTGCCTTACGGCGCGGCGATCGCCGCGGGGACGATAGGCGTTCTGTTCGCGTCGGTCTAGCGCACGGCCGGGCCGCGAACTGTTAGACGGGACTTTCAACACGGAGACGGGGGAAATGATGACTGAGAACGCCTCGATGAGTCCGGCTCACCGGATCCTTACACCGGTCGCGGCACCGGCGCACGCCGATGCGCCGGAGCGCGGCGGCATCCATGCCTGGCACGCCGCCCCCAAGACCGTCGCCGACACCGGGATCGACACATCGATACTGGTGGCGCTGGCCATGAAGGCCGCCTACCTGCATCGCAACGTCACGCTCACGCAGTTGGCCGAGACGCTCAGGCTGCCCGCCGCAGTGCTGAATGAGATCGCGGCACTCGCAGTACGCGAACGCATGATGGAAGTTGCCCATCGCGGCGCCAACGACCTCGACGTGCGTTTTCGGCTGACCGACGGCGGCTACGCGCGCGCTGCCGAGTTCGTCGCGCGTTGCAGCTACGTCGGCCCCGCGCCGGTCACGCTCCAGGCGTACGTCGAGGCCGTACAGCAGCACTCGATCAAGCACACCAGCGTTTCCAAGGCCGATGTCACCGCGGCATTGCGCGACCTGACCATTCCGCCCTCGCTGCTCGATGAGGCGGGCGTTGCACTCAATGCCGGCCGGGCGCTGATGATGTATGGCCCCGCGGGCAGCGGCAAGACCTATCTCGCACAGCGGCTCGGCTCGCTGTTGCCGGGCGCGGTGCCGGTGCCGCATGCGATCGCCGTGGCCGGCGAGATCATCCAGGTCTTCGATCCGATGGTTCACGTCCCCTTCGAGGCCAGCGAGGGCCAGATGGCAAGGCGGCCGCTCGATCGGCGCTGGACCATCTGCCATCGCCCGGCGGTTCTCTCCGGTGGCGAGCTGACGCTGTCCATGCTGGACTTGCGCTACGACCCCGCGTCCGGCTTTTATCAGGCGCCACCGCATATGAAGGCCAACAACGGCATCTACATCGTCGATGACCTCGGGCGCCAGATAGTTGGCGTGACCGAACTGCTCAACCGGTGGATCGTGCCTCTGGATCGCGGCGTGGACATGTTCACCCTGCAGACCGGCGTTCGCTTTACGGTGCCGTTCGACGTCTGGCCGGTGTTCTCCACCAATCTGGAACCGGGCCAGCTATGCGACGACGCATTCCTGCGCCGCCTGGGCTGCAAATTGTTTGTTGGCCCCTTGAACACCGAGGACTATCGCGAAGTCTACGCACGCGCCGGCCACGACCTCGGGCTGCATACGCCGCCAGCGGTCGCCGACTACCTGGTCGAGAGCCTCCATCCGGCCGGCGGCATGCCCCTGCTCGCCTGCATTCCGCGTGACCTGCTACTGCTGGTGGCGTCCAAGGTTCACTACCACGGCGACCCGCCGGTGGTCACCGAAGAAGCCTTGCGCCAGGCCTGGCACAGCTACTTCGGCAGCTACGCCGACGCCGGCGCGGAGTACCCGCCCACCGTGGCGATGGGATGGAAAGGGAAACCGCTGGCGGCCACCTGAGCGCTGCACGCTGCTTCGATAGACAACGGTAGGGAGATTTCATCATGAAAAACATACGCGCTGTTCTGATGCTGGTCGTGGCCCTGGTGGCGGGGATCGCCGCTGTGGTGTCCGCGTCCCGATGGCTGCTCCAGCAGTCTTCCAGTTCCGTCAAGCAAGTGGCGGTCGCAACCAACGACCTGAATCTCGGCCAGCCGCTGGCGGCAGACCAGGTACGCCTGGTGAGCTGGCCAACCGCGAGCGTGCCGCCGGGCGCGTTCGAAGACCTGAAGTCGCTCGAAGGCCGGGTCGTGCGGACCAGCCTGCTGCGCGGCGAACCCATCCTGGAAGCCAAGCTCGCGCCACTGGGCACCAAAGGCGGACTCTCTGCCGTCATCGGCGAAGGCAAGCGGGCCATCACGGTCCGGGTCAACGATGTCGTCGGCGTGGCCGGCTTCGCCCTGCCCGGCAACCTGGTGGATGTCATCGTCAACACCAATGAGCCGGAAGCGAAGGATGCCGCCAGCGGCAGCATCTCGAAGATCGTGCTCGAGAAGATCCTGGTGCTGGCCGTGGCACAACAAGTGAGCCGGGACGACACCCAGCCCAAGGTCGTCAATGCGGTCACGCTGGAGGTCACGCCCGATCAGGCCGAGAAGCTCGACGTGGCGCGCAGCGTTGGCACGCTGTCGCTGGTGCTGCGCAATCAGGTCGATGTGGCGCAGGTCGCAACCGGTGGCGCTACCAAGGTGACCTTGCTGGGCAAGCCGGCACCGGTCGTACCCGTCAAGCAGGAAGCTGCGCCGCCTCGCATCCAGACGCGGATCAGGACTATCGCGGCAGCGCCGGTGCGGCATGGAGATTGTGTCGGGGTGCTTTCCGGCATCCACGGCAGCCTTGAGTGCTTCTGACTTGCAGCGTCAGGTGCGCATGCGATTCACTGGTCGTGGTTTCTAGGTTTCTAGGTTTCAAGGAAGGCATCTGGATCACTGTTCCTGATGTGTCGTGCTGATTCTCCCGGGGGGAAGAAATGAAAACGATAACCAAGGTGGATGAGACGCAACTCAGAGTGCGTGCGGTCATCCTGGCTGGCATGGCCGGAACCATGCTCTGCGCACCGATCGCCGCAGCGGCGCAGACCGCGGCGGAAGCCGGTGCCATCGCCAAGGCCACCACGGCCGGTCCCGGCGCTGCCGCGCGCAACGCGCCCGGCGGCCCGGTGCAGATGACGATCAGCATGGCGCCCGTGCCGGCGGCAGCCGCCCCGGCGGCGGCCCGCGGTCCAAACTGCACCGGGGTGATCGGCAGCGAGAGCAATGTGGTCGTACCGCTGGGCAAGTCATCCCTGATCCCGTTGCCCGAGCCTGTCCGCAACCGCACGCTTGGCAATCCGGCGGTGGTGCAGGCCACCCTGGTTTCGCCGCAGACGCTCTATGTCCTGGGCCTGAGTGTCGGCACTACCAATATGATCGTGCAGGGACGCAGCGGCGCCTGCAGCGTCATCAACGTGGTGGTGAACGCCGACGCGGGGGGCCTGCAGACCTCGCTGGCACAGCTGATGCCGGGCGAGCGGCAGATCCGCGTGATGACTGCGGCCGACAACCTCGTTCTTGCCGGCAATGTGTCCAATGCCCAGGCTGCGCAACAGGCGATGGAAATCGCGCGGGCCTATGCCGGAAGCGGCCAGGGCGATGGCGAGAAAAAGGGCGGCGGCGTGCTGAACATGATGACCGTGGACGCGCCGCAACAGGTGATGCTCGAGGTCAAGGTCGCGGAAGTCTCGAAGACCCTGCTGAACCAGCTTGGCGCGGCCTTCAACCTGCAAGGCGGGTTCGGCTCGTGGACCGGCGGCCTGGTGGGCAATCTGCTGAGCGGCGGCGCCAATACCCTGTTCTTCAACAAGGCAAACAAGCTGCCGTTCCGGGCGCAATTCGACGCGCAGGCAAACGATTCGCTGGTGAAGATCCTTGCCGAACCGAACCTCGTCACGCTCAGTGGCCAGGAAGCCAGCTTCCTGGTCGGCGGCAAGATCTTCATTCCGGTCGCGCAGAGCAGCGCCGGGGGCTTGCCCACCATTACGCTAAAGGAAGAAGAGTTCGGCGTCGGGCTCAAGTTCACGCCGACGGTCACGGCCAATGGCCAGATCAACCTCAAGGTCATGCCCGAAGTCTCCGAGCTTTCCCCGACCGGCGCAACCGTGAGCAGCGCAGTCGGCGGCGGGAGCAACAACCAGACCATTCTGCCGCTCATCAACACCCGGCGCGCGTCGACCACGGTGCAGATGCGCGATGGCGAGAGCTTTGCCATCGGCGGCTTGATGCAGGACAACGTCCTCGGATCGCTCAAAGCCTTGCCGGGCGTCGGCGAACTGCCTGTGCTGGGCACGCTGTTCCGCAGCACGTCGTTCCAGCATGACCTGACCGAGCTGGTCTTCGTCGTCACCCCGCACCTGGTCAAGCCCCAGATGGCGGCATCGTATCCGCTGCCTACCGACAGCTTCTCGACGCCCAACCCGTGGTCCGTGTACCTGAACGGCAATATGGAAGGCGGCGGCCAGCCAGCCAAGGCCGCCCCGGGTGCGGACACCGCCGTCCCCGCGCAGCCTGCCGTCCCGGCGCAGCCAGTCAGTTCAGGACCGGGCAAGACTCCCGCGACTCAGGAGCCCGCGGCACAGGCCCCCACCGCTCCGGCCAAGCAGGCGGCCAGCGCGCCGCTGCCACCGGAGCCGCCGGCCAGGCCGGCGCAAGATGCGGCCGCTGTTTCCCGGCCCGCACACGAAGTCCCGTCCGCCCCACCCGCGGTGCCGACGGCCGCAGCCGCGCCATCGACCGACGACACCGCCGCGCGCATCGCGCGAATCGAGGCAACGGCCGCTCGCCTGGCCCTGGCGCAAAGCGAACGTGGCCGGACACGCCCGGCGACGCCTGCCTTGCCGTCCAAGGCGGCGGATGTTTCGGCTTCTAACTGATCCAGCGGAGAACTGCCATGAAGACAAACCTGAATCCTTCGCGTTGCTGCGCGGCCATCGGTCTCTGCGCGATGGCCAGCCTCGTGCTGAGCGCCTGCGTCTCGACCTCGCCGGTCTGGGACAAGCAGGCCGGCCAGGCCATGCGCGCCGCCAGCCGGGCCCAGATCATCAATCCCGATGCGCCGGCGGGCCTGCCTCCCATGGGCGGCGGCAGCGGCAAGGCAGCGGTCGCGGCCATGGGCAATTACGACCGTGCAATGTCACGCCCGGCTGCGGCCTCAGGGAATGGTGCCACCGGCGTGGACTTCGGCAGCGCCGGTTACGGCGGTGCGCCCATGCTTGGCGGCAGCACGCGGTAACGGACTCTGATCTGGACGAATCGGCGGGAGACATCATGACTACCCTATGTCAACGACGGCCGCACAGGCATGCCGGGGCAAGACGGCGTTCGCGCAATCAACGCGGCGCCATCGCCATCCTGGTAGGACTGTCTCTCGCGATGCTGATCGGTTTTGTCGGGCTGGCGCTCGACCTGGGCAAGCTCTACGTGGCGAAGAGCGAGTTGCAGAACAGCGCCGACGCCTGCGCCCTTGCCGCCTCGCGCGACATCACCGGCGCCACGCCGCTCTCGGTTTCCGAGGCGGCGGGAATGGCCGCGGGCCAGCTGAACATGGTGTTGTTCCAGCATGAAGCCGTAGTGCTGACGCCTAACCACAGCGTTACCTACAGCGACTCCCTCACCGATCCGTTCTATGACAAGAGCACCGTGAGCTATCCCCTGAGTTCGATCAGCTACGTCAAATGCTCGGTGACGCGGTCCGGTATCGCCAACTGGTTCATCCAGGTACTGAACCTGCTGCCCGGTGTCAACATCGGTGCCGCCACGGTGTCATCGGTTGCCGTCGCTACCACGACTCCGGCCCAGACGGCCTGTGCGATCCCGGTGTTCGTCTGCACGCCGGCGTCGGCAAGCCCCTCGGTAGCCTCCTACCCCGTTGGGCAGTGGCTGACGTCGAAGGTCAGTTCGGCCAGCAACGGCACCTATGGCGGCGGGAATTTCGGCTGGGCCAACCTCAATCCCGGTGGCAAGGGCGGCGCATCCTCACTCGCGGCGCAGCTGGATGGGGCCGGTCAATGCAATCTGCCGGCGGTCGGCGCCCAGATCGGTTCACCCGGCAACATCTCCTCCCTCGCGGACGACTGGAACAGCCGCTTCGGCATCATTCCACCCTCCGGGACAAAAGGCGTCACCGACTTTACCGGGTACGCCTATACGCCAACGACCTACGCTCCCCAATTCAATGCCTTCCCGGATTTCATCAACCAGCGCAAGACGTTCGCGCCATACCAGGGCGACAAGGCCACGGGCATGAAGACCCTGGGCAACCCGGCCTCCCCCAGCACCTATGCTGCCGGGGCCGACCGGCGCGTCGTGCTGGCGCCGATGGTGGACTGCTCGGGCTTTGCCACGTCGGGTGTGCATCAGGTTCCGGTGGTCTCGTGGGCCTGCGTCCTGATGCTCGACCCGATGCAGCAAGGCGGCAATATCAACGACGTACTCCTTGAATACCGCGGGCAGGCGAACCAGCTGGGCAGCCCGTGCGCGACGCAAGGCGTGCCGGGGGCGAGCAATGGCGCCGGGCCGCTGGTTCCGGTGCTGATCCAGTAGGAGCCGATGATGATGACCCATCTGCATTCGAAGCGAAACGCGCGCGGGGTGGCTGCCGTGGAGTTCGGGCTCGTGCTGGTTCCACTTCTGCTGCTGGTCTGTGGCGTGGCGGAGTTCGGGCGCGCGATCTATCAGTACGACATCATGACCAAGGCCACCCGCGATTCCGCCCGCTATCTCTCCCAATACGCGCCGGACGATCCCACCTATCCCACGGCCCAGGCGCAGTGCCTGGCGGTCTATGGCAACACCGCGTGTTCGGGCACCGCCCTGGTGAGCGGTCTCACCACCAGCATGGTGGTGGTATGTGATCGCGTGAATTCCTCAGGTTGCCCCGGTGGGCAATATGGCAACGTCATCACCTACGACGGCTCGTCCGCCCCGGCCGGCACCATCAACCTGGTGGAGGTGAAGATCACCGGCTTTGCGTACTCACCGGTCCAGTCATTTATCAGGGCGAGCGGTATCACTTTCTCGGATATTGCAACCGTGATGAGGCAGGTACTATGAAAACCGATCGCTGGTCCATGCCACGCCGTCAACGCGGCGCCGCCGCAGTCGAATTCGCATTGGTCTGCGCGGTGTTCCTCACCCTGCTGCTGGGCGTCGTCGAGTTCGCCCGCGTGCTGTTCTACTGGAATACCGCAGGCGAGGCGGCCCGGCTCGGGGCGCGCATCGCGGTCGTTTGCGACGTCAACGCCAGCACCATCAAGTCACGCATGACGAGCATGCTTCCCATGCTCAAATCCGCCAACGTCCAGGTCTCCTATGGCCCTTCCGGCTGTGACTCCGACGCGGCAACCGCGCGCAGCACTTGCGATCTCGTCACCATCACCGTGACCAATGTCTCGGTGAAAACCGTCATACCGTTCGTTCCGCTTACGCTGACCATGCCCCCATTCACCACCACCCTCCCGCGCGAAAGCCTGAATAGCGCGACGGGCGGGACCATGTGCAGCTAGACGACTGATTCCGGAGTCATTGCCATGCTCAAGATCCTGATAGCCTCCGAGAACGCAGAAAGACTCGCGGAGATCTCGCGCCTGACGGCCGCCTGCGGCTACTACCAGCTCATGCGCCAGCAGATTTCCCCGGCCGGCCTGGTCGCGCAGGCCAGTTGCCTGCGCGGCGTCGACGCGCTGATCGTCGAGCTCCC
>NZ_JARJLM010000328.1 GCF_029335485.1 Cupriavidus basilensis
CTCCTTTCCCGCCTCTGGAGCGTTTCCATGCCACATCCGTCCACACGTACCGCCCTGTTGGCCTTCGCCGGCCTGAGCCTCGCCTTCGCCGCCCAGGCCCAGACCAAGTGGGACCTCGCCAACGCCTACCCTGCAACCAACTACCACACCGAGAACATCACCCAGTTCGCCAAGGACGTGGAAGCGGCCACCGGCGGCAAGCTCAAGATCGCGGTGCACGCCAACGCGTCGCTGTTCAAGGCGCCGGAGATCAAGCGCGCGGTGCAAAGCGGCCAGGCCCAGGCCGGCGAGATCCTGCTGGCCAACTACGCCAACGAGAACCCGATCTACGCGCTCGACGGCGTGCCCTTCCTGGCCACCACCTACCCCGAGGCGAGGAAGCTGTACGAGGCTTCCAGGGCCGCCACCGAGAAGCTGCTGGCCGCGCAGGGCATCAAGGTGCTGTTCGTGGTGCCATGGGCACCGCAGGGCATCTACGCGAAGAAGGAGGTTAACTCGGCGGCCGACCTGAAGGGCATCAAGTGGCGTGCGTACAGTCCCGCCACGGCCCGCATCGCCGAGCTGGTGAATGCGCAGCCGGTGCAGATCCAGCAGGCCGAACTGAGCGCGGCCATAGCCACCGGCCTGATCGAGAGCTACATGAGCTCGGCCTCGACCGGCTACGACACCAAGACCTTCGAGCACATCAAGAACTTCTACGACGTGCAGGCCTGGATTCCGAAGAACGCGATCCTGGTGAACATCAAGGCGCTCGATGCGCTGGATGCGCCGACCAGGGACGCGGTGCTGAAGGCTGCCGCCCAGGCCGAGGCACGCGGCTGGAAGGTGGCCGAGGAAAAGAACGCCGAGTACAAGCGCCTGCTGGCCGAGCGCGGCATGAAGATCCACACGCCCTCGGCCACGCTGGACGCCGACATGCGCAAGGTCGGCGCCACCATGCAGGCCGACTGGTTGAAGGCCGCCGGCACCGACGGCCAGGCCATCGTCGACGCCTACAAGAGGCACTGAGCGATGCGGACCCTCCTGAATCGCCTGTACGACGGGGCCGGGGCGCTCGGCGCCTTCTGCGTGTTCCTGATCTTCGTACTGATGATCGCCGCGGGTGTCGGCCGCCAGATGAACTGGCGGGTCAGCGGTGCCAACGACATCGTCGCGTGGCTGTGCGCGGCCGCGGCCTTCTTCGCCATGGCCCATGCCTTCCGCCACGGCGACTTCGTGCGCGTGACGCTGCTGCTGGAGAAGCTGGCCCCGCGCGTGCGGCGCACCCTCGATGCGCTGTGCCTGGTCATCGCCGCCGTCTCCGTGGCCTACCTCACCTGGTGGGCCACCGCCTTCACCTGGGAGAGCTACGAGTACGCCGAGATGGCCACCGGCCTGGTGGTCATCCCCATCTGGATTCCGCAGGCCACCTTCGCGCTGGGCAGCTGGCTGCTGCTCATCGCCATGCTCGACGAACTGGTGGGCGTGCTGCGCGGACAGACACCGAGCTACCAGCGCGCCATCGAGGCGCGCCACGCTGCCGGCGATTTCTCTTCCGACATCTGAGAGGCACACGCAATGGACACTTTGCTCATGGGCGCGCTCCTGGTCGCCATCATGCTGGTGCTGCTCGCTGGCGGCGTGTGGATCGCCATGACCCTGGCCATCGTCGGCTGGGTCGGGCAGGCCTTCTTCACCAACACGCTGCCGGGCAAGAACCTCTTCTCATCCTTCTGGGAAAGCAATGCCAGTTGGGAGCTGGCCGCGCTACCTCTGTTCATCTGGATGGGCGAGATCCTGTTTCGCACCAAGCTCAGCGAGGAGATGTTCGAGGGCCTGCGCCCCTGGCTCAACCGCGTACCCGGACGCCTGATGCACACCACCATCCTCGGGTGCGGGGTGTTCGGCTCGGTGTCGGGCTCATCGGCCGCCACGTGCGCGACCATAGCCAAGGTCGCGCTGCCCGAGCTCAAGCGGCGCGGCTACAACGAGAAGCTGGCGATCGGCTCGCTGGCCACGGCCGGCACGCTGGGCATCCTCATCCCGCCCTCGATCACGATGGTGGTGTACGCAGTGGCGGCGGACGCGTCGATCATCCGCATCTTCCTCGCGGGCTTCCTGCCGGGCCTGCTGCTGATGCTGCTCTTCTCCGGCTACATCGGCTGGTGGAGCCTGCGAAACCCCGACCAGGTGCCGCCGGCCGACCCGCCCACCGGCTTCATGGAGAAGCTGCGGCTCTCGGGCAACCTCATCCCCTGCGCGCTGCTGATCGTCTTCATCGTGTGGGTGCTGGTGGCCGGCTGGGCCACCGCCACCGAATGTGCGGCCTTCGGCGTGCTGGGCTCGCTCGCCATCGCGGCCTGGGGACGCAGCCTGACCTGGCAAAACTTCAAGGATGGGTTGATGGGCGCCACGCGCACCAGTTGCATGATCATGTTCATCCTGGCCGGCGCGGCCTTCCTCACCAAGACCATGGCCTTCACCGGCATTCCGCGCGAGCTGGCCGATTGGGTGGACAGCATGCACCTCTCGCCCTATGCCCTGATTGGCGCGCTGGTGCTGGTGTACCTGGTGCTGGGCACGGCACTGGATGGCATCTCGATGATCGTTCTCACCAGCGCGGTGGTGCTGCCGATGGTGCAGAAGGCCGGCTTCGACCTGGTCTGGTTCGGCATCTTCATCGTGCTGCTCGTGGAGATCGCCGAGGTCACGCCGCCGGTGGGCTTCAACCTGTTCGTGCTGCAGAACATGACGGGCAAGGACAGCAACCTGATCGCCATAGCGGCCATCCCCTTCTTCCTGTGCCTGGTGCTGTGCATCGTGCTGATCACGCTGTTCCCGAGCATCGTGACTTCGTTGCCAGATCTCGTGATGGGCAAGGAGCGGTAGTCATGGCGCCCCATATCTTCGTCGTTTCACTACGGCAGGAGCGATGTCGACCCTGCATGGGATGACGCATGCGCGTGTCTGACACGCATCGCTGAGACGGATGGCTGCGCTTTCGGGGCCAGACAACACACAAACCAAGGTTTCATACATCATGAAAAAGACAACACCTACGTCCTTCAAGCCCCTGGCCGTTTCGGCCGTTGTCACCGCCTTCGTCGCGGGTTGCGGCGGCGAAGGAGATGGGAATAGCACCCTTCCAGTGGTCGCTCCAGTACCAACAACATCGAAGCCCGAAGTACCCGTTGTACCTCTTCCTGCGTTGGGGCCGTTGTTTGAAGAGCAACGAGGCGAAATGCTGAAAGCTCTTTCTTCGCCCATCATCAATTGTTTGCCGCAAATAAATTCTTATTCTGTCGGGACTAATAATGGAGTTAACGCAGATAGCCCGATATTTCATGGTTGCTTCGACTGGCATTCCGCCGTTCACGCTGCATATTCCCTATATTCAATTTACCGGCACACAGGCGATAATACATATTTGCGCGTGGTGGAGGCGGTTGTAAGGCCCGATCTCGTTGAGGCAGAGAAAAAATATATGAACGAGAATGTATATAGTAATCCGTTCGAAAAATTCTATGGCCTTTCATGGTTTCTCGCATTGGCCAGGGAGCGCGAGCTTGCAACAGGTCATACGGATATGCGAGGCCTGGGAAACGAAGTTGCACTAAATCTCCGAAAAAATATTGAGGCTCTGACGCCTCAACAAGCCAGACGAAATGTCCTGAATGACAATTACAACAACCTCTCGTGGGCTCTAATACATCTCGATCTGTGGGGAAAGTTTATTGGTGATGAGGCATTGGTCACCTATGCACAAAAAACAGCGGACGCATACTTACTTGACCCGACACTTGATGAGGGCTGCCCCATTACAAAAGATGCTGGTTTTCCCAGCAATTTTTTCTCGCCCTGCATCATGCGCGTGGCTGCTATCGCAAAAATCTACGGGTCAAAAAAAGTAGATTGGATCAAGGAAAGAGTGCCCGATAATTTTTATGTAGAACCTATCAACGTTCCACCTACTGATTTGTCGCATATCAATGGTGACAATTTTTCTCGCTCTTTTGCTTTATGGTGGATTCACCAGGCCACCAATCAAAAAACAATGCGAGCGAATTCGATTCGTCTTCTGGCAGATCAATTGCAATGGCGAAGCAGATGGGACTACGCATTTGACTACAACTATCTCTCTCATTGGATTGCGCAGTATGCAGTCAGAATGATTGATGCAAGTTACGAGCCCAATTCTCCTGGGGCAGAGGCTGAACTTCCACTTCAGCTTGCATTGGGTGACGCATGGGCTTTTGGAGGCAATGGAAAATTGCCAGATGGAAGCAGCTACGTCGATTTATTGAAGATCGAATTGGAAGGAATGAATTCAAAAAAAATAAGATCAATAAATATTTCCAAATACGATGGTTATCCCACAAATCCTGCAACGCTATCCAATCTCGTTGATAAAAGACTGCCATACGCTCTTGAACTAATTTCGACCTGGCAACGCGAAAACTCAATCGATATTCGCAACCCCTTGCTGATCACTCTGCACACGGGATTCGATGTTAAATTCATAACTCCATCGACGGCGCAGAACGAGGCCAACAGAATGGTGCTGCTGCAAGATCAGAATGCAAAAATGGCCGCCGCCAACGACTGGGCCATTGTTCGCGCGAATCTCAATACGGTCTTGTCCAACCTCAAGGCTGCCGCCCCCAAAACCAAAATCATCGTGGGCACTTATGACAATTCCTATCGCGATTGTCCTTTGGCTGTAGGGCGTGCCGCGACGCATAAGACAGTTTCGGAGTACCTCGAAGGTTCCATCGCGGGCACCAAGGGCTTGAATGACGTTATCAGAGAAGTGGCCAAGAGCAACAACGTCGCAGTTGCAGAAATCTATGGGAAGCTGGGTTCGGGCGATTGGGCGCCAGATTGCAGAACACCGAATGCGCAGGGACAAGCAAAGATCGCCACCGCCTTTAAATCCATGATGTAGCGGCGCCTGGAAAAAGTCCGTCGGAGGGCCGCACTTGTTGGCACGGTGCGGTTCCGCCGGCACGCTCCAGCACATTTGTGCGCAGTCGCGTCCCTGTGCGCTGATGCAACCGCCGGTGACTTACTGCAAGTCGTCGCTGGGCGCGCTCGGAATTTCCGGTGGAGCGCGGCATGACGATCCACAAGCCCTCGGCCACGCTGGATGCCGATATGCGCAAGGTCGGTGCCACCATGCAGGCCGACTGGCTGAAGACCGCCGGCTCCGATGGCCAGGCCATCGTCAACGCCTACAAGAAGCACTGAGCGATGCGAACCTTCCTGAATCGCCTGTACGACGGGGCCGGGGCGCTCGGCGCCTTCTCTGTGTTCCTGATCTTCGTGCTGATGATCGCAGCGGGCGTCGGCCGCCGGATGAACTGGCAGGTCAGCGGTGTCAATGACATTGTCGCCTGGCTGTGCCCGGCTGTGGCCTTCTTCGCCATGGCCCACGCCTTCCGGCACGGCGACTTCGTGCGCGTGACCTTGCTGCTGGACAAGGTGACCGCGCGCATGCGCCGCACCCTCGACACGGTGTGCCTGGTCATCGCGGCCATCTCGGTAGCCTATCTCACCTGGTGGGCCGCCGCCTTCACCTGGGAGAGCTACGAGTACGGCGAGATGGCCACCGGCCTGGTGGCCCTTCCGATCTGGACCCCGCAGGCACGCCGCGTGTTGCTCGGCCTGCCGACCCAACTGCTGCGAGGGCTGGCCCTCACCAGGCCCGCGGACGCGCCCGACGTACCTTCGATGGCCGATGCAATCGATCCTCGGGAGGGGGCCGCCCCGATCACCGGCACCGTGCAGGGCTGGAAGGTGGTGGAAGGCGAGGCGGTGAGCGAAGGCCAGATCGTCGCTGTGATGGAGGCGATGAAGATGGAGATGCAGGTCTGCGCCCATCGCGCCGGCCGCATTGCGCGGAGGACAGCGGCAGGCAACCACGCGACTGCGGGCGCACAGCTCGCCTTCATCGAGTAAGGGGCTCCAAGTGAGCGATTCGCCTTTGCCGCACAGCCGGTAGGAGTCAAGCTGGGTGCGCCGACTTCGCCCAGGCTGGGCGAGGGACAGGCCAGGAGTGCTGTACCGTCGGTCGCGCCATGGGGGGATGACGGCGACCGCATCGCCGGCGCGCTGGCCAGCCACAAGCAGATGGCCGCACAGCGAGGCGGCATCGACAGAGTAACGAGAACGAGGCTACACACATCTGACTGGTTAGACTAGATTCGCCAAACGGGGCCGCAGGCTTGGTGGCGATCCATGAATGGAAGGATGCTGATGAAACTGCTTGTGGTAGAGGGCGAGTCCAAGACTGGCGAGTATCTGCGCCAGGGATTGACTGAAGCGGGCTTTGTGGTCGATCTGGTGGCGAACGGCCTCGACGGCCAGGATCTGGCCATGAACGAACCCTATGACCTCATCATCCTTGACGTGATGCTGCCGGACGTGGACGGGTGGCACATTCTGCAAACGCTACGTGCAGCCGAGAACGCCGTGCCGGTGCTGTTTCTGACCACACGCGACAGCGTGGCAGACCGAGTCAAGGGGTTGGAACCGGGGGCGGACGATTATCTGGTCAAACCATTCACCTTTTTGGAATTGCTGGTGCGGGTGCGCACGCTCTTGCGTCGCGGCACTGCGCAGATGGCGCTGGACCGAATCCAGATTGGGGATCTGGTACTGGACCTTGGGCGCCGCAGGGCTTCTCGTGCGGGCCACCAGATTACGTTGACCAGCAAGGAATTTGCCTTGCTTGAACTCCTCGCCCGCCGTCGGGGTGAAGTCCTGCCGCGATCCCTCATTGCTTCCCAGGTGTGGGACATGAATTTCGACGGCGACGGCAATGTCATCGATGTGGCTGTCCGCCGATTGCGTGCGAAGATCGATGACGATTTCGAAACAAAGCTGATCCAGACGGTCCGGGGCATGGGCTACGTGCTTGAAGAGCCGGAGGACCTGGAGTGAGGTATTGGCTTTCGCTGACGACGCGTCTCACCATATTGTTCTCATTGTCGTCGGCTGGGGTGCTGCTAGGTCTGGGAATACTCATATCGCTGGCCATCGATCGTCACTTTGCCGATGAAGACTACGCCGTCCTTGGGGACAACATTCGCCTGATCCAAAAAATTGCCGCCATGGGGCCGCCAGCATCCGTTTCGGCACGGCTGGGAGAGACACTGGAACATCTCCCCGGGTTCGTTGCACACGTTGGAACTGCAGAGGGAGATAGCCTTCATGCCAGCAACGGATTCGATTTCAGTGCTGCCTTTGCTGCCATGGCGCAGCTTGCGCCAGGCCGCAATACCCAAGACGGGAGGGAGTAGCGGGGCATGCGTGCAGTCGCCCAGGTGTCCGGGGCACACTGGCCCCTTGAGCATCGTAGTCGGCATGGATACGGAACCTCATGCCCACTTTATGCACGCCCTCCGGAGATCTCTGACCTTCTACACCACGCTGGCGGTGCGCGCGAGTGGCATGTTCGGATGGTGGGCCGCCCGGCGCGGACTGGCACCGCTGCGCACTATGGCTTCGCGTGCTCGAGCTGTCACCGCACACAAGCTTGACGAGCGAATGCCAGTCGAGGCGGTACCCGTGGAGATGGCGGATTTGGCCGCGACGCTGAATGCAATGCTGGAGCGCCTGCAGAATGGAAGCGAGAGGGAAAGGGCGTTGCCTGATTATTGCCCCATGAGAATCAATTACGACCTGCACGACCTGCGCGCATTGCACGAGTTGGCCCGCCTGGGAAGCTTCAATCGTGCGGCCGATGCCCTTTCCATCACCCCCTCTGCGCCGAGCAGGCGGGTAGCCAAACTAGAAGCGGCCTTGGGCGGGCGGTCGGTTGAGAGAACCACAAGAAGCATGACTCTGACGCCCTTGGGCGAGTTGCTGCTGGAACGAGTGCGACCCTTGCTTGAGTCGCTCGAGGAGAGCTTGCAGGAAGCGTTTCGGATCGCCTGGGGCCTGGCCGGAAAGGTCACAGTCGGGTGTATGGCGTCCGTGGCTCACTCCCTGTTCTCCGCCGCGGTCGTGGAATTCCATAGAAACGCCCCGGATGTGCAGGTATGCCTGCGGGACGATGCCGGGTCACGTGTCAGGTCGATGGTGCTTGGGAGGGAGATGGAATTTGGCGCCACCACGCTGTGAGAACCCAACGTCGACCTCGTAACGCAACCGGTTGGCACAGACACCTTCATGCTGGTATTGCCGGAAAATCATCCACTGGCGCGGCGCGCGACCTTGCGATGGGACGAGTTGCCGGGGCATCGCGTGCTCGCCTTCAAGCCAGGATTTAATATCTCTTTCGCGACAGCAATATATCTATAGCGCACATTCATCCCCTCGCTTCGGCGGGCCGTGTTCTTTTCAGGGCGTGAGCCCGTTGACAATCCCCACGTGTCCACTGACGATACGGCCGCGAGGCGGGGACGTTCCGCGCTTTCGCAACCTGGTTGCTGCCCACCACGCAGAGTTGCACATTGGAGGACATCGCAATGATCATCGTGGTGCAAGACCATTTCGAGTCGGTCCGTGAGCAGCGCACCTGCAGAAAAGAGCGAAGACCGGTGGCAACGGAATTTGGAGCCGCTGTGGTGCCCTCCATTGAGGGCGAATGGGAACACGCCGCAGCGTCCTGGTCGTTGGTTTGTGCCGGCCCGCTGCGAAAAGCCACCCCGGAATGGGAAGAGATGAAATTCCTCCAACCCTGCCGGAGGTGGCATCGGCTTGCAGCGGTCTCATCACGGGTGATACTCGGAGATGTCGGTCAACCAGCCGACTGAGGAGATCCCGAGATGACAAATGCGGCCGCTCGCGCCGGCCGAGCCTATGCAGCCGGCGAAACCAGCCTGAGCGAATTGCTGGTGATCCGCCGCTCGCTGGCCGACACCGCGCTTGCCGCCCGACTGGCCGCCGTCAATGCGCGCGAGGCCGAGGAGAAACTGCGACTGGACCTGCATCTGCCATCCCGCTTTGATTAGCCGCTGCACGCGGCGCGCCCGGGCAGGACGCGCCGCGCTGCCGTGCTAATGTCCCCCTGGCCAGTCGGCCATGGTGGCACCGCATGCGACCGAACCAACATCCGGTCGCTCCCATCCGATCCGACTAAAGCAACGCCAATGAACATCACATCCACCCTTCTACTCGCTTTCGCCATGTCGACCGACGCCTTCGCGGCAGCCATCGGCAAGGGGGCGACTCTGCACAAGCCACATTTCCGCGAGGCACTCAAGACGGGGCTGATCTTCGGCGTGATCGAAGGCATCACGCCGCTGGTGGGCTGGGCGCTGGGCAAGGCCGCAGCCATCTATGTCACCGAATGGGATCACTGGATTGCCTTTGTGCTGCTCTTCGTCCTAGGCGCACGAATGATCTATGCGGGATTCTCCACACCCGACGCCCCGGAGGAAGAAAAGCCAAACTCTCACTCGTTCTGGGTGCTGGCCATTACGGGCTTCGCCACCAGCATCGATGCCATGGCAGTGGGCGCCGGACTGGCCTTCGTCAATGTCAACATCGTCTCCACGTCAATCACCATCGGCCTGGCCACGATGCTGATGGTGACCATCGGCGTGATGCTGGGGCGGGTAATCGGTGCCAAGGTGGGCAAGCGGGCCGAAGCACTAGGCGGCCTGATCCTAATCGGCATCGGCAGCGTGATCCTGGTAGAGCATCTGGGCTTGGCCGCTTGATATCGCTCCTTTGGCACGCGCTAAGTGCAAACTGGCGTGTTGATGCACCGCGGCGGTAGGCGTCGATCGTGGCATCACGGTGTTGATCCATGCTGGAGCGCCGAACGAATGGATCGGCGGGCTGGCGCAAGGCCAAACGCCGAGCGACGCCGTGCCAGCAATATGCCCATAGCGAGCACGCCGCAGCGTCTTGGTAGTCGAATCGCGCCCGAGGTGGCATCGGCTTGCTGCGGTCTCATCGCGGGTAATATTGGAGATGCCGGTCAACCAGCCGACTGAGGAAATCTCCCAAGATGACAATCACCAAGTCCCTGCGGCTTCAAGCCAACACCCTCGCCGCCACGCTGGACGGCACACCCGGCGCCCTCTTGGCACTCGCGCATGCGGGCTACCGCCAATGGACAAAGGCCCGACATCTGAATTTCCCACCTGCGCGCCGCGAAGAATTGCTGCAGGAGATCCTGCATTTCTGCGCGGACACGCATCTGCTCAAATGCCCGCCCGAAGACGAGTGTCGTCCACAGGCGATCGCGGACATGCTCGACGCCCGCTATCCGCGCTACGCACGGCACAGGGCCTCGTCGCACCGCAAGCGACTTTACAGCTTGCTGTTTGTCTCACCCCCGCTTCCCTGGGAGCGAATGCCGCCTCGCAGAGGCGGTAAGGTGTTGGGAGCTTGGTTTTCAGTATATAAATACTGGCATGGACAGATCTGACCGCCTCTGGCTAACCAATCCCACCTTGGCCTATGCCGACTGGCAAGCCCGCGAGGCCGCCGGCGCGGACCGGCGCCCGTTCTCCGCGCGGTCCATCGTCCAGCACGAGGCGATGTTCGAACGCTTCCGACGGCACCTGCTGGTGGCCGGAGTCACCCTGGCCACCTTCGGCTCCGACCACATCGATGCCTTCTGGCAGGCGCCGGAGGCCAATGGCTACACCGCTGCCACCCGCATGCGATACCTGAAGCTGCTCGACCGGCTGTGCCGCCACCTGGTGGCCATCGGCGTACGACAAGGCAACCCTGCCGAGCAATTGGTACGCGACGGCCAGTGGCCCCAAGACGATCCCCTGCCGATTTTCCTCCTGGAAGACGCCGATGGCCAGCTGCAGGCCCATGTGCAGCCGCACGCCGGCGACGACCTGCCAACGCTGCGCAGCCGGGCCATCGTCGCCTTTTTTCTCGGCACCGGCATCACGGTTGCAGAGGGCCGATCTGCCCAGGTGGCCGACCTGCAGCCCGCAGCCGCGCCGCCCTATCTGCATGTTCCCGCGCACGGCACGCGTGATGCCCGCACCGTGCATCTGGACGCGTTCGCCGTTCCCATCCTTTCGGCCTGGCTCGTACGTCGCGCCACCCTGCCGATCGCCAGCGATCTCTTGTTCTCGCTCAAGGCCGGCGGCACGCCGATTACGGAGATGAGCCTGGGCAAGATTGTGCGCGCCGCGCTGGAAACCATCGCTTTCGAGGCAGACGACATGAGCCCCCGAATCCTGCGCAATACATTCTGCCGGCGCCAGCTGCTCGCTGGCCGCTCGAGCGAGGATGTCAGCAAGTTGATGGGCTTGGCCAGCTCAAGGACCTGCGACCGGATCGCCGCCACGATCGAATAGGCGTCGGCGCAGGATGCGAACCAGTACTGGTCGTCGGTCGTCTTTTTCGAATGCATGGCAACTGGGATGCTCGCCGCCGCGGCCAGCGTCATGATCGGCATCAATCCCTACGCCAGCCTGGCCCTCGCGGCGCTGGTCGGCTTCCTCGTGCTGTCGAGCCAGCGTGCGCGCCGGCTCATCGGCTGGATCTCGACCGCGCTCCACACGCTCATGGGCGCCTATGTCGGCTATGCCTGCGAGTCCTGGTCGCTCGGGATCATCCTGTCGATCCTCGTCTTCCTGGTTTCCTCGGCCCTGCACGACACGGGCAACCAGCACTACGACGACCTGCAGTCGCCCTCTCGCTGAAGACGGACTACCGAATGGATACGCTTTTCCCCTGCTATTTGAACCGCCCCGCCAGCGACTGCGGACAACAATGAACGAACCCACCCGCCGTCGCCACCCCGAAGGATCATCCTTTGCCTAAACATCCTCTTGCCGCGGCTGCCTTGGTCGCAGCAACGCTGCTGCCAGGGCTTGCACACACGTTCAGCTTTGGTTTTCCCGAAGCGACGTCTGCCGTCCTCACCACTTCGACCGATATCGAGGCCGCCTTCTCGCCCGATGCGGGAGCGCACGAATTGGTCCTGAAGGTCATTCACTCGGCCAAACAATCGATCCGCATCTCCGCGTACAGCTTCACCTCCGCCCCATCACGAAAGCGCTGCTGGACGCCCGCCGGCACGGCGTGGATGTGCAGATGGTGGTCGACCAGCGGAACAACCTGGCGGAGGACCGCAGCGGCAAGGCCGCCGCCGCGCTCGGTGTGCCAGTCACCGCGGGCATCCCGGTGCGCACCGTGAGCACGTTTGCGATTCACCACAACAAATTCCTTTGTGTCGACGGCCGCACGGTCGAAACCGGCAGCTTCAACTACAGCGATGCCGCGGCCCGACGAAACAGCGAGAACGTGCTGGTGATCTGGGACCGGCCCGACCTGGCGAGGCGCTACCTGCGCCATTGGCAGAGCCGCTTCAATGCCGGCGTGCCCTACCGCCCGAACTACTAGGAACCGCACGACCATGTACCCGTGCCAGTGCGCGGAGTGCAGCCGGGCGACCCTCCGCCCGCGCGACTCGGACCCGGAAGAGTATGCCGCCGAGGTTCGGCACTCCGCCGCGCTGGGCTATGGCCGCTGCAGGCTGAAGCTGTTGCCACTGCGCCTCCTCCCCGTGCTGTCGATCCGGGAGTGCGACCGGTTCACCCGTGCCGAAGCCGCTGTGATCGCCGAGCGGCGCCGTTGGCTTGCCAACGCAGAAGATAGTGAATGAGCCATCTTGTACACATCCTGGGCCGGCCCTATGCCCTCTCCGACCTGATGGAGAGCGACAACGGCTACAACGCGGTGCTCGAGCGTGCGAAGCGGACCGTTGGCCATGCCGAGTGCGTCCTATCGCTCCGTCGAAGGGGCCGAACGGATGTTGAGGATCGCTTAGCACGCAACCATGTCCTCGGCGTCCGCCCGGCCAGATACTCGTCGCGCGCCACGATAATGTCTCCTTGAGATATGGGCGCATTGCTTGAGGGTACATCGCAGCCTGCGGCGTTTCCACGCCACCATCTCGACGGTTATCTCGGGAGCGCGACGAATATCTGAATGACGCGAAACCCTGAGCGACCAGACTGCTGGACTTCGTGCAGACCGCCTGAGCTGATCCCGTCATACGTTCAATTGGGGAGGGCGTGGCACTCTACCTAGTGGAAGGCCGGAGCAGATCGTGGCAGACAAGGAAAAGACGGACCGGCTGCAGCGCAACCACATCGAAGACACCTTGAGCCGGGTAGCATCCGCACTCGAACAGCAATTGGCCACCATTCAGTAATCTGTCTGAAACGGTCTGGCGCAATGCTATCCCCCATCATTCATCAGGAGGCTGGCCGTGTAGGATCCTCCATCAGCCGTACCAACTCTGCCACGCTGTGAATCCCGAGCTTGTCCATGACTTTGGCACGGTGGGCCTTGACCGTGCGCTCCGTGGTCCCGAGTTGGTACGCGACCTGCTTGTTCAGCAACCCCGCCGACAACAGCTGCGCGACCTCACGCTCCCGCGGACTCAATTGGCTTAGCCGCTCTTCCCGGAGCCGCCGCGCATCGGCAACGGCGCGCTGCCGAACCTCCCGCTCTAATGCCCGCTCGACCGCCACCTGAAGAGCCGATCGTTTGACCGGCTTGGTCAGAAAATCCTCCGCCCCCGCGCGCAGGGCCTGGACGCTCATCGGTATATCGCCATGGCCAGTGAGGAAAACGATGGGCAAAATCATGCCCCGCCGAGCCATTTCAGCCTGCAATTCGAGTCCCGAAATTCCCGGCATGCGGATATCTAGCAACACACATCCAGCCCCGCCAGGCGGTGCGGCGAGGAACGACTCGGCGCACTCATACTCCCTCACGTTATAGCCCATGGTCCGCAGCAACCGCGCCAGCGCGCTGCGAAAACGCGGGTCATCATCGACGAGATGCAGGCAGGGTATCGCGTCACGATCCATGGTCACATCGCCATATGCACGCGGAGCGAGAAACGAAAACGCGCGCCCCCTTCGTCGGGGTTGTCAACCTCCAGCCGCGCACCGTGCCGCTCAACGATTGCCGCGCTGATCGCTAGCCCGACCCCCAGTCCTTCCGGCTTGGTTGTGAAGAAAGGCTCGAAGAGCTGCGCCGGCGGTATGATGGGTAGACCCGGACCGCTGTCCTGGACCGTCACCTCGATCTTTCCCGAAGCCACCTGGGCAGTGCCGATCTCGATCAGTCTGCGCCGCGTCGGCACCTGTCGCAGTGCGTCCAGTGCGTTGAGCACCAGGTTCAGCACCACCTGCTGTACCTGCACGCCATCGGCCAATACAAGTGGCAAGCTCGCCGCGAGCGACAGGCGAAGTTCGGTCTCGCGCAGGCGTAGCTCGGTCTGGAGCATGCGCCCCACCTCGACGATCAACGGATTCAGCGCCACCGGCTCCAGTACCCCAGAGGCATTGGCAATCCACGCTTTCAATCGCGTGAGCACTTCAGCGGCTCGCTGGTCATCCTCACGGATCGCACACAACAATTCCCGCAGTGCCGCATGCGCATCGGCATCATGGGGCTGCGCCAGCAGCAATTCGGCTGTCTCGGCGTGGGCGAGAATCGCGCCAAGGGGCTGGTTGATTTCATGTGCCAGTGCAGCGGACAGCGCCCCCAGCGCAACACCGCGGTTCAGTCGGGCCAAGGTGGCCAGATGCTCGCGTGCGCGAAGTTCCGCCCGGTAACGGCGTCGGCGCTCGATCAGCAGGCTCACGATCGACGCGCTCTGCAGAAGCATCACCGACACGCCGACCAGGACCTGAGTCCGGTACGCTTCCCAAAGTCCCGGCGGCTTGTTCATCACATCGCTTCCGTTGGGCAGCCGTGCCTCGTCGATATGCCAGCGCTGCATGGCGCGCCAATCGAACTGCAGCTTCGTCGGCCACTGCGCCTCGAAGCCGACGACGGCAGGAGGCGTCCCCGCCAATATCCGCTCGATCTGCGATGCCATCTGAGTCGCGATCTCCCGCGGAGAACTCAGGCGCCCACCGACAGCGCCCGTGCCGACGAGCGGCCAGACATCGACGAAAAGCGGCGCATTTGCCACCTCACTGACAAGGCCGACCACCTCCCGGCCCGCGCGAACTTCACCATTCATCGCCACGCCGGGTGCTGCAAAGTAGATTGCGGTGTGAGGTGGCAGCGCAGCCACACGTTCGCGCAATTGCGCCACGGTGAGCCCGCTCAAATCAACCCATCGGGCACGCCGATCGATCATCGCAAGCCCGCGCCGCCAGGACGTGCGCCAAGGGTCCGCATCGAGGGTCTCCACCGCGACGGCCAAGTGCTCGGTGGCAGGCAGCAGCTCGAAAATGAGCTTGACGGTCGACGCCACCCTGTCCTCCAGCAGAATGCCGGAAACACGGGGAGCTTCGGCGAGTGCCTGCATTTCGGCGTCTCCACGTACCGATGTCACCACTGCGGCGCGCGGCCACAGGCGGTCGCGCAGTGCGACCGCGCTCCAAGCAAGCTGGGGGCTGTAGGCCACAACAACATCGTAATGCCGATCAGCGTACTTCTGTAGCAGCCAGTCAGGTACTCCGCCGTCACGTGTCGAACCGTCCGTGCGTTTGGACAGGGTTTCCACGTCCAGCACCAGTTCCGGGTGCCCCTCAAGCAGCGCGAGCCGCAATGTCTCGATGAAGGAGGCGTACCAGGGCGCATAACCACCGGCATAGATCACGGCGAGCACACGTTCCGGCGCCGCTCCAGCCGGCCCGGCCAGAGCGAGGAAAAGAATGATCACAAGGCGACGCAGCAACGCTGTGCGGAGAATCAGCGGCATAGAGCAGAGGACTTTGACAACGTTGGAGTCAACTAATCCACTGTCACGGAAGTACGGTCAATTGTACCAAGGGCCAATAGCATCGCTATCCGGTTACACCCGAAGATCGTCTCCGCTAACAAATCACAGATAACAACGACGGAGACAACAATGCACTGGAAAGCGGTGGTTTCGCTCGCACTCGGCGGCTTGTTGCCAGTGACTGCCTTCAGCGATGGCAGTGCCAGGGAAGCTGCGCAGCCGCAACCGGTGCGGGCTGCGAGGCCGAATATCGTGATGATCCTCGCCGATGATCTGGGTTATAGCGACATTGGCGCCATGGGCGGGGAGATTGACACACCGAACCTGGATGCACTTGCCGCCTCGGGCCGGATCCTGACGAACTACCACACCGGCGCGACCTGCTCGCCCACCCGCGCGATGCTGATGTCGGGAACCGATCATCACCTTGCGGGTCTGGGTTCGATGGCCGAGGTCAATGCCACGGCGATCTCGACCAATACCGCGCCCTGGGGCAAGCAGAACACCTACAACTATGAACACGCACCGGACGGATACGAGGGCTATCTGAACGAGCGCGTACCATCGCTGCCACAATTGCTGAAGGACGGCGGCTATCACACATATATGGCCGGCAAATGGCATCTCGCGAGTACGCCGGCGGACCCGGCAGCCAACGCGGGCCGCCGGACAGTGCTCCGTCCCGCTTCTTTCCCCAACGCGAAGGGATTCGAGCGTTCGTTTGCGCTACTGCAGGGCGCCGGATCGCACTTCGCGCAGGTGCCGGGAAAACCGATCGTCGCCGACCTTGCCTCCAGCTACACCGAGGACGACAAGCCGGTCAGCCTGCCCCCGGACTTCTACGCGTCGAAGAACTATACGGACAAGCTGATCTCGTACATCGACGAGAACCGCCACGACGGCAAACCGTTCTTTGCGTACCTCGCCTTCACCGCGCCGCACTGGCCGCTGCAGGCGCCCGACGCCGACATCGCCAGGTATGGCGGCCGATATGATGAAGGCTACGAAGCCATTCGTGCCCGCCGTATCGCCAAACAGAAAAAGCTTGGGTTGATTCCCGCCGACTTCACTCCGAGCCCCGGCTTGCCTCAGCTTCAGGGCCACCCGCGCTGGGCCGACCTGACGAAGCAGCAGCGCGCCATGGAAGCACGCAAGATGGAAGTGTACGCGGCCATGGTCGAGAACATGGATCGCCACATCGGACGGCTCATCGGCTACTTGAAGCAGCGTGGCATCTACGATGACACGCTGATCGTTTTTGCCTCCGACAATGGCGCCGAGGGTGGACCGAACTTCTTTCCGAACAACCCCAACGTCAACAATGCGCTGGATAACATAGGGCGTCCGCTCTCGAACGTGACGTATGGCGAGCGATGGGCGGAAGTCAGTGCCACGCCGTTTCGGCTTTGGAAGGGCTTCTCGGTCGAAGGCGGGGTGACTGCCCCGTTGATTGTCAGAATGCCGCGCCAGATCCGTTCGAAACCTGCACTGGGCGATCTGACCCACGTCACCGACCTGCTTCCCACCTTCCTCGAACTTGCCGGAATCGACCATAGCAACTCGCATCGCAAAGGACAGTTCGCCTATCCGATCACCGGCAGATCGTTGGTCTCGCGGCTACAGGATCGCGTCTCCAGCGGTCCTCGTTCAAGCGACGCGATACTCGCCGATGAGCTCTTCACGGGCCGCTATGTCATCCAAGGTGACTGGAAGCTGGTGTCGATGCAGCCGCCGTTCGGCGACAACCGATGGCAACTCTTCAATCTGCGTCGCGACCGGGGCGAGACGACCGACTTGAGCGAGGTGCATCCGGAGCGCGCAGCCCGCTTGGCAGCGGAATACGAGGCCTACGCAGCCCGCGTCGGGGTGGTACACACGCCGCTGCAAGAACTGAGAGCCCCGGCGCCATGAAGACAACGACGGTCCTCGCCGTGCTGGTGGCCACCGTGCTCGCGGCCGCCGGCGCCATGGCAATGGTCTCCGATTCCGTACAGGCGCCGCCCACCGACGCACTCGGCAGCGAGCGAGCTTGCCGCGTGTACTCGGGGTTGCCACCGGGCTGGGGAAAGGAAAGATACGCGGGCATGATTCGGGTTGAAGGAGGCCGCGTCACACTCGGCTCCACGGAGGGCTACGCGGAGGAGCGGCCGCTGCGTGAAGCAACCGTCGAGAGCTTCTGGATCGATCGCACCGAAGTCACCAACGCGCAGTTCGCATCGTTTGCGCACAGCACGGGTTACGTCACGGAGGCCGAACGGCGAGGCAGAGGTATCGTCTTTCGGAAGCCGCTGCCCCGGGAAGAAGTTGCCTACGGAAGCTGGTGGCACGAGGTGCAGGGTGCCGACTGGCGTCACCCGGATGGCCCCGGAAGCGACTTGCGCGGGCGAGAAAATGAACCGGTCGTCCAGGTTACCCGCGCGGACGCCGAGGCCTATGCGCAATGGCTGGGGCATCGGTTGCCCACTGAGGCACAGTGGGAGTACGCAGCCAAGGCGCACGGTCGCGGGGAGCGCATCGAACGGGGGCCGCGCTCCCAGACCGGCCGGCCGGGCGCAAATTTCTGGCAAGGCATCTTCCCCTACATCGATACCGCCGAGGATGGCCATGCGGGCCGCGCTCCCGTCGGCTGCTACGCGGCCAATGGCTTTGGCGTGTTCGACTTGATCGGGAACGTCTGGGAGTGGACCGCCGACGACTGGAGTGGTCGAGCGCAATTTCACGGCGCAGGATTCGGCGTCTCCGCGAGCGAGTCCCGTGCTCCTGGACTGATCAAGGGCGGCTCGTTCTTGTGCTCCGCCGACTTCTGCGTCCGATATCGCGCCTCCGCCCGTCAGCCTCAGGAGCCTGACATGCCGACCGCGCATAGCGGCTTTCGGACGGTCATGGCCCACTGACCTGCCATCCGGACACACATGTTCCCGCCAGAGCGCAACCTGGACGTCGCGCCGATATATCACCTCATAAATAAAACTGCGAACTTCCTCCGCATCTGATACAGCCTCGATCAAGGAACCACCATGCAATCATCAACCGTAGTACGCACCAAGCCAGCCGCGGGCGTGGCGCTGACCCTCGGCCTATGCTTTGTCGTCGCGCTACTGGAAGGACTCGACCTGCAATCGATAGGCGTCGCGGCGCCCCGCATGGCACGCGAGTTCGGGCTGTCTGTTAGCCAGATGGGGTTGGCCTTCGGCGCCGGTACATTTGGCCTGTTGCCGGGTGCCATACTTGGCGGACGCCTGGCCGATCGCATTGGTCGCAAACGCGTGCTGATCATGGCCACGGCGCTATTCGGGATCTTTTCTATCGGCACGGCACACGCCTGGGACTTCTGGAGCCTGGTGGCCATTCGCGTGGCCACCGGCATGGGACTGGGCGGCGCAATGCCAAACTTGATCGCGATCTGCTCGGAAGCGGTGCCTGCCCGTCTGCGCAATACCGCTGTCAGCATCATGTACTGTGGCATCCCACTCGGCGGTGCCATTGCGGCGGTAATCGGCATCGTCTCTGCCGGCGAAACGGGATGGCGTCACATTTTCTATGTCGGCGGCTTAGGGCCGCTGCTCGTGGTGCCGATGCTGCTGATGCTGCCAGAGCCGCGGCGCTTCGACGGACCGGAGGGAAATTTCGTCAAGCCGCCTTCCGTGGCCTGGGCGCTGTTCGCTGAACGTCGCGCGGCAGCAACCTGTTGTCTCTGGATCAGCTACTTCTTCACGCTGATTGTGCTTTATTTCCTGCTGAACTGGCTGCCGTCGCTCATGGTGGCGAATGGCTTGACCCGGGCGCAGGCTGGTGTCGTGCAGATCATCTTCAACATCGGTGGCAGTGCCGGTGCCTTGGGCATCGGCATGCTGATGGACCGGGGTCATCCGCGAGCCGTGGTGTCGGGCATGTATGTCGGGATCATCGTCGCTCTCGCCACCATGGCGGCCGCCTCCGGAATGGCGTGGACGGCGTTCGGTGCGTTTCTGGCTGGCCTGTTTGTCACTGGCGCGCAATCCGTGCTGTATGCGCTGGGGGCCGCGTATTACCCGATGGCGGTGCGCGGTACCGGTGTGGGCGCCGCCGTCGCGGTGGGACGGCTTGGTGCGATTGCCGGGCCGATGCTGGCCGGACAACTGCTGGCAATGGGCAAGAACGCAAGCACGATCATCGGCGCCAGCATTCCTATCACCATCATCTCTGCTATTGCCGCATTGCTGTTGCTGCAGCGACCTGCGGAAAGAGACTGACAGCGCCGACATCAACTGGTGTCATCGCTAGATCAGCGGTGTTCCAACGTTCCGTCGATGTGGCGAGGTGCTCGCCACGGCGATCGGAGACGGCTGCATTTGACTACTACTTGACTATTACTTGAGACATCTGCCATGAGCAACTCGTCAGATTTTACGCTTGCCAGTGCCCATACGTGGCAGGGCGCGATCTTCAACGG
>NZ_JARJLM010000329.1 GCF_029335485.1 Cupriavidus basilensis
CTCGCGGCCGTGTTCGCCAACGGCGCATCCGAACGGGACCGCGAACGCCGCCTGCCGTGGGAGGAACTGGACCGCTGGTCCGAGAGCGGCCTGGGCGGCATCACCGTGCCGCGCGAATACGGCGGCGCCGGGGTGTCCTACGCCACGCTGGCCAAAGTCTTCGCCATCCTGTGCGCCGCCGACCCCGCGCTCGGCCAGATTCCGCAAAACCATTTCGGCCTGCTGGGTGTATTGCGCGAGATCGGCAGCGAATCGCAGAAGCGCCGCTTCTATGGCGAGATACTGAGCGGCGCGCGCCTGGGCAACGCCGGCCCGGAACGCCGCTCAGGGAACAGCCAGACCATCCTGCAAGGCACCACGCGCCTCACCGAAACCGCGCAGGGCCTGCGGCTGAGCGGACAGCGCTTCTACTCCACCGGCGCGCTGTTCGCGCACCGCGTGCCGGCACGCGCGCTCGACGGGCAGGGCCGCAGCGTGCAGGTGTGGACGCCGCGCGAGGTGCGGGGCCTGAGCATCGTCGACGACTGGTCCTCCTTCGGCCAGCGCACCACCGCCAGCGGCAGCGTGGTGTTCGACAACGTGCCGGTCAACCCGGAGGATGTGCTGCCGATCTGGCAGCTGGCCGACCGGCCCGGCCTGTACGGGCCAACCTCGCAGCTGATCCAGGCCGCCATCGACCAGGGCATCGCCGAAGCCGCGCTGGCCGATGCCATCGCCTTCGTGCGCCAGCATGCCCGGCCCTGGATCGACGCCGGCATCGATCATGCCACGCAGGACCCCTACATCATCCAGGACGTCGGCCGCCTGCAGATCGACGTGCACGCCGCGCGCGAAGTGCTGCTCGAAGCCGGCCGCACGCTCGATGCCATCGCCGCCCGGCCGCTGGATGCCGAAGCCAGCGCCCGGGCCTCGGTGGCCGTGGCCGAGGCCAAGGTGCTGACCACCGAAATCGCGCTGGAAGCCAGCCAGAAGCTGTTCGAGCTGGCCGGCTCGTCCGCCACGCGGGCAAAGCACAACCTCGACCGCCACTGGCGCAACGCGCGCACCCACACCCTGCACGACCCGGTGCGCTGGAAAACGCACCTGATCGGCAACTACCACCTTAACCACGTGCTGCCCGCGCGGCACTCCTGGAACTGATATGTCCGTGCTCCTGTCCCCGGTTCCCACCGATAGCCGCCCCGCTCCGGCCGCCCCGCCCGCGCAGCCGCCCCAGTCGATCCGAGACGATGCGGATGCCATCCTGGCCGCGCGCCGGCTGGCGGCGCAGTTCGCGCCCGGGGCAGCGCTGCGCGACCGCGAGCGCCACCTGCCCTGGGCCGAACTGGACGCCTTCAGCGCCAGCGGCCTGTGGGGCATCACGGTGCCGCGCGAGTACGGCGGCGCCGGCGTGTCCAACGTGACGCTGGCCGAGGTCATCGCCATCATCGCCGCCGCCGATGGCTCGCTCGGCCAGATCCCGCAGAACCATTTCTACGCGCTGGAAGTCTTGCGCGTGGGTGGCAGCGACGCGCAGAAGCGGTTCTTCTACGAGCGCGCGCTGGCCGGGGAGCGCTTCGGCAACGCCCTTGCCGAAATCGGCCACAAGGACTTCAAGCGCCGCACCCGCCTCACGCCCGACGGCGACGGCTGGCGCGTGGACGGCAGGAAGTTCTACTGCACCGGCGCACTCTACGCGCACTGGATCCCGACGCTGGCCGTCGCCGAAGAGCACGGGCGCGAGGTCACCTACCTTGCCTTCGTGCCACGCCGCGCGCAGGGCGTGTCCATCGTCGACGACTGGGACGGCTTCGGCCAGCGCGTCACCGGCAGCGGCTCGGTCTCGTTCGATCACGTGCGCGTGCAGGCGGACTGGGTGGTGCCCTTCCTGGCTTCCTTCGAGACACCAACCACGATCGGCCCGGTCGCGCAGATCCTGCACGCCGCCATCGACCTCGGCATCGGGCGCGGGGCATTCGAGGCGACCCTGCCCTTCGTGCGCGAGCGCGCCCGGCCCTGGGTGGATGCCGGCGTGGACCGCGCGGCGCAAGACCCGCTCACCATTCACCAGGTGGGCGACGTCTCGGTACGCCTGCGCGCCGCCGAGGCGCTGGTGCGCCGCGCCGGGCGCATCGTCGATGCCGCCCAGCTTGCTCCCACCGAGCGCAGCGTGGCCGAGGCTTCCATCGCCGTCGCCGAGGCGCGCGTGCTGACCACCACCGCCTCGCTGCTGGCGGGCAGCAAGCTGTTCGAGCTGGGCGGCACCGCCGCCACGCTCGATCACCTGGGCCTGGACCGCTTCTGGCGCAATGCGCGCACCCACACCCTGCACGACCCGGTGCGCTGGAAGTATCACGCCGTGGGCAACTTCTATCTCAACGACCGGCTTCCCAGCCGGCACGGAGCGCTGTAATGGCACGCAAGGAAATTCTGCTCAACGCCTTCAACATGAACTGCGTGGGGCATATCAATCACGGCCTGTGGACGCACCCGCGCGACCGCTCGACCGGCTACAACACGCTGGAATACTGGACCGGGCAGGCACGCACGCTGGAGCGCGGCCTGTTCGACGGGCTGTTTATCGCCGATATCGTCGGCGTCTACGACGTCTACCAGAACAATGTGGACGCGACGCTGCGCGAGTCGATCCAGCTGCCGGTCAACGATCCGCTGCTGCTGGTGCCGGCCATGGCCGCGGTCACGCAGCACCTCGGTTTCGGTGTCACCGTGAACCTGACCTACGAGCAGCCCTACCTGCTGGCGCGCCGCTTCTCCACGCTGGACCACCTGACGCGCGGCCGGGTCGGCTGGAATATCGTCACCGGCTACCTGGACAGCGCCGCGCGCGCCATGGGCCTCGCCGGGCAGATCGCGCACGACGAGCGCTACGACCGCGCGGACGAATACCTGGAAGTCCTCTACCAGCTCTGGGAAGGCAGCTGGGAAGACGGCGCGGTGCGGCGCGACAAGGCCGCGCGCGTGTTCGCCGACCCCGGCAAGGTGCACAAGGTGCGGCACGCCGGCAAGTACTACAACGTCGAAGGCTATCACCTGGCCGAACCCTCCCCGCAGCGCACGCCGGTGCTGTTCCAGGCCGGCAGCTCCGGGCGCGGCCAGCAGTTTGCCGCGCGCCATGCCGAGTGCGTGTTCATCTCGCCGCCGAGCAAGGAGGCCGCGCGCAGCACCGTCAAGGCGCTGCGCGAGCAACTGGTGCTGGCCGGGCGCCGCCCGGACGACATCAGGATCTTTGCCGGCACCGCCGTGGTGCCCGGCCGCACCGCCGCCGAAGCCCGCCAGAAATACGCCGAGTACAAGGACTACGCGAGCCGCGAAGCCGGCCTTGCGCATTTCGCCGCGAGCACCGGCGTGGATTTCGGCAAATACGATCTCGACGCGCCGGTGGATTATGGCGGCGGCAATGCCATCGAGTCCGCCACGCGCACCGCGCAGCAGCATGGCTGGACGCGCCGCAAGCTGCTCGAACTGTTCGAGCTCGGCGGCCGCTATCCCGCCATCGTGGGCGATGCGCGGCAGGTCGCCGACGAGCTGCAATCGTGGGTGGAGGAGACCGGCATCGACGGCTTCAACCTCAGCCGCACCGTAGTGCCGGAAAGCTACGAGGACTTCGTGGACCTGGTGGTACCGGAGTTGCAGAACCGCGGCCTGTACAAGACCGCCTATGCCGAAGGCAGCCTGCGCCGCAAACTGTTTGCCGGGGACGACACCCTGCCGGCGCGGCATGCGGCGGCAGGGTTCCGCCGTGGCCGGGACTGAGCGCCGCTCGCCATACTGAATGCAATGAAACCACTGAAGACACCGAAAGCACAAGAGGCATTGAAGATCATGAAACTGAAACGACTACTCGCTGTTGCCGCCGCCACCTTCGCCATGGCGGCCGCAGCGCATGCGGCGCCGCTGCGGATCGGCGTCACGCCCGGCTCGCTGGCCGACTCCGTCGAAGTCGCCGCCGCCGAAGCGCGCAAAGAGGGGCTGGACGTGAAGGTGGTGGAACTCACCGACTGGACCACGCCAAACGTGGCCCTGGCCGCCGGCGATCTCGACCTCAATTACTTCCAGCACCAGGCCTTCCTCGACAACGCCGTCAGGGAGCGCGGCTATGCGTTCAGGAGCGTCGCCGTCGGCGTGCTGCCCAATATCGGCCTGTACTCCAGCCGCATCAAGCGCTTCGACGAACTCAAGGAAGGCGCGCGCGTCGGCGTGGCCAACGACCCGGTCAACCAGGGCCGTGGCCTGCTGCTGCTGCAGAAGGCCGGACTGATCAAGCTGCGCGACGGCGTGGGCGCGCGCGGCGGGCTCGACGATATCGTCGCCAACCCGAAGAAGCTCGGGTTCGTCGAGATCGAAGGCCCGCAACTGGTGCGCGCGCTTGACGACGTAGACCTGGCGCAAGGCTACCCGGCGCACTTCGTCAATGCCGGCAAACCGCAGATCGCCGGTGCCGGCCTGCTCTACTCTGGCGTGGACGATCTCTACTTCGCCATCCGCTTCGTCAGCCGGCAGGACAACGCCGGCGACCCGCGCATCGCCCGCTTCGTGAGGATCTACCAGACGTCGCCCGCGGTACGGCAGCAACTGGGCAAGTCCTTCGCCAACAACGGCAAACTCTACAGCCTGCCGTGGCTGAAACCGTGACACCATGAACTCGCCAAGCTCCCTCCATCGGCGCGAGCGCGCCGCGCCGGCGCCTTTCGCCGGCGACCGTGCCACCGGGCACGCGGTAGCGCAAGCCGCGCAGCGGCCCGGTCCGTCCGGCGCCGGGTCGGTTTCCTTCGAGCACCTGGGCAAGGTCTTCCACTCGCCGGCGGGCGACGTGCATGCGCTGCGGGATATCGGCGTGGAGATTCCGGCCGGGCGCATCTTCGGCATCATCGGGCGCAGCGGCGCCGGCAAGTCCAGCCTGCTGCGGACCATCAACCGGCTGGAGCGGCCCACCACCGGCCGCGTGCTGGTGGACGGCAACGACATCGGTGCGCTCGACGAACGCGGCCTGGTCAGCCTGCGGCGGCGCATCGGCATGATCTTCCAGCATTTCAACCTGCTGTCCGCCAAGACGGTCTGGGACAACGTGGCCCTGCCGCTGAAGGTGGCGGGCGTGCCGCGCGCGGAAATCGCCCAGCGGGTGGAAGCGCTGCTGGCGCTGGTCGGGCTGGAAGCCAAGCACCGCGCCTATCCCGGCCGGCTCTCCGGCGGCCAGAAGCAGCGCGTTGGCATCGCCCGCGCGCTGGTGCACCGGCCGGAGATCCTGCTGTGCGACGAAGCCACCTCGGCGCTCGACCCGGAAACCACGCAGTCCATCCTGGCGCTGCTGCGCGACATCAACCACCGCTTCGGGCTGACCATCGTACTGATCACGCACGAGATGCGGGTGATCCGCGAGATCTGCGACAACGTGCTGGTGCTGGAAGGGGGCCGGGTGGCCGAGCATGGCCCGGTGTGGCAGGTATTCGGCAATCCCCGCCATGACGCCACGCGCGCGCTGCTGCAGCCGCTCCAGGCCGGCTTGCCCGATGACCTGGCACGCCTGCTGCAGCCCACGCCGCCCGCGCATGGCGCGTTCGAGCAACTGATCGAACTGCACTACACGGGCAGCGGCGACGCGGCGCCCGAGCTGGCCCGCATCGCCACGGCGCTCGGCGGCCAGGCGCGGCTGCTGCATGCCGGCCTGGATCGCATCCAGGGCCACACGCAGGGCCGCCTGCTGCTGGCCGCTGCCGGCGCCGGCCTGTCGGCCGAGACGCTGGCCTCGCATCGACTATCCCAACACGCCAAGGTCCTCGGTTATGTCCCCGCTCACGATTGAACGTATCTGGCAAGGCTTGTTCGACACCCTCACCATGGTGGGAGCGTCCGCGCTGATCGCGGTGGCGGTCGGCATCCCGCTGGCGTTGGTGCTGGTGTTGTCGGCGCCGGGCGGCGTGCTGGCATCGCCGCGCATCCATCGCGTGCTGGGCAGCATCGTCAATGGCTTTCGCGCCACGCCATTTATCGTGCTGCTGGTGGCGCTGCTGCCGTTCACGCGGCTGGTGGTGGGCGCCACCATCGGCGTGTGGGCTGCGGTGGTGCCGCTCGCGATCAGCGCCACGCCGTTCTTTGCCCGCATTGCCGAGATCAGCCTGCGCGAAGTGGATCGGGGGCTGGTGGAGGCGGCGCAGGCCATGGGGTGCCGGCGCTGGCACATCGTCTGGCATGTGCTGTTGCCGGAAGCGCTGCCGGGCATTGTCGGCGGCTTTACCATTACCGT
>NZ_JARJLM010000032.1 GCF_029335485.1 Cupriavidus basilensis
ACCGGCGCCGCCCCCGCCACGATGGCGTCGCGCAAGCCCGATGCCTGCGACAGGATATGCTCCGCGAAGAAATGCGCGGTGGCGATCTTGGCGTCGAGGAACGCCGGATCCTCGCCGCGCTTCGCTTCCGCCGCCAGCATCGCCCGGCCCAGCTGCCAGCCCGAGAACACGATGCCGCACAGCTTCAGGTAAGGCACGCTGCCGGCGAACACGGCGTTGGGGTCCGATTTGGCGTTGGCCACCACGAATGCCACCACCGCCTCCAGCGCCGCGCGCCCCTTGGCCAGTTGCGCCTGCACCGCGGCGAACGCCGCGCCTCCGTGCGCGCCCAGCGCCGCCTCGGTCCCCGCGATCTGCGCGCAGATGCCGCGCGCCACCGCGCCGCCGTCGCGCACGGTCTTGCGGCCGACCAGGTCGTTGGCCTGGATCGCCGTCGTGCCTTCGTAGATCGGCAGGATGCGGGCGTCGCGATAATGCTGGGCCGCGCCGGTTTCCTCGATGAAGCCCATGCCGCCGTGCACCTGCACGCCCAGGCTGGTGACATCGATCGACAGCTCGGTGCTCCAGCCCTTGACGATGGGCACCATGAACTCGTAGAAGGCCTGGTTCTGCCCGCGCACCGCTTGGTCCGGGTGCTGGTGCGCCGCATCGCACGCCGCCGCGGCCACATACGCCACCGCGCGCGCGCCCTCGATCAGCGCACGCATGGTCATCAGCATGCGCTTGACGTCCGGGTGATGGATGATCGTCACCGCCTCGCGCGCGGAGCCGTCGACCGGACGGCTTTGCACGCGCTCGCGGGCAAAGGCCACCGCCTGCTGGTAGGCCCGCTCGGACACGGCGATCCCCTGCATGCCCACCGAGAAGCGCGCCGAGTTCATCATGATGAACATGTATTCCAGGCCGCGGTTTTCCTCGCCGACCAGCGTGCCGATGGCGCCGCCATGGTCGCCGAACTGCAGCACGGCGGTGGGGCTGGCCTTGATGCCCAGCTTGTGCTCGATCGATACGCAATGCGCATCGTTGCGCGCGCCCAGCGAGCCGTCTTCGTTCACCAGGAACTTGGGCACGATGAACAGCGAGATGCCCTTGACGCCCTCGGGCGCCGTCGGCGTACGCGCCAGCACGAGATGGACGATGTTCTGCGCCATGTCGTGTTCGCCGTAGGTGATGAAGATCTTGGTGCCGAACAGCTTGTAGGTCCCGTCGCCCTGCGGCTCGGCGCGCGTGCGCACCGCGGCCAGGTCCGAGCCGGCCTGCGGCTCGGTCAGGTTCATGGTGCCGGTCCATTCGCCGGAGATCAGCTTGGGCAGGAACATGGCCTTCTGCGCGTCGCTGCCCGCGGTCAGCAAGGCCTCGATGGCGCCGTCGGTCAGCAACGGGCACAGGGCGAACGACAGGTTGGCCGTGTTGAGCATCTCGTTGCAGGCGGTGGCGATCAGCTTGGGCAGGCCCTGGCCGCCGAACTCCTGCGGATGCAGCACGCCCTGCCAGCCGCCCTCGCCAAACTGGCGGAACGCGTCCTTGAAACCGGGCGTGGTGGTGACCACGCCGTCCTTCCAGCTGCTGGGATCGGTGTCGCCGATGCGGTTGAGCGGCGCCACCACCTGCTCGTTGAACTTGGCGGCCTCGTCGAGCACCGCCTGCGCGGTCTCCGGCGTGGCGTCCTCGAAACCGGGCAGCTTGCTGACGGCGTCCAGGCCGGCCAGTTCGTTCATCACGAACAACATGTCTTTGAGCGGGGCACGGTAGGTCATGTTGGGGGACTCCATATTGGGGATGGCTGCGCGGAGCGAGGCGCTTCGGCTTGGATAGCGGCGCCGCATGCTCCGGATACCTGGATCGTAGCGCCCGCCACGCCACGCGGGAATAGCCAAACCTGCCCATTCATTGACAAATCCAGCCGCTTTGCGTCGCCCTGGCCGCATTACCGTGAGCGTGCTCCCGAATGGCCGGTTTTGTTAGTAGTTCGGCCATTCCTGTCAGTGCCGCAGCCGGCGGCCGCCTCTAGAATGCCTCGCAGCCGGCGTCGCTGCGACCGCTGACTGCATCCGGCACCACCATAACCAGCCTGTCAGGAGACAAGAACATGGACCTGTTCGGTCAGATGATGTATGCGCCGCTACAGTTGTCGTCGTTGCTCGAACAGGCCGCGCGGCACTCCGGTGCGGTGGAAATCGTGTCGCGCCGTGTCGAAGGCGACATCCATCGGTATACCTACCGGGATTGTCATGTCCGCGCCATGAAGCTGGCCAATGCGCTGACGGGCCGGGGCATCGTGGCCGGAGACCGAGTGGGCACGCTGGCCTGGAACGGCTACCGGCATATTGAGTTGTACTACGGCGTGACCGGCATTGGCGCCGTTTGTCATACCATCAACCCCCGCCTGTTCCCGGAGCAGATTGCCTACATCGTCAATCACGCACGCGACCGCGTGGTCTGCTTCGATGCCTCGTTCCTTGCCCTGGTCGAGCAGATCGCGCCTCATTGCCCGCATGTGGAGGCGTGGGTCATGCTGTCCGACGCCGCCGGCCTGCCGCAAGCATCGGCTTTGCCGCTCGAAAGCTATGAGGCCCTGATCGCAGGCCAGCCGGCGCACTTTGACTGGCCCCGCCTGGATGAACAACTGGCGGCGGTGCTCTGCTATACCTCCGGCACCACCGGCAACCCGAAGGGCGTTCTGTACTCGCATCGCTCGCTGTGCCTGATGGCCTATGCCTCGTCGCTGCCGGACGCGCTGTGCCTGCGGGCGTCCGACACCGTGGTGCCGGTGGTGCCGATGTTCCACGTCAATGCCTGGGGGCTGCCGTTCTCCGCGCCGCTGGTAGGCGCAAAACTGGTCTTGCCGGGCCCCGCGCTCGACGGCGCATCCCTGTCGGCGCTGTTCGAGCAGGAAGCCGTGACGCTTTCTGCCGGCGTGCCCACCGTCTGGCTCGGCCTGGTCGACCATATGCGCCGCACGGGCAAGCGCGCCGGCACCTTGCAGCGCGTCATCGTGGGCGGGGCGGCGTGCCCGCCGCAACTCGCGACGGCACTGGGCGAGCTTGGCATCACGGCGGTACACGCCTGGGGCATGACGGAGCTGTCGCCGGTCGGCACCGTGTTCGCGCCCACGCAGGGCTTCGCGCGAAAAACGGCGCAGGAGCGGGCGCAGATCGAAGCAAAGCAAGGCCGCGTAGTGCCGGGCGTGGAAATGAAGATCGTCGGCGCAGACGGCGCCGAGCTGCCGTGGGACGGCCGCTCCGCGGGCGATCTGCTGGTGCGCGGCCATTGGGTGGTGGAGCGCTACTACGGCATGAACGAAACCTGTCTCTCGCCGGACGGCTGGTTCGCCACCGGGGATGTGGCCACCATCGACGCCGACGGATACATGCAGATCACGGACCGCAGCAAGGATGTGATCAAGTCCGGCGGGGAGTGGATCTCCTCGATTGAACTGGAAGGGATCGCGGTGGCGCATCCGGAAGTCGAACTGGCGGCGTGTATCGCCTGCGCGCATCCAAAGTGGGACGAACGGCCTTTGCTGGTCGTGGTGAGGCGCGCAGGCAGCACGCTGGATGCAAGGCAACTGCTGTCTTTCTACGAAGGCAAGGTCGCGAAGTGGTGGATCCCGGACGACGTGGTGTTCGTCCCCGAGCTGCCGCTGACCGCCACCGGCAAGCTGCACAAGCTGGTGCTGCGGCAGCAATTTGGCCGGCACTACAGTGACACCGGCACGGCCGCGTAGCGACAGGGCTCAGGCCATGCCGCGATACGCCTTGGGCGTGCTGCCGGTCCAGTGCCGGAAGGCACGGTGAAAGGCGGTCGGGTTGTCGAAGCCGACGTCATACGCGATGGCGGCGATCGCGTCGGGCGAGCGCGTGAGCCGCTGGATGGCGATATCGCGCCTGACGTCGTCCTTGATCGCCTGGAAGGTCGTACCCTCTTCCGCCAGCCGGCGGCAGAGGGTACGCACGGAATAGTGCAGGTCCTGGGCAACCACCTCGAGCGTCGGCATGGCGGGCAGGCAATCGGCGAGGTATTGCCGGACCCGGTGGCAGACCATCTGCTCGGCAAAGGAGACAAAGATCCAGTCTTCCGGCGCGCGCGCGAGAAACCGCTGCAGATTGGACTTGCGTTGGCGGACGGGCATTTCCAGGTAGGCCGCTTCAAAACGCATGCGGGTCCGCTCGCTGCCGAACTGGACCGGCCCGGGAAAGAGGTAGAGGTAGTCCGCCGCATGCTCGGGACGCGCAAAATCGAATTCGGCGGCAATCAGGGGGATGCGCTTCGCCACCAGCCATGAGGCGATGCCGTGCACCAGCTTCATCATCAGTTCGCGTCCGAGTTCGGTCACGCCGGGACCTGCCGGATCCGCCACCATGGCAACCCAGCCGCCCGCGGCGTCGCGCCCGGATTCCAGCCTGAAGTCATCCAGGATCAGGTGGAAAAACTGGCCGAACCGGTGCAGCGCGACCTCCAGCCGCGGGGCATCGAGCAGGCTCAGGCACAAGTACTTCAGCGTGCCGTTGCGCAAGGGGCGGCTGAAGATACCCGGCATCTCGTCGTCGAGTTCGGTCGCGAGCAGGCGATAGAGCGTCGAGAACTGCTCCTCGGTCACGCGGGAACCCGCCCGCCGCAGCAAGCCGTGGCGAATGCCGGAGCACTCCGCCAGCCGCTCGATGGCGGCAGGATCCGCACCTGACAGGAAGCCGTTGACCAGCGAGATGGGGACGGTGCCAGAAATTTGACTCAAGGGTGCATCGACGTCCGCTCTGCTACGTCACTCCGGTATTGTTCGAGGCATGCATTTTGTCATAAGCGGGGGTGCAGGGGGCACTCCCTGGTACTCGCGGCTCCGGCATGCATGCCGGGAGCGTCGATATCCTGTTTTCCCGATAACGAAAATCGAGAATCCCGAATTGCCGGCCCGATTTGACGGCCAATTTCATCGGTGCGGCCACAGGCTCACTGGTTTCATCATGGATTTTGCCAATGCGGGATGGTCCGGCGTTTGCGCCGCAGGCGCGCTCCTGGCTGCGCTGGCGCTGGCGTATGCGGTGTTTGCACCAGGCGCCCGCATTCCTGGGGACCATCGCGGTTCATAGCATCGGCCGATCTCCAGCATTTGACGACACGGCCGGCACGCCGTTTCTTGCGCTTGACGCGTCGTTCGGGCAGGCTATGCGTCACTGACGGCTCGCATGCCACGCTGCGCCCGGCGGTGATGCGGCACCGGGCCGGAGAGATTTGTAACAAGAGAGGCAGTCTGTCGATCCACGGGTGGTTCAAGCGTCGTGCCAGGACAGGGACGACCGGTTCGGCCCTGTGACACCCAATCGCAAAAGGAACCCACATGACCCAAGCCATCGCATACCTCGCATTCAACGGCAATTGTGCCGAAGCCATGCGCTTTTACGAGCAGGCGCTCCATGGCAAGCTCGAAGTATTGATGAGTGGCGCCGATTCGCCCATGGCCGAGCAGATCCCCAGGGAGTTTGCCCACCGCATCCTGCATGCGCGGCTCGCGCTGCCTGGCGGGGGAATGCTCTTCGGCGGGGATTGCCCGGGGCATCTACCATACGAGGGCATCAAAGGCGTGTCCATCGCGGTCGACTACGCGACCACGGAGGAAGCGGAGCAGGTCTTTGCAGCGCTCGCCAGCGGCGGCCAGGTGACCATGCCCATGCAAGCCGCCTTCTGGGCCAAGCGCTGGGGCATGCTCATCGACAGGTTTGGCACGCCGTGGATTGTCAATGGGGAACTGCTGCCGGTCTGAACAGAAAGATGGCGCGAGGCCGCCAGCAAGTGCTCGTGGCCTTCGCCATTGGTGCCGGGCTTGAACGGCGGCGCGATTGCTGCGCTGCCGAACGCGGTCCCCTGTCACCTGGAAGGGCGCTGGATGCGCCGCGACAGCGCGGAGCCGCGCGCGAGAAGAAACGCCTTGAGCCGCTGCGGGTAATCGGGGGCGACGGCCGAGCGCACCGATGGCCGGTTGGCAAGCTGGCCGCGCCAGGCCGCGAGCTTCGGCAGTCCGCTTGTGCAGCCGAAGTCGTCGATGGCATCAAACACGTCAAAGTACCGGAAGATGGGGCCGAACACGGCATCTACGATGCAAAAATGCTCCCCCGAGAAGTACCGGCCGGCGCTGAGCACGGCTTCGAGTTGTTCGAGGCGAGTTCGGATATGCCCGGCCTGCGCCTTCAACGCAGCTTCATCGGGGGCCGAGTAGAACGCGGCGATGGTGTTCAGCAGCGATGAGCCGAATTCCATCCAGGCGCGATGCCGGGCACGCTCCAGCGGATCGCCGGGATGAAGCTGCGGTGCCTGCGTGTCATCGAGAAACTCGCAGATGACGGCCGACTCGAAAATGGCTTCGCCATCCACCAGCAACACGGGCGTCTTGCCCAACGGCGAGCACTCCAGGAACCAGGCAGGTTTGTTCGCCAGGTCCACGTCGCGGCGTTCGAATGCGACGCCCTTTTCTGCAAGAACGATTGCGGCGCGCTGCACGTAAGGGCACAGGGCATGACTGATAAGAATAAGGGCTGCGCTCATGCTGGACTCCTTACGCACCAGGAACGAAGCGCGGACTGCGGCGCGCGGCAAGTGCGCCGTCGCCGGTCAGCCATAGCGACACCGAAGCCACGATCAGGAACAGCGGATATTCCCAACCGCCACCGGGGCTGGTATGAGCCCACCCATTGGGCAGATGGACCGAGGCGGCCGCTGCCACGACAGGTACGAGCGCCAGCGCGACCTGCCGGGCGTAGAGGCCCAGTACCAGGGCGATGCCGCCAAGCAACTCGGCGGCGAAGACCGGGTAGGCCAGGAAGCCGGAAAAGCCCACGCTTTTGAAATACCGGGCCGTTCCCGGCAGCGCGAAGACGAACCACTTCAGAAGCGTGTGCGCGATCCATATGATCGTCCAGGCTGATTCGCAGCAGGGCTATCCCGTAGTGTCCGGGGCGTCGAGAGTCGGTCGAGTCCATTGCATCTCCAGTTCCAGTTGATCTGCAACGAATGTACGATTGCGCATGTGCAATAAAAATAGGCGCGGGTACAAAGCGTGATTGCGTGAGCGCAATATCAGGTGCCGTCAATGGACGTGAGACCGGTGTGGAAGCCTCACCTCAACTTTGTTTGTCGCACCTCAGATCTCTTTTGTCCCCGCACATCTTTCCTGCCCCAACCCCAACCACTGTCCTATAATGGTTGACTCTACAATCATTGACCGGGCAAGAAAATGATTTCGCAGCCTCACAAGGCGCATAGCAGCGGGCAGGTGCTGCCATTCCGCGAGTCCCTGATGGCGATGCTGGGCATCGCCTTCGTGGTGATGCTGGTGGCACTTGACCAGACCGTGGTCGGTACCGCGCTGCCTACGGTGGTGGCGGAGTTGCAGGGATTCGAGTATTACGCCTGGGTGGCGACGGCCTATCTGCTGATGTCGGTGATCACGGTGCCGATCTTCGGCCGGCTGGGCGACTACTACGGGCGCAAGCCTTTCGTGATGGCGTCGATCGTGGTGTTCACGCTGGCTTCGGCGTTGTGCGGCATGGCGACCAGCATGCCCTTCCTGGTGCTGGCGCGCGGCTTGCAGGGCATTGGCGGCGGCATGCTGGTGGGCACGGCCTTCGCCTGTATCCCGGACCTGTTTCCCGATTCCCATGTGCGCTTGCGCTGGCAGGTGATGATGAGTGCGGCCTTCGGTATCGCCAATGCGATCGGGCCGTCGCTCGGCGGGGTGCTGACCGAAGCTTATGGCTGGCGGGCGGTGTTCTATGTGAACCTGCCGGTGGGTCTGCTGGGCCTGTGGTTTGCCTGGCGTTACCTGCCGCACCTGCGCCAGCAGGCGCATGCCGGTGCGATCAAGGTGGACTGGCTGGGCGCGGCGCTGATCGGCGTGGGGTTGGGTGGCATGCAGTTGTGCGTGGAACTGATGCCCGAGCGCGGTTTCGGGCTGCTGACCGGCGGCCTGCTGGTGATGTCGGTATGCGCGCTGGCGGGGCTGTGGCAATGGGAGCGCCGGACGCCGAATCCGATCCTGCCGCTGGAAATGTTCCGCAATCCCGGGCTGGTGCCGTTGTTCCTGCTGGCGGTGTTCGTGGGTTTCGCGATGTTCTCGCTGCTGCTGTATGCACCGCTGCTGTTCCAGGGCGGCTTCGGCTATTCGCCGAAGGAGGCGGGGGTGCTGGTGACGCCGCTGGTGGTGTGCATCACGGTGGGCAGTATCATCAATGGCCGGATCATCACGCGGATCCGCCAGCCCAACAATATGCTGTACGCCGGTTTCGCCATGCTGGCGCTGGCTTGCCTGGGCCTGTCGCAGGCCACGCGCGGGATGTCGCACCATCTGCTGCTGGGCATCATGCTGCTGGGTGGCTTCGGACTGGGATTTATCATGCCGAACCTGACCGTGTTCGCGCAGCAGACCGCGGGCCGCGAGCACCTGGGCATTGCCACGGCGATGCTGCAGTCGCTGCGCATGGTGGGTGGCATGATCGGTACGGCCGTGGTCGGCACGCTGGTCACGCGCCGCTACCTGAGCGGCGTGCACGATGCGTTGCAGAGCGCCGGCGCCGCGGACTGGCAGGCGCGCATGGCGGATCCGCAGATCCTGATCGACCACGCGGCGCAGGCCAGCCTGCTGTCGCAACTGCAGGCAGCCGGGCACAATGGCGCCCTGTTGCTGGAGCAGGCCCGGCTGTCGCTGGTCGGCGCCATCCACGTCGGCCTGGCGCTGGCCGCGGTGATCGCCGTGCTGGGGCTGTGGCGCTCGCGGCGGGTGCCTCCGGTCAAGCTGGAGCGGGCCGCCAAACCGGTAATGGCTGCCGAGTAAACAGGCGGAAAATCGGGGCGGCAAGGCGCGAATTCGTAAAGTGGTAATGTCGCCCGTTTCAGTACGGTGCTGCAAGCAGGAGATTGGAGTGGAATTGGAGCGACAGAGCCTGGCTGTTCTACAGCAGTTCGGGCGAACTTACCGGGCCTATGCGTCGGCTTTCGAGCAGCGCATCGGCCACCCCTTGCCGCGCTGGCGCATTCTCTACGCCTTGCATGGCCACGACGGCCCCATCGCGCAGAAGCCGCTGGCAGACCGCGTCGGCATGGATCCCGGGGCACTCACGCGCCAGTTGAAGGCATTGCAGGAACTGGGCTGGGTGGAGCGAAGCACCAGCGAGCGCGACAACCGGGTGACCAATGTCACCCTGTCGGCGCTTGGCCACAGCGTAGTCGAGGAGGCATTGCCGCTGCGCTCGGCTTTTCTGCAGGATGTGCTGGAAAAGGTTTCGGAGACCACCATGCGCAATCTGTCCAAGGGGCTGGAGCAACTTGAGGCCGGCATTGCCGAGGCGGTGCAGCGCACGCAGGACAGGGCCGACGCCGCTTGATTTGCCGGGCAGCCATGCCCTTGCCTGATATGAGCCACCCGGATGTAAGCCACGCCTCGTGGCGACGCCCGCGGCTGCCGGCGCCTGCATGGCTCCGGGCCCTGCCGGCGGCGCATCTGTTGCGTCGGCACGCTCCAGTCTCCTGATTCCTCCGCTGCCACGCGGCTTGCCGGATCACGCGCCGCCGCGCGCGGCTGCACCGAACAGCGCCGCGATGGCGTACGGGTCGGACGGGAAGTAGAGGTGCGTATAGGAGGCGGTCAGCGCGCCTTGCCGGAACACCGCCTCCCCGCGCGAGCCATCGCGCGGCACGGTGGCATGGCAGTAGGGCGCCAGCGGGGTCTGCGCGCTGGAGTAGTGGAAGGTATGGCCGCGCAGGGTGCCTTCGGGCAGCGTGAGCTGCTGATGGCCGAGCGCCGCCAGGCGGGCCTGCATCGTGACCACGCCCGGCAGCAGGCCAGCCATGGAGTGGCTTTGTCCGGCTTTATCCACCAGGTTTTCGAACAGCGCCATCATGCCGCCGCATTCGGCCAGCATGGGCATGCCGCCGGCATGGGCGCGGCGCAGGGCGGCCAGCATGCCGGCATTGGCCGACAGGCGCGCCGCGTGCAGTTCGGGATAGCCGCCGGGTAGCCATAGCGCGTCGCAGCCGGGCAGGGCCAGGTCGTCCAGCGGCGAGAAGAACGCCAGCCGTGCGCCAAGCGCCTGCAGGGTGTCGAGATTGGCCGGGTAGATAAAGCGGAAAGCCGCGTCGCGGGCGACGGCGATGGTCTTGCCTGCCAGCAGCGGCGGCAGCGCTGGCAGCGGCGGCGCCGCTGCGATCTCCACGGCGGCCGGCAGGGCGCCGAGCGGTTGCCCGGCCAGGGCATCCGCCAGGCGATCCAGCCGGGCGTTGAGATCGGGCAGTTCGTCGGCGGCCAGCAGGCCCAGGTGCCGCTCGGGCAGGGAGGCGGCGGGGTCGCGCGCCAGTGCCCCTGCCCAGGCAATATGGGCGGGCAGGCTTTCGCGCAGCATATCGGCGTGCCGGGGCGAGCCCACGCCGTTGGCCAGCACCTGCATGGATGGGAGCGGCAGGCCATAGCCGGCCAGGCCATAGGCCAGCGCGCCGAAGGTCTGCGCCATCGCACCGGCCTGGATCACGCTGAGCACCGGCAGCCCGAAATGGCGAGCCAGGTCGGCGCTGCTGGGCGTGCCGTCGTGCAGGCCCATCACGCCTTCCACCAGGATCAGGTCGGCTACGCCCGCGGCCTGGCCGAGGCGCGCGGCGGCATCGTCGGCGCCGGTCATCCACAGGTCCAGCGAATAGACCGGCGCGCCGCTGGCGGCTGCCAGGATGGAGGGGTCGAGGTAATCCGGGCCGCTCTTGAAAACCCGCACGGTGCGGCCCTGGCGGCGGTGCAGCCAGGCCAGCGCCGCAGTCACCGTGGTCTTGCCCTGGCCCGAAGCCGGGGCGGCCACCAGCAGGGCTGGCACACGCCGTGGCGCCGCCGTCGCGGCAAGAGGGGCGGCAACGGCGGGCATGACGCGAGGGGC
>NZ_JARJLM010000330.1 GCF_029335485.1 Cupriavidus basilensis
CTCGCGGCTGGCCGGCGCGGCGTGCGAGGTTGCGGCCGGGGCGGCGCCCGGCTGACCAACCTGCTGCGCGAATGCCGCCAGGGCGCGCCAGGTCTCGGGGTGCTCGATGATGGTGGAATGGTCGGTGCCCGGCATCGTTTCCCGCGCCACCGTGCCGGGCCAGGCCGCGATCAGGCGCTCGGAGCATTCGTGCGGCACCACCTCGTCGGTCTCGGCAAGCAGCACCTTGGTGCTCTGCACCACCTTCTTGCAGTGGGAGATGGAGTCGAAGTGATGGCGCATCAGCTGCCGCAGCGGCACCAGCGGGAAGCGCTTGCGCACGATCTCCAGCAGGGAATCGTAGGGCGTGATCAGCTGCAGGCTCTCGAAATCCTGCAGGTCCGCCAGCTGGATGGCCACGCCGGTACCCAGGCTGCGGCCTACCACGTGCACCCGCGTGCGCGGGAAAGCGCGCCGCACGTGCAGCAGGAACTGGCTGGCATCGGCTACCGCCGCCGCTTCGGACGGCCGGCCGTCCGAGTGGCCCAGGCCGCGGTAGTCCATGGTGGCAAAGCCCACCTCCTGCGGCAGCCATGCCAGATGCTGCATGGTGTCCAGCACGTCCTCGCCGCGGCCGGGCAGGTAGAACAGCAGGTCGCGCACGGTGTCCGCTTTCTGCGCTTCCTGGCTTTCCCGGGCCACGTAGACGTAGCCGCGCAGCAAGCCGCCGGGCACCTCGTGCGAATAGGCGGAGACGCCTTCGGGCAGGTCCCGCGGCGGGCGGCGGTGCGCGTCGAACAGCAGCCGCCCCTGGTTGATCGTGAGATAGGTCCAGTAGCAGGTAAAGCCGCCTGCGGTCAGCAGCGCGGCGGCCAGGGCCTTGCGTTGAAGGGAGGGCATGGTGGGATCGGAGGGTTCGTTCCGCCTTGGCTGCACAGCGCATGGTGGCGCCTGCATCATTTTCTTGCGGTCACCGCCTTCGACCGGGCTGGGTGGCCGAGAGTTCTTGTACGATACGCCCTCACATCAACGGCGGCCGGTGCGGCCGCGCACGGAGCCGATGGCATGAACCACCAAATCGAGCAAAACGAGCAGGATTCCCCTCGGAACGACGAGAAAAACCGCGCCGAGGAGACCCAGGCGATGGATCGCGTGGTCAGCGCGACGCGCCAGGTACAGGTGGCCTTTACTGCGCTGCAAGGGCAGTTTGCGCCCCAGGGCTCCGGCAAGCCGTCGAAGATGGCGCTGCAAACCTTCGACGCCGCGCTGCAGGCGCTGGAGGATGCGCAGTCGGCTTTCGACGACATCCTCAACGACCTGCTGGACGGCAAGCGCTGATCCTGCCGGCTGCGCCCACGTGTGCCGTGGCAGCGGGTACTTTACACTCAACTTCCGCAGGGTGCGCAACCGTCGCGCCGGCCGCTTGTGATAAGGTTTGGCGGCAAGGTCGCCATGCCGCCGGACAGGCCGGCATCGAGACGGCCTGACCCGGCCTGGCCGGGATCCGGAACAGGAGACCAGCCGTCATGAGCACAACGCTTGCCAACCACGCCACGGCGTCGGACGACGATGCGCAGCGCCGCGCCCTGATCGCCCGCGCCCACGCGCGTTCCGCCGGCTTCGGGCTGGAAGCCGCCCACGCGGCGGACTATCACCCGCTGGGAACGCGCGCGCTGCACGATCTGGTCGACGCCAGCCAGCTCTTGTACAAGCATGCCCTGCCGGTCATGGAGACCTTGCATGCGCAGATCGCCAACACCGAGAGCATGGTGCTGCTGACCGACAGCGGCGGCGTGATCCTGCACAGCCTGGGCGATGGCGATTTCGCCGACCGGGCCAGGCGCGTGGCCCTGGCGCCGGGCGTGTCGTGGGCGGAAGCGAGCAAGGGCACCAATGCGATCGGCACGGCGCTGGCCGAGGGCCTGCCGGCGGTGGTGCATGCCGACGAGCACTTCCTGCGCGCCAACCGCCTGCTCACGTGCTCCTGCGCGCCGATTGCCGGACCGTTCGGGCAGATACTGGGCGCGCTCGATGTCAGCGGCGACCATCGTGGTTTCCACAAGCACACCATGGCGCTGGTGAGAATGTCGGCGCAGATGATCGAGAACCATCTGTTCTCGACCCATTTCACCGATGCGGTGCTGGTGCGTTTCCATGCGCGCCCGGAATTCGTCGGCACGCTGTTCGAAGGCATGGCGGCATTCGCGGCGGACGGCACCTTTCTCGCCGCCAACCGCAGCGGGCTGTTCCAGCTCGGCCTGTCGCCCGATACGCTGGACCGCCGCAACTTTGCCGCCCTGTTCGGCATGCCGCTGGGCGTCGCGCTCGGGCAGGGCGGCGAGGCGTCCGGCCAGTTGCTGACGCTGACGCTGCCAAGCCGCGTCCACGTGTTCGCGCGGATGGCGCTGCTTGGCCCCGCCCGCCGCGGCGCCACGGCGCCCGCGCCCGCATCCACGAAAGCCGCGCCGCAGGCGTCGGCGCTGACCGCCCTCGATACCGGCGACGCCCGCATGGCGGCGGTGCTGCAGCGGGTCGACAAGGTGCGTGGGCGCGATATCCCGATCCTGGTGCTGGGGCGCACCGGCACCGGCAAGGAATGGCTGGCGCGCGCCATTCACCGCGATTCGCCGCGCGGCGCCGCACCCTTCGTCGCGGTCAATTGCGCCTCGATCCCGGAATCCCTGATCGAGGCGGAGCTGTTCGGCTATGAAGACGGTGCCTTCACCGGCGCGCGGCGGCGCGGCAGCCCGGGCAAGCTGGTGCAGGCGCACGGCGGCACCTTGTTTCTGGACGAGATCGGCGACATGCCGCTGGCGCAGCAGGT